>DATNLT010000039.1:0-33331 GCA_035602725.1 Candidatus Acidiferrales bacterium
TGGCACTGATGTGTTGCTGGCTACACCCGGCTGCAAAGACTGCGATAGCGGCCACGCATAAAACAAACTGCCGTATCGAATGGGCGGCGGGCATGCGATTCGTGAAGGTCACTTGGTTCAGACGCCCGGACGCTGGGTACGCGATTCGATTTCCTGCGCAAACTCGGAGAGTTTTTGCGAAGCGGCGCGCAACGCCGCGGCAAACTTCTTTTCGGCGGTCGGGCGAATTTCCGTCTCAACAACATGGCGCACATGGGCGAGTTCCTGATCGAGCCAGCGGCCGAAGTCCTCGAAGTCTTCGATCATGGTTGCGCTCTCCCGCGCGCGAGCTACGGCGGTGCGTGAAGATTTCGGCTATTATAGGCACGGTTATTTTGACCCGCAAGGAGACTGCGTGCCGATTCCTTCCCGTTGGCGATGGAAGCTCGATCGCTGGCGTGACAGCCTGAAGCAGATGTTTGGTTCCGCCGAGAAGGAGAATACGCGCCCAAAGATGTGTCCTGCGTGCGGATCACTGGCAGGCACGACGGCGACCAAATGTTACAACTGTGGCGCGAATCTTCGCTTTTCGGTTGCCGCGGTAAGCCGTTCGCTCAGCCGCATGCTGCCTACGCAATCGCCGATCACCTATGCGGTGCTTAGCCTGTGTTGCTTGTTTTACGGCATCAGCTTGCTGCTGACCCTACATAACGGCGGCGACAACTCCGGAGGAGGCGGCGCGCTGGGATCGCTTTTCGGCATGGGCGGTATTGACGCACGGGTTCTGATTCGCATGGGCGCTTCCCTGCCACTGCCCTACATGATTGCGCAGCCTTGGCGGTTGGTGACGGCTTGCTTTCTGCACGGGGGCTTGTTGCACATAGTGTTTAATATGTGGGTTTTGATGGATCTTGGTCCTGTCGTCGAAGAGTTATATGGCTCGGCCCGCTATTTTTTCCTGTATGTCGCAACCGGTATCGCTGGTTACGTTGTGAGCGCGACGTATATGTGGCTGAGATATTCGGGCGTTGGTGGGTTCGTTCCGCCCATTCCCAGCATCGGCGCGTCTGGCGCGCTCCTGGGCTTGATTGGACTGTTGCTTGCCGCAACCACTAAACGAGGCAATGCCGCAGCTCAGGCGCTGCGTAGCCAGCTCATCAAGTGGGTCATATATATCTTTATTCTCGGCATCATGATGTCCGGTACAGACAACGCAGCGCACTTCGGTGGTCTGGCATCGGGATATCTGCTTGGTAGGATCGTGGCTGATCGCCAGCCGGTGGACGCGGCCGAGCGCAAGCGCGCCTATGCGCTGGGATGGGTTGCTGCACTAGTGATCGTTGCGTGCTTTGCTTTCATGTTCTTCGATTTTTACCGCGGCAATCATCCGGCATCCCAAGGCAGCGGCGCATATTCTTCTGGAAGAGAAATCGAACTTCAATGCGCGCTCCGTCCGCCGCCCACACTGCGAGACCTAGGAACCGCTGAGCCGCCGGGCGACAGTCACGCTATAGTGCAATCCTGAAAATGCGGTGAAAAACGCCACGCAGTAACGCAGCACGCTCTGCACCGGATCGAGCCCAGCCGCAGGGAAAGCCGCCTCGGTAACCACCACGAAAACCAATAGGATTTGTACGAAGGTGGTGACCTTGCCGAAAATGCTTGGCGGAAACCTTCGGTAGCCTGCAACCAAAATAATCACCACCGCCGTTGTCAGTAGAATGGCGTCCCGAGCCATTACGACGACCGTGACCCACCAGTGAATCTTGCCCTTCAGCGCCAGCACCAGGAATGAAGACGAAAGTAGCATCTTGTCGGCGATCGGATCGAGGTAGGCGCCGAGCGCCGTGCTCTGGTTCAAGCGGCGCGCCAGCAAACCATCCAAGCCGTCGGTAATCGCGGCGATCAGCAGTACGGCCAAGCCCCAGCCGTAGCGATCATAAATAATCAAAATGAGAAACAGCGGCAGAAAACCAAGCCGGAGCAGCGTCAGTTGGTTAGGAACATTAAATAAGCGGGTCGCCATGTATCCGAGTCTTGCTGCCCCTCAGGCAAATTGCGCGAGATATTCTCGCAGCGAGCGTCCCACCTTTTTCGTGAAGAGTTCATTGAGGGAAGGCAGCGCGCCCGTGGGCTCGTCCAGCGCTATGCGCTCGATCCGCTGCATCGGGAGAAAAATCGTCGGCAGTCCAACGCGTGCCCCATCGGGTTCGAGCACCTGATGCACGAAGTCATCGAACGAATTCAGGTCGATGCCCCGAAGGGTGACGCCCGCCGCTTGCAGTTGCACTAGCTCGCCCCACAGCTTTTCTTTCGGAGTATGCAAACTCAGAATAACAATAGAATGCGGTTCCACGCTGAATTCTCCGCCGGGTCGCAGGCGCCCTGGCGTTTGGGCGCTCCGCCGTTGCTGGTGCAGCAATGCTAACTGATCTGCGGCCCAGGTGCACGCCCAGCGTTTCCGGATGGTCTACGCGGCAACTCTAGATGACGGACAATGCTGGAAAAGCGTCGCCAGGAAGAAAGGCCTGCGGTATTCGGAGGCAGTACAAAGTGACGTACGCTCGCAGAACTCATTGTGAATTCTGCGCGTCTGCTGCGATGCAGCGTCAAATCCAAAGAAGAAGTGGTTGGCAAGTAAGAGTATGCCGCCGGGCGCAAGGAGCGCCTCCACCTGCAGGGCGACGGCTTCCAGCACGGAATCGGAAAGCGGCGAAAGGTAATACAGCACATCGAGCAGCGCGATCAGATCAAACTGGCGGCCGATCTCCGCAATGGACCGAACGTCCTGCTGTACGAAACACAAGTTGGCATGGCCGGCCGAGAGCGCACGGGCGCCATCGAGTGCTTCCCGCGAAATGTCCACTCCCATTACTTCATCCACATGCGGCGACAAGTGCCGTGTGAAGGGACCGAGACCGCAGCCAATGTCCAATGCGCTGGTATACCGGCGATTGGGCAAAAAAGAGATCAAGCGTTCATATTTAAGATTTTGGTAGCGCCAATGGCGTCGAGTGGAACCGAAGGGATCTTGCTTATTCGCGTACAGCAAATCGAAGGCCTTGAGCGATCCGTGTTCGCAGCGGAGCTTTTCCAAGGTGGCATCCGTTTGCGCGCTGCGAATCCAAAAGGAGATATCGCGAAGAGACATGAAGAATTTTCGCGGTTCTTGCCTCAAGGTCATTTGCACGGGCTTCCGCCTTTCTTAGAGGCTCAGACCCGAGCGCACGCCGGTTGCTGTGCTATGAATCGATCGAAACTGCGTTAGGGTTTGAAGCGACTATACACTGTCGGCGAGAGGAACGAACGATTATTCAGGAAAAGTTCTTACACAGACTCTCATGAATTATATCACAATTAACGCGGGCGTTAAACCACAATTGTTTTTGTGTCACCCGCCACACTCAGTCTCGGTTCGGTCACTGCTTGCACTTGCGCGCTCGTGACGCCCGGAGCAGTTTCCCGCAGCAGCAAGCCTTCCGGCGTGACGTCAATCACCGCGAGCTCCGTAATGATGCGATTCACAACGCCCACACCGGTCAACGGCAGGGAACATTGCTTCAGGATTTTCGGCTGGCCGTCCTTCGTGGCGTGCTCCATCGCGATGATTACCCGCTGCGCCCCGGCGACCAGATCCATGGCGCCGCCCATGCCCTTGAGCATCCTGCCGGGAATGGCCCAATTCGCCAGATTGCCGCGCTCATCCACTTGGAGCGCACCCAATACCGTGAGGTTGATGTGACGTCCGCGAATCATGCCGAATGAATCGGCGCTCGAGAAATATGCCGTACCCGGAATTTCCGTGACAGTTTCCTTGCCGGCGTTCACCAGATCAGCATCCTCCTCGCTCTCCAAGGGAAACGGCCCGACGCCAAGCATTCCGTTTTCCGATTGCAGGATCACATCCATCCCCGCCGGAATGTAATTCGCCACGAGCGTGGGCACGCCGATGCCCAGGTTCACGTAGTAGCCATCTTGGAGTTCTTGAGCGACACGTCTGGCAATGAATTCCTGCTTGGTACCGGAGTCAGCCGATGTTGATTGCTCCTGCGCCGAGCCACGCTTGCGCACCGTGCGCTTCTCGATGCGCTTCTGATAGTTGGTCCCCTGAAAAATAGCGTTTACAAAAACGCCCGGCGTGTGCACCTGGTCGGGAGGAATTTCGCCGATTTCTACGAGGTGCTCGACTTCCGCTATCACGAACTCGGCTGCCGTCGCCATCACAGCGTTAAAGTTGCGTGAGGTCTTGCGATATACGAGATTGCCCCAGCGATCGCCTTTCCAAGCTTTCACGAACGCAAAATCACCGCGCAGACTACGTTCGAGAATGTGCGGGCGACCATCGAATTCGCGGACTTCCTTCCCTTCCGCGATCATCGTGCCGTACCCGGTGGGTGTGAAGAACGCGGCGATGCCCGCTCCGCCCGCGCGAATGCGTTCAGCCAGGGTGCCCTGCGGGTTCAGCTCGACTTCGAGTTCTCCGGAGAGCACGAGCTTCTCGAACAGCTTATTCTCGCCCACATAGGTCGAGATCATCTTGCGAACCTGCCTCGTCTGCAGCAACAGGCCAATGCCGAAATCGTCTACGCCAGCGTTGTTACTCGCGATCGTAAGATTCCGTGTGCCCGCGCGCTGCACGGCGGCGATTAAGTTTTCCGGAATGCCGCAAAGGCCAAAACCACCCATCAAGATCGTGGCGCCCTCCCGCAGATTCGTAATCGCGGCATCGGCATTGGCTACGCGCTTATCCATGGAGTACTCCTAGAGTCACACTGAAGAACACATTCGCAATTGCGCCGCAATGGAGTCTACTGCACTTCGCGCAAAGATTTGTAGAGACGGTTTGCCGCGGCGAAAGAACGTTCGAGGTCACGCGTGGTGAGTTGGTTGCGAAGCTGGTCGATGGCTTGAGCCAGGCGGTCGAGAGCGCGCTTCAAGTTATCGGAATTTGTGAAAGCGATGTCGCGCCACATCGCGTAGGGGCTGCCGGCCAGCCGAAGTATTTCCCGGACGCCGGGTCCCGCGAGCGATTCCGGTAATCCGGACTCGTCGGTTTCCTCAGCGATCATGCCAGCGAGAGCCACTGCTAGCATCTGTGGCAGATGCGAAACGATGGCCACCGCCCAATCGTGCGTCTCAGCATCCAGCCAAATCGTACGTGCTCCGATTGCCTCCAGCAACGCGACGAAGGCCTCCACGCGCCTTTCGCTCGCTGCAAATTCCGCGCCGGCCACATCCCCGCCAATCAGTACGTATTTGGCCCCGCGAAATAGATCGACGCTAGCTTCGCCCGGACCGTGCGTTTCCCGCCCAGCCATCGGGTGGCCGCCGAGAAATGTTGGCCCGCCCTCCACAAAATGCTTTTCTGCGGCGCGGCAGATCGCCCGCTTGGTGCTGCCGGCGTCGGTAACGAGAGCGTGGGGTGGAGAGTGACGCGCGATCTGAGGAAGGAGCTCGATCGTTGTGGAAATCGGCAGCGCGATGTAGACGAGGTCGGCGCTGCTCACAGCTTTGCGAATGTCGGTAACGTTCTCATGAATGAGACCGCGTTCGAGCGCCTCCAGCAGCACAGGCTCACGATCGAAACCTGTGATATGCACTTCTGGCAGGTGCTTTCGCAAGGCGAGCGCGAACGAACCGCCGATCAGCCCAGTGCCCAGGATGGCCACGCGGCGAAACGGTTCGGCAGGCGCCTTCGGCATGGCTCAGGCGACGCGGCGTCCGACAGCCGGTGCGATGATGCGCAATTCAGCCATGAGCTGTGCGAATTGCTCGATGTAAAGCGATTGCGCGCCATCCGAAAGCGCTTTGTCGGGATCGTGGTGCACTTCGATCAGCAAACCATCGGCTCCCGCGGCCACGGACGCGCGAGCCATCGGCGCCACTTTGTCGCGGCGGCCGGTCCCGTGCGAGGGATCGGCGATGATCGGCAAATGGGAGAGCTTCTTGATCACGGGAATTGCGGCGATATCGAGCGTGTTGCGCGTATAGGTTTCAAACGTGCGTATGCCGCGCTCGCACAGAATCACGTTGTAATTGCCTCCGGCCATGATGTATTCGGCGGAAAGCAACAGCTCTTCGATCGTCGCGGACATGCCGCGCTTGAGCAGCACCGGCTTCTGCACTTCGCCGAGGGCGCGCAGTAAGTGATAATTCTGCATGTTGCGAGCACCCACCTGCAGGATGTCTACCATCGGCAGGATCATTGAAATCTGCGACGGATCCATCACTTCGCTGCAAACCAGCAGCCCATGTTTATCGGCGGCATCGCGCATCAGCTTCAGCGCCTTTTCACCCATGCCCTGGAAGCTATATGGTGATGAGCGCGGTTTGAATGCTCCGCCGCGCAACACCTTCGCGCCATTGCGTGCTACACCCTCCGCAATAATTCCGATCTGCTCGAGTGATTCCACCGAGCATGGCCCGGCCATCACGATGACTTCCGAGCCGCCCACGCGGACGCCACGCGGAAGCTCGACGATGGTGCCCTCCGGACGAAAAGCGCGGCTCGCGAGCTTATACGGCTGCGTGATGCGCACCACTTCGCGGACGCCTTCGATCAACTCGAGGGCGCGCGGATCAAAATCTGCACGCACGCCCACAGCACCCAGCACCGTTTGGGACTCCCCGGTCGAGCGATGCACGTCAAACCCATAGGCCACCAAGCGATCGATCACGTGCTGGATCTGCTCGTCGCTTGCACCCGTCTGCATTACGACAACCATGTCGTTCTCCTGACTAAAATGTATCGCAGTTTAAGAGTGATTGGCGGCACAGCTCATTCCTGCTGCGATTCGCCACCCGGATTCATCACGTGGCGCTCCACCGAACGCGCTTCGTCGAGGATGCGTTCGAACAGGCGCCGGATGGCCGTATCCGGCAACGGCCCAGTATTGCTGCGTTCCGCGGCCGCAAGCACTTCTTTCTCTCGCTCAGGCTGATAGAGCGGCAGATGGCGTTCCTGCTTGATCCGGCCGATCTCCATCGCACAGCGCGACCGTTCGTTCAACAACGTGACCAGTTGACGGTCGATCTCATCTATGCGCCGGCGCCAGTCGTCGATATTCATGGAAGTTGCCCGCAGCCAATTCTCTCACGCGCCCGGTTCGCGGCGGCTCATACCTTTGGCGGCGGCGCGCTTCAGTAAACGAATCCGCGCGGCCACCGCGGCAGCAGCATCGGCGGGGGTTTTCGCGCGCTCGATCTCTTCCATCAATGCCGAGCCCACCACGGCGGCGTCAGCAAGCCCGCCTAGCACTGAGATGTGCCCCGGCAGCGAAATACCGAAGCCGATGGCCAAGGGCAATGACGTGGCCTGCCGCGCACGCCGCACCAATGCGGGCAAATCCTCGGGTAAACCTTCGCGTGCTCCGGTTACGCCCGTGCGTGACACCAGATAAAGAAAACCGCTCGACGCCTCAGCAATCGCCGCGAAGCGGTTCGCGGTCGTGGTTGGCGCGGCAAGAAACACCGTATCCAGTCCGCGCGCGTGCAGCGCTCCGCGGTATTCCCCCGCTTCCTCAGGCGTAAGGTCGGTGATCAACGCACCATCGGCGCCGGCCGCGGCGGCGCGTTCGGAAAATTTCGCCAGACCCATTTGCAAAATCGGATTGTAGTAGCTGAAGAGCAACAGTGGAACTTGGCTTTCTCTGCGGATCGCGGAGACCAAATCGAGCACCCCAGCAAGCGTGGCGCCAGCACGCAAGGCGCGTTCGCTTGCGCGCTGAATCGTAGGGCCGTCGGCAAGCGGATCGCTAAACGGCACGCCCAGCTCGATGACGTCAGCGCCCGTCTCCGCAGCCGACAACACGATCTGTTTGGTGGCGTCAAGCGTTGGGTCGCCGGCGGTGATGTAGGCGACCAGTCCCATCTCTCCCGCGCGCGAAAGCTCGGCAAAACGCTTACCGATACGCGTGGCATGAGGCATTTGCGATGTGATAGGAGAAGTCAAGTTTGCACGTGGGATTCCTAGAGAAACTTCGCCAGCGTCTCCATATCTTTGTCGCCGCGGCCGGAAACATTGAGGATCACCACGGATTCGCGCGGCATCATGGGCGCGCGCTCGATTAGGCAGGCCACCGCGTGCGCGCTTTCGAGCGCCGGGATGATCCCCTCCTGGCGAGCCAGAATGCGCGCAGCATCGAGCGCGGCAGCATCGCTGACGGCGGTGTATTCGGCGCGGCCCTGCTCCGCAAGCCAAGCATGCTCGGGACCCACGGCCGGATAATCAAGGCCCGCGGAAATCGAATGCGTCGTAGCGATTTGGCCATCAGAATTTTGCAGCACGTATGTGTAGGTGCCATGCAGCACGCCAGGCTTCGCACCCGCAAAACCTGCGGCCGCAGCCAAGCGCGCAGCGTGTTCACCTGCACCATGCCCGCGGCCCCCGGCTTCGACGCCCACCATCTTTACAGAAGCATCGCCTAAAAATGCGTGAAACAGCCCAATCGAGTTCGAGCCTCCGCCCACGCAGGCGAAGAGCGCATCGGGCAGGCAGCCTTCGGCCCGCAGAATCTGTTCACGAGCTTCGCGGCCAATCACGGAATGAAAATCGCGCACCATTTGCGGGTAAGGATGCGGCCCGAGCACCGAGCCAAGCAGATAGTGCGTGGTGCGGACGTTCGTCACCCAGTCGCGCATCGCTTCATTAATTGCATCCTTCAGTGTGCGGCTGCCGGAATCCACGCCAATCACTTCCGCGCCGAGCAAACGCATCCGCGAAACGTTGAGCCGCTGGCGCTCCATATCTTCCGTGCCCATATAAACCGTGCACTGCAAGCCCAGCCGCGCGGCGACGGTCGCCGTGGCTACGCCGTGCTGTCCTGCACCGGTTTCTGCAACAACTCTCGGCTTCCCCATGCGCACGACAAGCAGGCCTTGACCGATGCAATTATTAATTTTGTGCGCGCCGGTATGGAGCAAATCCTCGCGCTTCAGGTAAATGCGCGGACCGCGCAGATACGCGGTCAGCCGCTCCGCAAATTGCAGCGGCGTCGGGCGCCCGGCAAAATCGCGTAAAAGGACGAGAAGATCGGCGGCGAATTTCGGATCCTTCTGCGCGGAAATATAAGCAGCTTCCAACTCCGCCACCGGAGCCATCAGGGTCTCCGGCACGTAGCGCCCCCCATAGGGACCAAATCGGCCCTGGGCGTCGGGCCAGATTTGTCCTAGGGAACCGGCGTGTGAGGGAACCGTCATTGTAGGCTCGCGCCTTGCACGGCGAGCTTGCTGTTGGCCTGCTCAACCGCGCGCATGAACGCACGCACGAGACCTGGATCCTTTTTTCCGACCTCGATTTCAAGACCGGTGGCCACGTCCACCGCGTAGGGCTGGGACACATCAATCGCTTCGGCCACATTTTCGGGTGTTAGGCCACCCGCCAGCACAATCCGCGCATACCGGCCCGCTTCGCGCGCCAAGCCCCAGTCCCACGGCTTGCCCACGCCGCCGCGCAACACCGGATCGAAGCGCTCGAGCAGAATCGCAGAGGCGCGGCTGAATTTGCGCAGGCGCTCGGGCTCAAAATCGCGCTTCACCGGAAAGGCTTTCACCACCGGCGCTTTCACGCAGAGTTCCTTCACGTCGCTTGGGCTTTCATTACCATGAAGCTGGATTCCCGTGAGCCGCAGTGCGCGAGTTAGGGCGGCGATCACTTTGGGCTGCCAATCCACATAGACTCCGATACGGTCCACATAGGGGGGCAGGCGGCGCAGGATGTCCCAAGCGACGTAGGGAGTAATCACACGAGGGCTGGGCGGATAAAAATTAAAACCGAGTGCGCTCGCGCCTTCGTCCACGGCCAGCTTGGCATCTTCCCAAGAGGTGATGCCGCAAATCTTCACGCGCACCATCAGGAGCCGCCTGCCAGCAGCGCCGCCAATGCGGCCCCGGGATCGGGCTGAGACATCAAGTACTCACCAATCAGAAATGCGTCAAAACCGGCTGCGCGCAACTGCTGTAACTCGGCCGGCGTGCGAAATCCCGATTCGCTCACGGCGATGCATTCTTCTGGAATCGCTTCAGCCAGTTCCAGAGATACGCCGATCCGAACGTCGAGCGTGCGCAGATCGCGATTGTTCACGCCGACAATGCGCGCTCCCACGGCCAGCGCACGATCCAGTTCCTGCCGCGTGTGTACCTCCACCAGCGGCTCCATTCCGAATTCTCGGCCAAGCGCGAGCAATTCAGCCAGCAGCGGATCCGAGACGGCGGCAACGATCAGCAGAAAAGAATCCGCATCGGCGGCGCGCGCTTCCCACACTTGCCAAGGATCGAGGATAAAATCCTTGCGCAGCACGGGAATCGTTACGGCTTTGCGAGCAGCGCTCAAATTCTTGAGCGAGCCTTGAAAGAACTCTTCCTCGGTCAGAACCGAAAGCGCGGCAGCTCCGGCGCGTTCGAGCCCGACGGCAAGCTCAATCGGATGGAAATCTTCGCGAATCACACCGCGCGATGGCGAAGCTTTCTTCAATTCGCCGATCACGTTGGTAACCGACCGGGTAAGCGCGCCGGCAAAATCGCGCACCGGAGCGGCCGCCTTCGCCGCGATCCGCAACACGGTTTCCGGCAGCACGCGCTTGCGATGTGAAATGGCCGCGCGGCGCACCTCCAGAATGCGATCGAGCACCGTGCCGGATTTGGTCTCTAAAGCCACGTTAGATACACGGCTCCGCCATGCACAAATCGAATGTTTCCATGCTAGGTGGCGATCGCTGGTATGTCAATTTACCGGACGAAATTGGCGCGATGGCTCCATGCCTTCGCCGGACGTATGATACGATTGCGTAGCGCTTGGGGCGCATCCGGTCCGCGGAAAGGGCAGAAGCCCACCTCTTCGAAATTCAGCTTCGCGAACCTTCTTTCAGCCCGACGTGCGGACAACGGGCGATTTATTCGAAAGGAGGTCGCCATGACGACCGATCCGCCTGAATCGCCGCGTCCGCTTCCGGACCGCCCGAATCTCCGCCATCTGAAAAATCAAGCCAAGGATTTGCTGAAATCCAGCGGCGCACATTCACTTACAGATGCACAATTTCAGATCGCCCGTCTCTACGGATTTGCAAGTTGGCCGAAACTCAAAGCTCATGTCGAATCGGAGGAGGAAATCGCGCTATTGAAGCAGGCAATCGACGCCAATGACTTCGACAAAGTGAAGAGCTTGATGACGCGAAACCCGGCACTGCATCGCGCGCCGTTGGGCTATACCAAAAATGGCCCGCTCACCTGGGTCGCCGAGTGCAGGATTCCATGGGAAGCGCCCACTCCGACCCGCCTTGCAATGGCGGAATGGATGATCGGCCACGGATCGGACGTGCACCAAGGTGGCGACGGCCCGCTGATGCGCGCGGCTCTATTTGGGAACCGCATCCCGATGATGGAGCTGCTCGTTTCGCACGGCGCCGATGTGAATGCCGAGTGGAATGGCTACTTCCCGATTCTTTTTGCTCCATGCGAGACCGTCGAGGCCTTGCCGATCAAATGGCTCCTCGATCATGGTGCAAATCCAAACTGCGCCCGGGGGGACCGAAAATATCCCGGCACGGCGCTCGATCAGCTAATCAGCAGCTATGGCCGCTCTCCGCAACTTGCCGAGTGCATTGATGCGCTGCTCGAAGCAGGCGGTGTAACCGTATACAACATCCCGCCGCTTCTCGATTTGTTTCGAGGACGATTAGATCGCCTGGCGGAACATCTGGCGGCGGATCCCTCGCTGCTCACCCGCTCATTTCACGAACTTGGTTTCGGCTCAACGGGCTATCGTCGCCTCACCCTCCGCGGCGCAACGCTGCTCCATGTGGCCGCAGAATATGGCAACCGTGAAGCCGCTGCCTTGGTTCTCGATCGAGGCGCTGATGTCAATGCTCGTGCACCTGTGGATGCGTTTGGAGTCGGCGGTGAAACGCCCATTTTTCACGCCGTAACGCAATTCCAGGACTGGGGCTTGGCCGCAGCAGAACTGTTGCTCGATCGTGGCGCCGACCTGACGATCCGTGTGAAGCTTCCAGGGCACTATCGTCGGCCCGAGGAGTTCGTCGAATGCACCCCTCTCGGCTACGCGATGCGTTTCCCGGGCACGGACAACAAAACCGTGGCGCTTTTGCGCAGTCGTGGCGCCCCGGAATAGGAGTGGAGCGATTGGGGCGCCGTGGCGGTTACCGTCATCGCGCGCGGCGAACCTATCTTCCCTGACACCAGGAAGATGTCCGGTTTCGCAACGTGCAATCCCACAAGCGGCCAATGACGCCACCTGGACACCCTAGAGGTCGCACTTAACACTTTGCCCGTCAATATGATACAAAGAGACGAGGGCGGCCCGGCAGTTGCCGTTTCTTATTAGGAATAGGACCCCTTCGGGAAGGACTGATCCATGGACATTGCTAGACCATCAGCGGCTCGCCAGCGCAAGATTCGGCGCATCATTTACGGCTTGGTGGCGGCCATCGTAGTGGTGGGAGTTACGCTGGGGCTGTCGCGCCTCAAGCCTCGCGCACCGACGGTGGATGGGTCGGTGGAGTGGGCGCAACCTGTCCAGCGAGGCAACATGTTGCGGCAGGTTCGTGGCCTCGGAACATTGGTGCCCGAGGACATCCGCTGGATTCCGGCGCAATCCGCCGCTAAGGTCGACAAGATTCTGCTGCGCTCCGGCGCGCAAGTCCGTCCTGATTCCATCATCATGGAATTGAGCGACCCTCAATTGCAGAGCGACGCGTTCACTGATGAAGCTCTCTATAAGCAAGCGCAAGCAGATTACGATGCCCTCAAGGCTAAACTCGATAGCGACTTGATGACGCAAAAGAGCACTTCTGCGCAGGTGGAAAGTCTTTATCAACAGGCGGTCACCACCTTGAAGTATGACCAGCAGATGCTCGAGGCAGGGATTGGACCGCAAAATAAGGTCGACCTCGACAAAGTGTCCGTCGAGCAACTGGCCATCCAGGAAAAGCTTTCCCAACAAGGATTGGGGGTAGCGGTCGAGTCTGATAAAGCGCAACTGGCTTCCGGGGCGGAAAAAGTAGACTCCGCGAAGGGTTTGTATGAACTGAAGCACAGCCAGCTCGACGCGCTGCACGTACGTGCTGGCATGAACGGCATTCTGCAGTGCGTTTGTAGTTCTACGGGCACCACGTATACCGACGTGCAAGTGGGCCAGCAGGTTGTGCTGGGCACAAACCTGGCGCGCGTGGCCGATCCTACACGCCTGAAAGCTACGGTGCAGATCCCGGAAACACAAGCGAAAGACGTTCTGCTCAACCAGAAAGCCGAAGTAGATACGCGCAACGGCATTGTGAAAGGTCACGTTACGCGCGTAGCCGGGGCCGTGGTGAATGGCACCGTGGATGTGGACATTTCTTTCGACGAGCCATTGCCGCCGAGCGCGCGTCCGGACCTGAGCGTGGATGGCACTATCACCATCGAAAACCTGACCAATGTGCTTTACGTCGGCCGGCCCGTACATGGCGAACCCAATAGCACGGTCGGTCTTTTCAAAGTTAGTCCCGACGGGAGCGAGGCCACGCGCGTTCAGGTAAAGCTGGGTCGCGCCTCCGTGAATACCATGGAGGTTTTAAGCGGGCTGAATGAGGGCGACGTGGTGATTCTGTCGGATATGTCCAACTGGGATGCCGTGGACCGCATCGAGCTTTCGCCACGCGTGCAGGGCCATTAGGCCGATTTGGCGTTGAACTTTTGGGAGTCCCCGGCGTCTTGGACCGTGTGCAGCCTCCTGGTGCTGGAATTGCGGCCTGTGCGTCAAAACATGTAGTAGCGTTTCATCAAGGGTAAGCCAGGGCTGTGGTCTGGCGGGGTAACCATGGAAACACTCTGGCAGGATTTTCGCTACGCTGTACGCATGCTGCTGAAGCGGCCGGGTTTCACGGCCGTTGCGGTCCTCTCCTTAACCCTCGGAATCGGCGCCAACACTACGATCTTCACGTTTGTGAAGGCGGTGTTTCTCCAGGGTGTCCCGGTAAAAGACGCCAGCCGGGTGATGGCCGTTTTTTCCACGCAGGAAAGCCGAGACGGCACCAATCTGCACTTTCTGCCGTTGACGGTTTATAACGCGCTCGACATTCGCGAAAACAACGACATTTTTTCCAGCTCTTCGGTCGTGATCGGCACCGGCGCGCCGCTGGAGATCTCCGGCAAAAACACTCAGGTCTTCGTCGAGCTCGTAAACGCCAATTTCTTTGACGTGCTGGGTGTGCGCCCGCGGCTCGGCAGATCTTTTGCGCCGGATGAGGACGTGACGCCCGGCGGGAAGCCCGTGGCTGTGCTCAGCACCGCACTGTGGAACACCCAGTTTGGAGCTGACCGGAATATCCTCGGCCAAAATATCCGGCTCAACGGACAGGACTATACGGTGGTGGGCGTGGCGCCAGCCGATTTCCACAACGTCGGCACCCTCGGCAGTCCGGGAATATGGGTTCCGATGATGATGCACGATCAACTGCTCACCGGAATCGCCAAAACGTCGTATTACGACCGCGGATTCCGGACGGCCGCCATGGTCGGACGGCTCAAGCCGGGAATCAGATTTGTGGCGGCGCAAACTTCCCTTCGAGCGCTGGCCAGTTCATTAGAGCGAGAGTACCCAAAGCAGAATGCCGGCCGCAGCGCCGAGATGCTTCCGATCGATCAGACCAACATCCCGCCAAACCAGCGCAGCCTCTTCCTGCTGGCCGGCACGCTGATGATGACCATCGTAGGGTTGGTGTTGCTGATCGCCTGCGCGAACGTGGCGAATTTGTTGCTCGCGCGCGCCACTCAACGCCAGCGCGAAATCGCGATCCGGCAAGCGATGGGCGCCTCGCGATGGCGTCTGGTTCAGCAACTGATCACGGAGAGTCTGCTCTTGAGCCTGATCGCGGCAGCTCTGGGAATCCTGTGCGCTTATTGGGTGCGTCCGCTGCTCATGAGGTTATTGCTCGCCAACCGGCCGAATCTGGATACCTCGCTCGATCTGCGCGTGCTGCTTTTCACACTCGCGCTGGCGGTGGGCGCTTCACTGATCTTCGGTCTGGCGCCGGCGCTACATGCTTCCAAGCCCAGCCAGCTCACCGCGCTACGTGACCGCACCGACGCTCCCACGGGAAGCACGCGGTGGTACGGCCTGCGCGGCGCGCTGGTGATGCTGCAGGTCGCTTTTTCGCTCATCGCGCTCGTCGGCGCAGGGCTTTTCATCCACAGCCTTCGCAACGCACAGCAATCCAATCCTGGATTCGAAGTGGCACACGCATTGGTGTTGGACCTCAACCTGGGTGCGGAGCATTATCCGCAGGCTCGCGCCGAACAATTTCACCGCGAATTGCTCGAGCGCTTGCGTGCGCTCCCCATGGTAACGGAAGCGGCAGTCACAGACACTGATCCTTTCAGCGGAAACATCCAGCGCACCACATTTCCTGACGGCGTGGACATCACCGACTCGCGCAACGGCAAACTCACCCCGATCATTGCGGTGTCGCCCGGCTATTTCTCCTCCTACGGAATTCAGATGCTGCAAGGCCGCGACTTCGACGATCACGATGACATGAATTCGAATCGCGTGGCGATCGTCAACCAGGCGCTCGCCGACCGTACCTGGCCGAATCAAAACCCGCTCGGCAAGCACCTGCACTTCCTGGGCGAGACGTGGAACGTGGAAGTGGTGGGTCTGGTGCCGACGGTAAAATACCTGACGCTGGGCGAGCCGCCCCAACCGCTCGTTTATTTTCCGCTTAAGCAGGACTACACACCGGCATTCGCGGTCGTTGTGCGCACGAAGGGTGATCCAAGCGCGGCCATCAGTAGCGTGAGGGTAACCGTGCAATCGCTGGATGCCGCGCTTCCCGTTCGCAACGTGCAAACTTTGCCGCAGGTGATCGATCTGGTGCTGGAGGCGCCGCGGCTGGGCGCGGAAATGCTCGGTGCGTTTGGCGTTCTTGCGTTATTGCTGGCGGCTGTCGGCACGTATGGCGTGATGTCCTATTCGGTGGGCCAGCGCACACGGGAAATCGGAGTGCGCATGGCGATGGGTGCGCAACCCGGCGATGTGATGCGGCTGATGCTTGGCGGCGGAATGGCGATGGTGCTAGTGGGCGTGGCCCTGGGCTTAGGGATTTCCACGGCGCTGACGCGCAGCATGAATAGCTTGCTATTTAATATCGGCAATTTCGATCCGGTGACGTTTGTGGCCACGTCGGCGCTGTTGCTGCTCGTGGCGTTGGTAGCCTGCTGGCTGCCGGCGCGCCGTGCGATGTCGGTCGACCCCATGATCGCATTGCGGTACGAGTAGGAGAGGTTTCATGGAAACACTTCTCAAAGATTTGCGCTTTGCGATCCGCACGCTGGCAAAAAAGCCTGCCTTCACAGCAGTAGCCGTGCTCTCGCTTGCCCTGGGTATCGGCGCAAACACGACCATTTTCACATTGGTGAACGCGGTGCTGCTGCATCCGATCCCCGTAAAAGACCCCTCGCGCGTGGTCAGCGTCTATACGACGGATCAGCGAAACAAAGGGCCCTTCAGCCAGTTCATGCAGAGCTCGGTTCTGAACGCGAAAGACTACCGCGAGAAGAATGACGTTTTCGAATCCTCCGCTCTGATCGTGGATACGGGCGCCAATCTGGACGTCTCCGGCACACCCGCATTGGTTAACTCCGAACTTGTCAGCGGAAACTATTTCGACGTTCTGGGCGTGCATTTCAGCCTCGGCCGGGGATTTCTTCCGGACGAAGACCTAAAACCTGGAGCGAGTGCTGTCGCGGTTTTGAGCTACCAGCTTTGGCAGCAGCGCTTTGGCGGCGAAGCCAATGTAATCAACCGCACGATCCTGCTCGATCGCCAGCCATTCACAGTGGTTGGCGTCGCGCCCAAGGGATTTCGTGGAGTAAACGCTCTCGGCGGCCCCGATCTATGGGTTCCGATGATGATGCACGGAGCGCTGCTTACGGGAGTCCAGGTGGAATGGTTTGATCAGCGCCGCCCGCTCATGGCAGACATGGTGGCCCGGCTGAAGCCTGAGGTAAGCGTCGCTCAAGCAGAATCTTCCATAGACGCACTGGCTGGCTATTTGCGCGAGGAATATCCCACGGACAACGCCGAGCGTGGTGTGACTTTGCTGCCTTTGTCCGAGGCGCTGGTCAATCCAAATTTGCGAACTTACTTCGTGCAGGCGGGCCTGTTGCTGATGGTCGTCGTGGGGCTGGTCTTACTGATCGCCTGCGCCAATGTCGCCAATCTTTTGCTCTCGCGCGCCACGCAGAGGCAACGGGAGATCGCGATCCGGCTATCGCTGGGGGCATCGCGTGAGCGGCTAGTTCGCCAATTGCTAACGGAGAGTTTACTTCTGGCTGCGGTAGCCGGCGTGGTCGGAATTTTGTTTGCCTTCTGGTCGCGGAACCTGCTGTGGTCCTTACGTCCGAGTTTCTTGACGGAAGGTTCGATCGATTTGTCGCTCGATTCTCGCGTGCTGATTTTTACGTTTGCGCTGGCGATCTTCGCCACCGTGCTTTTCGGCTTGATTCCTGCGTGGCGCGCTTCAAAGCCCACACAGATTGCATCGCTGCGCGATCGTACGAACGTGCCTTCGGGCTCCGTGCACTGGTATGGAGTCCGGGGAATTCTTGTGATGACGCAGGTTGCACTATCGCTGATTGCATTGGTTGGGGCCGGCCTCTTCGTCCACAGCCTGCAAAATGCCCAAGACGTTGACTCGGGCTACGAAACGAAACACCTGATGATGCTTTCCTTTGATTTAGGTTCGGCTCGCTATACCCAGCCTCAAGGCGAACAATTTCTTCGCAGCGTCAGCGAGCGCTTAAGCGCGCTGCCCATGGTCTCTGCGGTAAGCGTCACGGATTCCGCCCCCTTTGCCGGAGGGCTGCAACGCACGGTGTTTCCGGAAGGCGTGGATACCACGGACCGGCGCAGCGGGAAGCTGACGCCCGTCATCGCCGTCACTCCCGGTTATTTTGCGGCTTCTGGCGTGTCGCTCGAACGCGGTCGCGACTTCACGGAACAGGATGGTCCCAATTCCCCGCTCGTCGCGGTAGTGAATCAGACCATGGCCAATGCAGTGTGGCCCGGACAAGACGCTATCGGCAAGCACATGCGCTTTTTCGGAGAAAATTGGGATGTGGTGGTCGTCGGCATCGCGAAGAACGCAAAGTATCTGACGTTGGGAGAGCCATCGCAGCCGATCGTTTACTTCCCCCTCAAGCAACAATACAACCCGTTTTTAACCTTGCTCGTCCGCACCACCGCAAACCCGTCCGGGGCGATCGCGAACGTGCGGGGCACAGTGCAATCGCTCGATCCGTCGCTCCCACTTCTGAACGTCCAAACCATGGAGCAGGTGATGAACGATTCGCTCTGGGCTCCGCGCATGGGTGCTGGGCTCTTGGGCGCATTTGGCGTCCTGGCGCTGCTGCTGGCGGCCATGGGCACCTATGGTGTGATGGCGTACTCAGTGTCACAACGCACGCAGGAGATTGGTCTGCGAATGGCCCTTGGGGCGCAGCGCGTTGACATTCTTCGCCTCATTCTGTCTGGGGCCATGGCGATGGTTTTGGTAGGCGTCGGCGCAGGGTTGCTGGCGGCCCTGTTAGCGGTGCGGAGCTTGGGTACTTTGCTTTTTGATATCGGCGGGTTTGACGCTTTCAGCTTTTTTGGCACGGCAGCATTGTTGGTGGCCGTGGCACTGGTCGCCTGCTGGATACCTGCGCGCCGGGCGATGCGGGTCGATCCGATGGTGGCGCTACGGTATGAATAGGCTGCCTGGGAACGACTGCAAATAACATGCCAGTAACCATAAACCTTGTGTTAGCATGCGCTTAGCGAACGACAGCCACAAGAACAGACACAAGAAACGAACGAATCGAAATTTTCACCAGGCCTGCGGATGACCCTATTTGTTTTGAAACGTCTGATGTCGTGAGAACATTTTCGGCCGAGATTCGTAGATATAGAAGGAATCCGGGCAAATTAAGGAGAGCAACCCCAACATGGCCAACGCGAACGATATTTTGATTTCGATGGAGAGCGTGAAGAAAGTGTTCCTGACCGACGAGGTGGAAACGCATGCTCTCGCCAACATCCACCTGCAGATCAAGCGCGGCGAATATGTGGCGATCAACGGCCCGTCGGGCTGCGGCAAGTCCACGCTTCTCTCGATCCTCGGCTTACTTGATTCGCCGTCCGATGGCGAGTACGTCCTCAACGGAAAATCGGTGGCAAATCTTTCGCTTTCCGAGCGCACGCGCATCCGTAACCGCGAGATTGGTTTCATATTTCAGGCCTTCAACCTCATCGGCGATCTCAACGTTTACGAGAACGTTGAACTGCCCCTGACCTATCGCGGAATGGGCGCTTCCGAGCGCAAACAGCGCGTGCAACAGGCGCTAGAAAAGGTCGGCATGGCGCACCGCATCAAGCACTACCCTTCGCAGCTTTCCGGCGGTCAGCAGCAGCGCGTCGCCGTGGCGCGAGCGCTGGTCGGCGACCCCTCGATCCTGCTGGCGGACGAGCCGACCGGTAACTTGGATTCGAAAAACGGCGAAGCGGTGATGGATTTGATGACCGAGCTGCACCGTGGCGGCGCCACGCTCTGCATGGTGACGCACGACCCGCGTTATGCACGGTTTGCGGATCGCAGCATTCATCTGTTTGACGGCCGCATCGTCGAGGAAAATTTCGAAGAAAGCGAAGCCGCCGCGCACTAATTCGAAGGCGGCAAGCTTTTCACTTTTGGGTTCGAAAAGAACGCCTGTGGCGCAGTTTTGGACGATTGTCTGCTGCCGAAGGCGTTCGTTTTTTGTATGGTAGTTTCCTCGATGAAATTGCCTCGCCATTGCTTTTGCAAACCCTCTGACGTTCATTCCTGTGTGATGGCATTCACGAAACTCCTGGTGGAGGCACGATGAAAACTCTTTGGCAGGATCTGTGGTTTGGCGCACGAGTCTTGCTGCGCCGCCCCAGTGTGACCGCGATCGCCATCTTGACGCTCGCCCTCGGCATCGGCGCAAACACCGCGATCTTCACGGTCGTAGACGCCGTCTTGCTGCGCCCACTCCCCTACAAAGACCCGAGCCATCTCGTTCTCCTGCAAGAAGACTCTCATCAAGTGCCGGGCATGAGCATCTCCATGGCGGATTTCGACGACTGGCGCACCATGAACACCGTTTTCGACGCCATGGCACCTTATCAAGCGGATAGCGTGGTCCTCACGGGCATGGGTGACGCCGAACGGCTGCAGATGCGCAACATCACTGCAGGGCTTTTCTCAACTTTGGGTGTCCAGCCCATCCTGGGCCGCGCCTTGACGCCGGATGACGACAAAGTTGGAGCCGCCCCGGTGGTTCTGTTAAGCGACTCCTTTTGGTCTCGTAAGTTTGGACGTGACCCAAGCGTGATCGGCAGGCCGCTCACGCTTGACGGCGAGGTTTACACGATCGTCGGCGTGCTACCGAGCAGCCATTTCCACACATCGTGGCGCCAATTTTCCGCGTTCAGCTCGCTGTGGCGCCACGAAGACACGCTCGGCGGCCAAGCGAGGCGCGACGAACATCCGGGCATTTACGCGATCGCGCATCTGAAGCCTGGCGTGACGATTCAACAGGCGCAAGCGCAGATGCACGACATCGCCGATCGGCTGGCTCGTGAATACCCGAAAACGAATATCGGTACCACCGCGACCGTCGTACCGCTACTGGACGCCATCGTCGGCGACGAACGTCCTGGACTGCTGGTGGTGATGGCTGCCGCAGCGTTTGTGCTTCTGATCGCGTGCGCCAATGTGGCGAACCTGATGCTCGCGCGCGCGAATGAGCGTCAGAAAGAAATGGCGATTCGCGCGGCGATGGGCGCCAGCCGGCCGCGATTGATCCGTCAGTTGCTCACGGAAAGTATGCTGCTGGGAATTGCCGGCGGCACCTTGGGGCTGGCGGCAGCTTATGCATCGGTGGGTGTGCTCACCGGAATGGCGTCCGCGAATCTGCCTCGCGTGGAAGATGTCTCGGTGGATTATCGAGTGCTGTTCTTTTGTATGGCCGCCTCTCTGCTGACGGCGTTATTTTTCGGCATCATCCCCGCGCTGCAATCTTCCCGTACAGACGTGCACGACGCTCTCAAAGAGGGAGGGCGCGGCACCAGCGCGGGAGCCGGGCGCCGGCGTGTGCGGTCTTTGCTGGTCATCGCCGAGATTGCGATCTCGGTAGTGTTGCTGATCGGCGCTGGTCTGATGATCAAAAGTCTGTACAGGGTGTTGCGAGCCGACCCCGGCTTCGAGCCGGCGCACGCGGTGGCCGCCAGCTTCTCGATGCCGGACGCCACTTATAAAGATGACTCCAAGAAGCGCCAGTTCGTGGATCAACTCGTCGCCAAACTTTCCGTCGTTCCTGGTGTGCAGGCCGCCGGATTGAAGAACCCGCTTATGGGTGGCTGGCAGAGCGGCTATCTGATTCAGGGCCGTCCGCTGCCGCAGCCAGGCAAGGGCACGTCCACGGACATTTCGCGGATGACGCCCGGTGCTTTCGGGGCCATGGGCATCCAACTCATCCGCGGCCGCTACTTCACGCCCTTCGACAATGAAAAGAGCGAGAACGTATGCATCATAGACTCGACCTTCGCGCAAACCGAGTTTCCCGGAGAGGATCCTCTTGGGACGCATTTGGCAGTGTCGGGTACTTCGGAGAAACCCATTTGGATGAACGTTGTCGGCGTGGTGTCGCATACAAAGAATTATGGAGTGGACCAGCCGTCGAGAGTGGAAACTTACGTTCCTTTCGATCAAATGCCCAGCGGCGGGGGAAGCATTGTCATCCGTTATGCCGGTGATCTGTCCGGACTGACGCCTACCATCCACGCGGCGGCGCGCGCGCTCGATCCCGACGTGCCGGTCGGACCGGTGCGCACGCTTGGCGAGATCGTTGGCGATAATACCGCGCCACGGCGGCTTTCTGTGATCCTGCTGACGATCTTTGCCGGTCTCGCGTTGGCTTTGGCGGCGATTGGAATTTATGGCGTGATGTCCTACGTAGTTACGCAGCGCAGCCATGAAATCGGAATCCGAATCGCGCTCGGAGCCGAGAAACGTGACGTATTGCGCCTGGTTTTGGGCGACGGCATGTCGCTTCTTGGACTCGGAGTCGTCGCAGGTGTCGCCGGCGCATTATTCCTCACGCGGCTCGTGCAATCCTTGCTGTTCCAAGTGAGGCCCACAGACGTTGCGACATTCGTGAGCATTCCGGTGATCCTTGCGGCGGTGGCCTTCTTCGCGTGCTATGTGCCGGCCCGGCGCGCCACCCGCGTCGATCCAATTATCGCGTTACGCGACGAATAGAACCGTCGGCCTGAGCCACGGTCATTTGCCTTCGAACATTCCCTGCCCTCTTCACGTATAGACTGTTAAGGACCTGACTCGAATTGTCGTCACCGCCGGGTCACGTCTTTGCATCGCGCCTGGGGGGTCCCGTGGAAAAGCTCTGGCAGGACGTCCGTTTCGCCTTTCGCATGCTGCGCAAATCGCCTGGATTTACGGCGATTGCCGTGCTGGCCCTGGGCCTCGGAATTGGTGCGAACACCGCCATCTTTAGCATCGCCGACGCCTTCCTGCTGAAGCCCGTCAAGCTTCCGGACGCGCAGCACCTCTTTGTCGTGTTGGAGCGTGCGCCCGGACAAACGCAAGCCGCGAACAGCGTGGCCCCGGCCAATTTTCACGATTGGCAAGAGCAGATGAAGTCTTTTGAGTCCATGGCCGCGTGGCAATGGGACGACGTTAACCTCACGGGCGTGGGCACGCCCGAAAAAGTGCAAGGCTTCTCCGTGACTGCCAATTTCTTTGACATCTGCGGGGTCAAGCCATTGGCGGGCCGCACGTTCCTGGGCGGAGAAGATCAACCGGGCCACGACAATAGTGTGGTGCTGAGTCATGGCTTATGGGAGCGCACCTTCGGCTCCGATCCGAAACTCCTGGGCCAGACAATCCATCTCGATGGCAAGCCCTACGCGGTGATCGGGATCATGCCGCGCTCTTTCAATTTTCCGATGACTGCGGAGTTGTGGGTACCCCTCGCGTTGACGCCACAACAATGGCAGGCGCGAAGCACGCACGGACTTTTTGTACTCGCGAAACTGAAATCGAACGTCACACGCGAGGGCGCCAACGCCGAAATGGCCGCCGAAGTGCAACGCTTGAGCGACGCCTATCCCGCAACAAATCGCGGCTGGCGCGCACGCGTTACACCGCTGGCGATCTTCCTCGTCGGCGATGATACGCGCGCCTACACGTTCCTGTTGATGGGCGCCGTGGGATTCGTGCTGTTGATCGTTTGCGCCAATGTGGCAAATCTACAGTTCGTGCGTGGTGCCAGCCGCCAGAAGGAGATTGCCATCCGCGCGGCCCTAGGTGGCAGCCGTTGGCGCGTGATCCGGCAACTGATCACGGAAAGCTTGCTGCTGGGTCTCGGCGGGGCGGCAATTGGTTTGATTCTTGCAAAATGGGCCATAGCGCTGATCCTGGCGAATATGCCCGGAGATGTCGCTAAGTGGATTGCCGGCTGGGATGAAATTGGTTTGGACGGCCGCGCGCTAGCCTTTACGATTTTGGCGGCACTGGTCGCTGGAGTTGTCGCCGGATTGCTCCCAGCTTTCGAAACCACGCGGTTTGACGTCAATTCCGTTTTGAAGGAAGGCGGGAGGTCCAGCTCCAGCGGCCGTGGACGCCATAAACTGCGCGACGTCCTGGTGATTACGCAGGTCGCTTCGGCAGTGGTGCTGCTGGTCGGCGCCGGCTTGATCGTGCGCGGCTTCCACTCCCTGATGGATCTGAATCGCGGATTCGACCCGGAAACGGTCTTAACCATACAAATGAATCTGTCCGCCGCCAAATATGACACGCCGCAACGCCTGGCGGCCTTCTACGATCAGGTGCTCGATCGCTTAGGGGCGCTGCCGGGAGTGCAACGGGCCGGCATAACGACATCCGTTCCACTATCTCAGGAGCAGACCAACCAATATTTCACGCGCGAGGACCAGCCCTGGCGCGACGCGAGCGAGTTGCATGCGGTCTCGTCCCAGGTGATCAGCCCAAATTATTTTCGATTGCTGCGAATCTCACTCGTTCGCGGGCGCGAATTCACAGAATCGGATGGCGCCGCGGCTCCCGGTGTCGCATTGGTGAGCCAGAGCATGGCGCGAGCATATTGGCCCAACGGCGATGCCATTGGCCATCGCCTGAAAATTGGCGCGAACGATTCGAAAAATCCGTGGATGACGATCGTCGGCATCGTGGCGGACGTGAAAATGGATTGGAGCGATCAGGGCCCTGAATACGCGATGTATCGCCCCTATCGCCAAGCGCCCCGGAGCTCCACGTCGTTGCTGCTGCGAACCGAGGGCGATCCGATGGCGCTCGTCTCCGCTGTCCGCGCCTCAGTGGCGGCCATCGACGCCGATCAGCCACTCTATGAAATCAAACCGATGACCCAGGTGGTAAAGGAGTCCATCATCGGCATCGCTTACGTGGCGGTCATGATGGGTGTGATGGGCGTAATGGCGCTCTTGCTAGCCGCGGTCGGAGTCTACGGCGTGATGGCTTTCGTGGTGCAACAGCGCACGTACGAGATCGGCATTCGCATGGCCCTAGGTGCGCAACGCCGCGATGTGCTGCGGCTCGTGATCGGCGGGGGCTTGCTGCTCACCGGTATCGGGTTACTCGCCGGACTGCCGTTGAGCGTGGGACTCGCGCACTTATTAGCCGGATTCATTTACGGCGTGAGTGCAAACAACCCGGCAACCTTTGCCGGCAGTGCGGTGGTCTTGATCGGAATTGCGTGCGTGGCATGCTGGGTGCCCGCGCGCCGCGCGCTACGCACCGACCCGGTCGTTGCGCTTCACCATGAGTAAGCCGGCGCAGCCACGCGGCGAAAAAGGCCGGATTCCACCTTGCGCCGCGGCGGGTATAGCAGAGTAATATACCTGCCGTGGAAACCTTGTGGAAAGACGTTCGCTTCGCGTTTCGAACGCTCCGAAAGTCGCCTGGTTTCACCGCCATTGCGGTGATAGTGCTCGCGCTCGGAATTGGCGCGAACGCGGCGATTTTTAGCGTCGCGGATGCTTTCCTCTTGAAACCCGTCAACCTCCCGGACACCACTCATCTCGTGGTCATGCTCGAGCAACCTCCCGGCGAACGCTATGGCGCCGGTGTGGCTCCCGCCAATTTTCAGGACTGGGCGCAGCAAGCGAAGTCCTTTGATGGCATGACGGCGTGGATGTGGGATGCGGTGAACCTTACGGGAATTGGTCTGCCGGAAAAGGTCCAAGGTTATCGCGTGGACAAGAATTTCTTCGCGCTTTGCGGAGTAGCGCCTTATTTGGGCCGGACTTTCTTACCGCAGGAGGATCAGCCGGGTGCGGATACGGTCGCGGTGCTCAGTTACGTACTGTGGCAGCGGCGCTTCGGTGGCGATCCGGCCATAATTGGAAACTCGATTCATGTGGATGGCCGCGCTCTGACCGTCATCGGCATCATGCCGAAATCGTTTCAATTTCCGCTCGCGACGGATTTGTGGATTCCGTTGGCTTACACACCGAAATATTGGGGCATGCGCAGTTGGCGATCGCTCTTCGTCATGGGCAAGCTCGCGCCCGGCGTGACCGCGGCGGCCGCGCGGGGGGAGTTAAACACCATTGAAGCCCGGCTCGGGGACGCCTTTCCTGCCGCCCTCCAAGGCTGGCACGTGTTGTTAACGCCAATCCGGCTCTTTGCCCTTGGCGACGATGCGCACGATTACACCCTACTGCTGCTCGCCGCCGCCGGTTTCGTGTTGCTGATCGTCTGCGCCAATGTGGCGAACTTGCAGTTCGTACGCGGAGCCAGCCGCGCAAAAGAGATCGCGATTCGTGCGGCCCTTGGCGGCAGCCGCTGGAGGATCGTTCGGCAACTCTTAACGGAAAGCATCATGATTGCCGTCGTAGGTGGCTTGCTTGGCATCGTGTTCGCCTATTGGACGATCCACGCGGTGCTAGCCAGCATGCCGGGAGACGTTTCGAAAACCATTGCAGGCTGGAATGCGATTCACGTGGATTTCCGCGCGCTGGTTTTCACAATGGCCGTGGCAATATTCGCCGGAATGCTGGCCGGGATGCTTCCGGCGCTGGGAAACACGCGTGTGCGGCTGGGCGATACGCTGAAAGAGGGTGGTCGCTCGGGTTCGAGCGGTCGCGGGCGGCATCGGCTTCGCAATTCACTGGTGGTAACGCAGGTCGCGCTAGCCGTGGTCTTGCTGACGATAACCGGGCTCAGCGTGCGAGGCTTCCGCCAGGCGCAAAAAGCGACTCGCGACTACCATCCGGATTCGCTGCTGACTATGGTGCTCAACCTGCCGTCCGCGCGCTACGGCGAACCGGCGCAGCGCGTCGAGTTTTTCGATCAGGCGCTCTCGCGGCTCTCCTCCTTGCCGGGCGTCACCGGCGCGGCCACCACGACGTTCCTTCCGTATATCTTTGCGAACACGAACCAGGATTTCAGTATCGAAGGACGGCCCTGGACGAGCGCTGCCGAGGCGCGCAGCGCCAACACGGAGATCGTCAGCCCAAACTATTTTCGCGTGATGGGAATTCCGCTGATCCAAGGCCGCGAATTCACCGAGGAAGATGCCGCGGGAAAGCCGGAGGTGGTGCTGATCAGCCAGACCTTGGCGCGCCGCTACTGGCCGAACGAGAGCCCGATTGGGCACCGCCTGAAGTCCGGCAATTACACGTCGCACAGCCCTTGGGCCACGATCGTGGGAATCGTCAGCGACGTAGTAATGAATTGGAGCGATCCGTACCCTCCGTATGCGCTTTACCATCCTTACCGGCAAGCGTCGTATACGTATGCGTCCTTGATCATCCGCACCACGGTCAACCCGGAGTCGCTTGCACCCGCAGTGCGCGCGGCCATTGCCTCCGTGGATCCCGATCAACCGCTTTACGATGTACGCTCGATGAGCGAAGTGATTCGGGAGTCTACAATCAGTATCACGTACGTGGCCGTGATGATGACGGCCCTGGGCTTCCTGGCTTTAGTGCTCGCCGCTTTGGGCGTCTACGGCGTACTGGCTTTCGCCGTAACGGAGTCGACGCACGAAATCGGCCTGCGCATGGCGCTCGGCGCGCTACCCGGCGACGTCTTACGTCTAATCGTTGGACGCGGTATGCTGCTGGCAGGCTTTGGGCTATTGGCTGGGGTCCCGGTGGCTTATTGGGCGGCCAGAACGCTCGGCGCCGGATATATATCGGGAATCAGCTCTCCCGGAGCGGTGATTTTTATCGAGATCGCTTTGGTCTTGGCGATCGCGGCGCTGGCGGCTTGTTGGTTCCCGGCTCGCCGCGCCACGCGAACGGAGCCGATGGCTGCCTTACGCTACGAATAGGCGGAAACAATCGTCCGCAACGGAGCGTATTCCAAGACGAGTTGGGCTAAGGAGATTTCCACATGATTGGTGCAGAGCCCCTGATTCAGTTGCGCAGCCTCGAAAAGTCCTACGATATCGCCGCCGGGAAATTCTTCGTGCTGCGGCGCGTAAATCTTGACGTTCGTCCGGGCGAGTTTCTCACGATCATGGGTCCGTCCGGGGCCGGCAAATCCACGTTATTGGCCATCATTGGGATGCTCGACGGGGCCTGGACCGGTGAGTATCGCTTCGTGGACCAGCCCGTGCATAAGCTGAGCATCAAGCAGCGAAATGAGCTCCATAAACGCTATATCGGTTTTGTGTTTCAGAGCTACCACCTGATTGACAATTTGACCGTATTCGAAAACATCGAAATTCCGCTCTCGTATAAGAACGTGCCGCGCGGTGAACGTCAAAGCTTGGTGTGCGACATCCTGGACCGCTTTTCCATCGTTGGAAAGAAAGATCTTTATCCCAACCAGCTTTCGGGCGGCCAGCAGCAACTCGTGGCCGTGGCGCGCGCGGTTGTCATGAATCCAAAGCTGATCCTCGCCGACGAACCCACCGGCAATCTGCATTCCGGCCAGGGCGAAGAGATCATGCAGCTCTTCAAGCGGCTCAATGACTCCGGCACCACGATCATTCAAGTGACCCACTCCGAGCGAAATGCCGCCTACGGACATCGCATCATCAACCTCAAAGATGGCTGGATCGTGGACGAAACGCACCCCGTGCAAGCTGGCGCCGAACCCAGCGCCGTGCGATAAGCCCAGCCCTCGTTCGAAAGCCTGAACTCCGGAACAAATTTGCGGGACCTGGCGTATTGTTCTGCATGACGCGGTTGCGCACCCCGCGCAGCCCGAAGAGTCTATCCGTTCGTGTCAGGAGGAACGAGAATGCGCATCCGATGCAGCGTCTTTTCCGTTTCCGCGGTTGCTTTTCTGATGGTTACGGCCGTCCTCCCTTCCCGGTCTTTTGCATTCAACCATCCTGCTGCGGCCGCAACGCCGCAGGATAACGGCCAAGCGGCACAGCCTGCGCTCACTGGCAAATGGGATTTGAACGTGACGACGTCCGATGGCCCGCAGAAGGCTTCCGCCGATCTGACGGTAGCCGACGACGGCACGGTTAGCGGGACGATTGACTCGCAGTATGGACACAGCTCCATAAGCAGCGGATCGCTTACTGGAACGCAATTTACAATCAAGTTTTCCATAAATGTCGACGGTAATCCTACCGACGTAAGTATGAGCGGTACGATTGACGGCGACTCGATCAAGGGCAACGGAAGCGCCGGAGACTCGACTTTCGATTTCACCGGTGTTCGCGCGGCCGCCGGATCAATGGAATAACGCCGTGAGTCTCGCCCAGGACGTTCGCTACGGGCTGCGCATTTTGCGCCGGAATCTGGGGTTTACGCTGATCGCGGCACTGACCCTGGCCCTCGGCATCGGCGCGAATACCGCGATCTTTAGCGTCGCCGACGCATTTCTTTTGAAGCCGCTGCCTTTCCCGAATTTGAGCCGCCTGGCCTCCGTGGTGATTGGAGAGAAAGCGCCATCCGCCGCAGCCGACTACTACGATTGGAAAAGTCAGAGCCGCTCTTTTGACGAATTAGCCGCCTATCGCCAGACGGACGTGAACCTGCTCGGTGGAGGACAGCCGGAGAAGCTGTTTGCTGCACAAGTCACGCCGAATTTCTTGGCAACGCTAGAATCACAGCCCGCCCTCGGGCGCGGCTTTTCGAATGGCGAGGACGAGCCGGGGCAAGAACAGGTGGCGATCCTGAGCCACGGACTCTGGGTGGGCCGCTTTGGGTCAGATCCCAACATCGTGGGGCACGTAGTGGATCTTGACGGAAAACCCCATGCGATCGTCGGGGTGATGCCGAAAGCATTCGAATTCCCGGTACCAACCGATATTTGGACACCGCTGGCGTTGACGCCCGCAGAACGGGCCGTCCGCTCCACACGCAATCTTCGAGTGTTTGGCAGGCTCAAAGAGGGCGTCTCCCTTCAAACCGCGCAAGCGGAGTTGGCCACCATCTCGCACCAACTCGAACAGGCTTATCCCACCACCAACAAAGATCGCCGCGCCAATGTGATGCCGCTGGCCGAATTCGTGGAAGGAAATATCTTGCGGCCAACCATGGTCCTGCTGCTGTGCGCCGTGGGAGTGGTGCTGCTGATTGCATGCGCTAACATTGCCAACCTGCAACTCGCGCGCGCTACCGGCCGTGAGCGTGAAATGGCCGTTCGCATGGCGCTCGGCGCGAGCCGTTGGCGCCTGGTGCGATTGTTGCTCTCGGAGAATATGCTGCTGGCTCTGATCAGCGGAGGGCTGAGCCTTCTGTTTGCGTCCTTCTGCCTGGGATTGCTTCTGCGCTCCATGCCGGGAGATATCGCCCGGTTGATTCCCGGTTGGGATCAGATCGGCTTGGATGAGCGGGCATTACTTTTCACCCTGGGCATCGCGTTAGTAAGCGGTGTGGCCTCAGGCCTCGCGCCGGCCATGGGCACCTCGAAGCCGGATTTGAACGAAACCCTCAAGGAGGGTGGACGCAGTTCGACCGGGGGCCGCGCACAACACCGCCTGCGCGGTGTGTTCGTGGTCGGACAAATCGCCGTCGCTCTGGTGCTGCTCGTAGTCGCCGCTCTTTTCGTGAGGGGCCTGCGCGGTATGTTGAGTTCCGGAGAGGTATACGAACCGCAAAACGTCCTGGTGCTCTCCGTAAATCTGTCACAGGCGCGATATGCGGACGACGCGTCCCGAGCGCGATTTTATCGTGGCGCGCTCGAACGGCTCGGGGGCATACCGGGCGTCCTATCAACGGCCGCATTTTCATCCATACCACTCAGCAACAACGGGGTGACGTGGTCCGATTTTCAGATCGAAGGCAAGCCTGCGCCGGACGAGCAGCATTCTCCGGGATGCATCTTGCAGAGCGTGTCGCCGGAGTTTCTCCCGTTGCTGCACGTTCCGATACGCGAAGGACGCGCACTCAACGCTTCTGACCAAGCATCCGGATTGGCCGTAGCGCTGGTGAGCCAAAAACTCGCATCCCGTTATTTTCCTCACGAAAGCGCCCTCGGTAAGCGGGTGCGCGTAGGCGCTCCCGATTCGCCAGCCTCCGGACACTGGCTAGTGATCGTTGGCATCACCGGCAATGTTCTTTACGATTGGACAAACCGCACGCCGGAGGCCGTGATTTACCGGCCGGTCGCCCAAGCACCTTTGGCGGAGTCGCAGTTCGCGATGCGCGTAAATGGCGATGCGGCTGGCTTTGTGCAGGCGGCTCGCTCGCAATTCGAGACGATTGATCCCTTGCTGCCGGTGTTTGGCGCGATGTCTCTCAGGGATGCGATCCACGAATCCTTTACCGGCAACACTCAAATCGCCGGGATAATGGGCATCCTGGGATTGCTGGCGCTATTTATTGCCATCGTGGGTGTTTACGGCGTGGTGGCCTATGCCGTCGCGGAACGTATGCATGAGTTCGGAGTTCGCATGGCGCTGGGGGCGCAGCGCCGCGACATCTTCGTGCTGGTGATGCGCAGAGGTGCGCTACTCGCGGCGGCTGGCCTCACCATCGGCATCCCGTCCGCTCTGGCCATGGCCCAACTCGCGCAGGGCGTCGTGTTCGGGGCCAGTGCCGCCGATCCCTGGACGTATATCGCAGTAGCCATCGGACTAGTGGCGATTACGTTTTTCGCATGTTACGTACCCGCGTCGCGTGCAACACGGGTGGACCCGATCCGTGCGCTGCGTTATGAGTGACGTCTCTACATTGCTGGCGTCTAACGGCTGTTGGCGCGGCTCGCTAAGCCGGGGCCGATGAGGGGAAAGGAGACAGGCGATGGACCAGATAATAGGTGATCTGCGATACGCGGCTCGCGTTCTGATCAAGAACGGCGGCATCACCGCGATCATGGTGTTCACGTTAGCGCTTGCGATCGGCGCTACCACCGCGATTTTCAGTGTGGTCTACGGGGTGCTCCTGCGCCCGCTGCCCTATCCGAACCCGGACCGGATCGTCGCGCTTTCGGAAATCAATCACAAGGGCGGCAACATGAATTTTGCCGACCCGAATTTCCTTGACCTGCGCTCGCGTAACCATTCGCTCGAAGCGGCCGCGGAATACACGAGCTGGATCACGTCCGTCTCGGGCGCCGCCGAACCGGCGCGCGCCATGGTCGCTGAGGTGTCGGCGGATTTCTTCAAGGCGATCGGCGTCTATCCCGCGATCGGCCGCCCCTTTCTGGCGGAAGATTTGCATCAGGGCGCGGCGCCTGTGGCGCTGGTGAGCCACGATTTCTGGCGGCAATATCTTTCCAGCTCCACCGATTTTTCGAACGCGCGCATTAAGTTCGAAAACCGCGAATACTCCGTGGTCGGCGTCATGCCTCCAGGCTTCCGCTTTCCCACCGAAACCGACATCTGGTTTCCGCGTGAACTCGACGAAATCGGCACCAGCCGCACGTCGCACAATTTTCACGGGCTGGGCCGGCTGCGCGATGGCGTAACAATCGAGCAGGCGCGCGCCGATCTGAGCGCGCTCGGCCAGCAAGTCATCCACGAAAACGGCTTGCAGGGCGATTTCGCCATGCGCGGCTTCAACGTGATGCCATTACAGGCATCGATGACTACGCGTACGCGTCCAGCATTGCTCGTGCTCTTAGTTGCGGTGGGTTTTCTGCTGCTCGTCGCCTGCGCCAATGTTGCAAATCTGCTGCTCTCGCAAGCCTCTGCGCGTGAACGCGAACTCGCCATTCGGGCTGCGCTCGGAGCCAATCGCGCGCGCCTGATCCGCCAATTCCTGATGGAAGCTTTATTGCTCTCGGTAATTTCAGGCGCGATGGGAATGCTGGCGGCATTTTGGGGCGTGAGCGCGCTGATCGCGATTGCGCCGAAAGATTTGCCTCGGCTCGATAGCGTCTCTGTAAATTTGCCGGTGCTGCTCTTCGCGCTGGGCATTTCGGTCGCCGTCGCCGTAGGCCTGGGCCTTTTCACCGCGACGCGCGCCACCAGCGCCGATCCCCGCGACGCTTTAGCCGAAGGCAGCCGCGGCCAGGCCGGCTCGCAACGCAGCCAGCGGATGGGCGGCACGATCGTGGTGGCGCAGCTTGCGATCACCCTGGTGCTACTCGTGGGCGCGGGACTTCTGGGACGCAGCCTGCTGCAGGTGCTTTCCGTGAATCCCGGCTTCCGCACCGAGCGCGTCCTCACGATGGATGTCTCGCTGCCCTTTTCCTTCGATGACGACGCCCCTAAAAAAGCACGCGCCATCACGCTCGAAAATGATCTGCTCACGCGGCTTTCTGCGATTCCAGGCGTGCAGGACGTCGGCGGCGCAAGCTCGATTCCACTCGACGGCGGGCTGGCGAACGGGCTGTTTGCGGAGATGAGTTTCGCGGAGACTCCGAAGAGCATGGAAGAGTTTGGTAAATTTTTCAACGACACTTCGCGCACCGGCGTCGCCGATTTTTGCGCGGCAACCGCGGGGTATTTCAAGGCACTCGGCATTCCGCTGATTCGCGGGCGCATGTTTGACGACCGCGACACGCCCTCTTCGCCGCACGTCGCGCTGATCAGCCAGTCGCTGGCAGACCGCAAGTGGCCCGGCCAGGATCCACTCGGTCACACGATCGAGTTCGGCAACATGGATGGCGATTTGCACCTGCTGACGATCGTCGGCGTGGTGGGCGATACGCATGAAGATAGCCTCGAGCTGCCGGCGGACCCGACCGTTTACGTGAATATGCTGCAGCGGCCGCGCGGCTCATTTGTCACCGTGATGCGCAGCAATACGGACACGGCTTCCGTCTTCGCTGCCGCTCGTAGCGTCCTGCACAACCTCGCTCCGGACGTGCCTCCGCGTTTCCGCACCTTTCCGGCGATTTACACCGAATCGATCGGCTCGCGGCGCTTCAACCTCACGCTCGTG
>DATNLT010000061.1:0-97297 GCA_035602725.1 Candidatus Acidiferrales bacterium
ACCCGGCAGGCGATCACCAAGCACCTGCGCGTGCTGGAGCGGGCGAAACTGGTGCGCAGCACGCAAGCCGGCCGCGAGAGTTTGTTTGCACTCGATCCCGAGCCGATCGAGGACCTCAAACGATATCTCGATCTCGTTTCCGAGCAATGGGATCAGGCGCTAGCGCGGCTGCAATCCTTGGTCGAGGGATGAGCGGCTGCTTACCACCGATTCCGTCCGCAGCAATTTCGAGTATGATGGTGCGTCGTTTCTATTTCGCAATTTTTGCAGTCGCGGCGCAAACTCCTGCTAGACATTTGCACCGCGATCCAAGGAGCGCGTTTTGATTCCCCGTTATACCCGCAAAGAGATGGGCCGCGTTTGGAGCGAGGAGAATCGCTTCCAGAAATGGCTCGATGTGGAAATCGCCGCCACCGAAACGCTCGCGGAAGCCGGCCAAGTGCCCAAGGAAGCGGCGGCGCGCATTCGCGAGAAAGCACGCATCGACGTGCAGCGCATCAACGAAATCGAAGCGCGCGTGCGCCACGATGTGATCGCCTTTACGATGACGGTGGGTGAATCCATCGCCGACCCGCCCTCGGCGCGCTGGCTGCATTACGGCCTCACGTCCAACGATGTGGTGGACACGGCACAGGCTTTGCTGATCCGCGAAGCTTCGCAACTGATCGAGGCGGGGCTCGCGAAATTCGGCGAAGTGCTCGAACGCCGCGCTCGCGAATTCCAGCACACGCCGCAGATCGGCCGCACGCATGGAATTCATGCCGAACCGATCACCTTTGGGCTGAAAATCGCGAACTGGTACGCGGAAAACCGCCGCAACCAGGAGCGCTTCCGCGCCGCCGCGCAGCAGATGGCCGTCGGCAAGATTTCCGGAGCCGTGGGCAATTGCGCGCATTTGGGCGCAGACATCGAAGAAAAAATTTGCGCGCGGCTGGGACTGGCCACAGATGCGGTCACCTCACAAGTGATCCAACGCGACCGGCATGCGCAATACGTGGCGACGCTGGCGATCATCGCGGCCACGCTTGAGAAAATCGCGCTCGAGATCCGGCACCTGCAGCGCACCGAGGTGCGCGAAGCCGAGGAACCTTTTGGCGGCGAGCAGCGCGGGAGTTCGGCGATGCCGCACAAGCGCAACCCCGTCAGCTCCGAACAAGTGGGCGGGCTCGCGCGCGTGGTGCGCGCAAATAGCCTGGCGGCCATGGAAAATATCGCGCTGTGGCACGAGCGCGACATCTCGCACAGCTCCGTCGAACGCATCATCCTGCCGGACTCGACCATTCTGGTGGATTACATGCTGGCGCGCATGACGGATATCGTTTCTGGAATGCGCGTGTTCCCGGAGCGCATGAAACACAATCTTGAGTCCACGGGCGGGCTGATTTTCTCGGGGCAATTGCTGCTTGATCTGGTGGAAGCGGGCGCGCCGCGCGACGAAGGCTACAAATGGGTGCAGGAACACGCCATGGCCGCGTGGGAATCCGGCACGAGCTTTAGGGAACGCGTGGCGGCCGATCCGAGGATTACGAAGTATCTGGATGCAACCGCGATTGCGCACGCGTTTGACTTGCGTCGCCAATTGCACGCTGTGGATTCCATTTTCGCGCGCGTTTTTCGCTGAGCCCCACGCGGCGGACGCGGGGAAAACGGCCGGGGAACTACTGCACGCGCTGGACGTAGCGCGCTTCGGAAGTATCCACCTTCACGACATCGCCAGTATTCACAAACGGCGGAACCTGAATCGTGAGACCTGTTTCGAGCTTGGCGGCCTTCATCACCGCGCTTGCCGTGGCCTTTTGTAGCGTCGGCTCCGTATCCACCACTTTCAGATCGACCGTGTCTGGAACCGCGACGCCCACGGGCTTGCCTTCGAAATATTCCACCTTCACGTTCATATCGCCGATCAGGTAATAGACGCTATCGCCCAAGACGTCGGCGGAAAGCGTCATCTGTTCATAGTTCTCGATATTCATGAAGTGATAGCCTTCGCCATCGGAATACAGGTACTGGAACTCAATTTCATCGAAGATGGCGCGCTCAAGGAATTCCTCCGCCCGGAAGCGGTAATCGATGATCGAACCATTGCGCAGGTTGCGCATCTTCGTGGCCATCGCGGCGCGCTTATTGCCGGGCGTGCGGTGGTCCACACTGAATACGGTGTAGAGCTCACCCTCGTGGCGAATGATCATTCCCGGACGCAGTTGCGTCGCTTTAATCATGGCGTTCTCCTGATTCCTTGGGACGAAACGGCAGGCGGGCCGAAGCCGGCTGCTTCCACTGGCGAAACGGCCTGCGGTTCGAGCGCCGTCCCGCAAAGCCATATTATAGCCGCCGCGGGAAAAAGGGGTCAACGGAACCAGTGAGGGTTTGTAGGAAATGCGTCCAAAAGCAGAAATCCGTCATCATACTTACAGGACGGCAGGGTCCACCTGCCGGCCTGACTTTTTGCCCAGGGGGCCCCTCCCACCTCCAGAGCGGAGATAATCATGTTGCACTTCAGCTTTGGCGAGATTCGATGTAAGCGCTGCGGAAGCACGGCGGTAGGACGTTCCAAACGCAGGCACATGTTTGAAAGATCGGTACTCTCTGCTTTCGGACTGCTTCCCTACCGGTGCCATTGGTGTAGCCAGCGTTTCTACGCTCGAGCCGAAAAGCACCACGGCCAAGCTCTGCCGGTCACACCGCCAGCCCACCAAATCACGGGTTCCGCGGCACACCAGCACTAGTCCACGCGTTTACCAAGCGCGCAGGAGTATTGGCGGCGGGATCTGCTCCGCCGTCTCAAGGCTATCCCTCTGTTAAAAATTGAAACGGTAGCCCAGGATCATCTTGGCGATCAGATGATCGGTGCTGCGCGTCACGCCCACCCCTAAACCAAAATTGATCTCCCACTGCGGGGCAAGATTCAGGTCAATTGCGGGAAAAATCTGCTGCTGCTGTTGATAGATGGGGTCGAAGCCAGTGACCGGGCCGAGCGATCCGTAGTACTCCAGGCCGCCGGAGATCTTGGGCGTGAAGTCATAGCTGAACTTGAAGTTCGGAGAAAAGGTTACGCCGGAGCTGACGCCCTCACCGTGGAACGAGCGATCGACCGCCGGGTTGAAGGCCCAATACCAGCGTCCGATTTTTTGGTCGACGATGGGGCGAAGCTCGAGCGTCCAGGTGTCCGGCGAGAAAATCCTGCGCTGATAGCCGAATTCCGTGGATAGGCTCACGCCCACGGGCCAATGCCAGCTTTCCGGCACGCGAACACGCGGACGGATGTGATCGCCGACCCACTGCCAGCCCTGATTTGTTTTGACGGAAGTGAACACGTAGAAGCCGACCTCGAACCAGGTGTTAAAGCCATGCGTGATCTCGAGCGTTTCGTGCTCCGCATGGTTGGTGGGATAAAGACCATTCTGAAATTGCTTCGAGCCATCAATGGTAAAATTGCTGTGCAATTCAAACATGGTGTGGCCGGGTTCGACGGTGTCCGAGCCATACACTTGAATCTCGTAGTTATCCTGGGCCGCGCATCGCGGCGCCCAAAGTATCATCAGCAGCGCACCCGCCAAGAGGAATCCGCCAAACTGCTTCATTCTGCACACACCTTTCCCGCGTAATAGGTCACAACAACTTTACGAAAGCAACGGGATGTTACAACAATCGGCGCCTAGGCGCGGGGGTGCGACTTATCGTAGACCTCCATTAATTGCCGGATGGAGGCGTGCGTGTATTTTTGCGTGGTGGAAAGCGAGGAATGGCCGAGGAGTTCCTGAATGGCGCGAAGGTCGGCACCATCGGCCAGCAGGTGCGTGGCAAATGCGTGGCGCAAGGAATGCGGATGGAGGTCCCAGTTCAGGCGCGCCAGGTGCACGTACTTCTTTACGACGCGGCCCACGCTACGGCTGGTGAGCCGGCCGCCTTGGTAATTCAGAAACACCGCCTGCGGCTCGGTACGCGCGCCACCCTTTAGCACCAGCTCGTTTCGCAGGGGTGCGTAAGCCTCGAGCGCCGCAAGCGCCTTGGAACCAAAGGGCACGATGCGTTCCTTGCGTCCTTTACCGCTGCGTATGTGAAGAATCAGTTGCTTCCGGTCCACGTCACCCAGATCGAGAGCGGTCAGCTCGCTGACGCGAAGACCCGAGGCGTAGAGCAGCTCAAAAATCGCGCGATCGCGGCGAAGCATCAAGCGCGAGTCGTCCGCGCGTGCTGCCGGAAGAGCCTTCGCGCGGCGACCGTCGCCGGAGGTACTGGCAATCGTCATTTCCAAGACGTCATCGACATCTGCTGGTTTCCGGGGATCACCGATTTGATCCAGAAAGAGATTTAAATCTTCCGCCGGCATCACAACAGGCACACGCTTGGGAAGTTTTGGGGTGCTCACCAGCCGCGCCGGATTTTTCGCGATCATTCCCTCGCGGTGGCAAAACTTGAAGAAAGAGCGGAGCGCGGTAAGCTTGCGGGCGACGGAAACCTTTTCCATCCCCAGTGCATGTAAATGTCCCAGGAATTCGCGAATCAACCGATGGTCGATCTCATCGGGGGTCATTTCCTTGCGCGCGACACCGCGCTTATCGGGCGGCTGTAAGTAGGTAGAAAATTGCAGCAGGTCCGTGTGATAGCTGGTAATGGTGTGGGGGGAGACGTTGCGCTCGTGGCGCAGGTAATGAAGGAACTTTTCGATCTCTTGCTTCATGATCGCCAGACCGAGTGCTGCCGCGGGACGAGGGCAATCCTCTTACCGGAACCGCGCCAGGCGCACGGTCGTGGGCTTCAGCAACTCAGGACTTCACCGGCACAGCCTCTTCCGGCTGAGGTTGCGCCTCTACGCCTGCCGCAATTTCCCAATCGCAGCCTTCTTTGATGCAGGTGCGCACGGTGCCTGTTTTCGTGAATTTCTCCACAATGAACTGTGCCCCGCAGTGTGGGCAAGGCTCGGCAATCGGCTGGTAGGGCGTGGTGAAATCGCATTCCGGGTAGCGGTTACATCCGAAGAAAACGCGCTTCCCTTTTCGGGCCATGCGCTGCACGAGTTCGCCCTTTTCGCACTTTGGGCAAGGAATGCCGAGCGTTTGCGCACGAATGTATTTGCACTTCGGGTAAGCCGAGCAGCCGATAAATTCGCCGTAACGTCCTTGCCGCTTGACGAGCGCGGTGCCGCACTCGGGACACTTTTCGTCCAGCGGCTGGTCGGGTTGGCGCGCCTTGCGCGTTCCCTGCACCAGGCGCCGGGTGGTCTTGCAATCTGGGTACCCCGTGCAGGCCAGGAACGGGCCGAAGCGCCCGCGCTTGATGGTCATTTCGCGGCCGCATTCCGGACACGCTTCCGCCCCGGAGCCGTCGCCGGTGTCGCTGCCAAGTTCCGGAGAAAGATCGCGCGTGTAATCGCAATCCGGATAGCGGTCGCAACCCATGAAAAAGCCGTTGCGGCTGATGCGTTCGAGGAGGTGGCCCTGCGCGCACTTGGGGCAGAGCTCTTCAGTGGGAATCCCGCGCTTGTAGGATTCCATTTCGTCGCGGGCGCGCTCGAGGTCCTCTGCAAACCGTTTGTAAAATTCGCCGACGGATTGTTTCCAGGGCAGTTTGCCGTCTTCGATTTCGTCGAGCTCTTCTTCCATCCGCGCGGTAAAGCCTAAATCAAAAATATCCTCGAAGCCCTTCACCAGGAGCCCGCTCACCTTTTCGCCAAGCATCGTGGGGGTAAAACGGCCCTGTTCCTTATTTACGTATTCGCGCTCGACGATGGTGGAAATGATTGCGGCATAGGTGGAAGGCCGGCCGATGCCCTTTTCTTCGAGGTCTTTCACCAGCGTCGCTTCCGTGTAACGCGGCGGCGGTTCCGTGAAATGCTGATCGCCGCGAACCGGCAAGAGCGCGGTGCCCGCGGCCGTCGTCTCTTCGGGAGCAAGCTTCAACTTTTCGTCCTGGGTAACTCGCGGCAGGCGGTTGCCTTCGGAAGCCGAATCCGCAGCTTCTTCCTTATCGAGATCTTCTTCGCCGGAGCGATACGCGGCGAGATAGCCGGCAAACTTTTCCACCGAACCGGAAGCGCGGAAAATGTAGTCGCCGGCGGCCACGTCGATGGTCGTCTGATCAAATACGGCGGGAACCATCTGCGAAGCCACAAAGCGCTGCCAAATCAATTGATAGAGTTTGAAAACGTCGTCTTCGAGAAAGCGCCGCACCGATTCCGGCGTGCGCGCGGCCTCGGTCGGACGAATCGCTTCGTGCGCGTCCTGTGCATCCTTCTTGCTCTTAAAAAAGTTGGGTTTTTCAGGCAGATAATCGGCGCCATATTGTTTCGGAATCAGTTCGCGCACTTCGGCCAGCGCGTCATTCGAGACGCGCACCGAATCCGTGCGCATGTAGGTAATCAGCGCGACCGAACCTTCATCCCCGAGATCGACGCCCTCGTAAAGCTTCTGCGCCAAGCCCATGGTGCGTTTGGCGGTGTAACGCAGGCGGTTATATGCGGCTTGCTGGAGCTTGGAGGTGGTGAATGGTGGCGGCGCGAAGCGGCGCTTTTCTTTCTGCGTGACTTCCGCGACCCGCCATGCCGCATTGCGAACCTCTTCAACAATGCGGTTCGCATCCGTCGCATTCGTGACTTCGATTTCTTCGCCCTTATAGCGGTGCAGCTTGGCCTCGAAAATCGGGGCCTCGCCGGCTTCGAGCCGCACGTGAATCGTCCAATATTCCCTGGGGACGAACGCCTTGATTTCCTGCTCGCGCTCGACGATCAAACGTAACGCCACCGTTTGCACACGCCCGGCGGAAAGTCCGCGCCGCACCTTGTCCCATAACAAGGGCGAAATCTTGTAGCCCACGATGCGGTCCAGCACGCGGCGCGCCTGCTGCGCATCCACCAGGTTCGCGTTCACCTGGCCGGCCTTTTCCATCGCCGCCTTGATCGCCTTGGGAGTGATTTCGTTAAACATCACGCGGAAGATCTTCTTGCCGATCTCGCTCGGGACCTCGACGGCCTGAAACGTCTCTTCCTCTCCGTCTTCGGCAACCTTGTGTTTCTTGTTCTTGGGAAGTTTGCGGCCGTTCATGCCGTTGCGCACGCTATCGGCAATGCTTTTCTGCGAAGCGGTGAGGATTTCCTCGAGGTGAGCGCAGATCGCTTCGCCTTCGCGGTCCGGGTCGGCCGCCAGATAGATCACGTCCGCGTTGGCTGCGGACTTGCGCAAATCGTTTACCACCTTCCCTTTACCAGGAATGATTACGTACGTGGGGTCAAAAAGCTTGCGCGGGTCGATCGGCGCTGGCGGAGGCGCAGCCGCCGCCTTCTTCGCGCCTTTGCGCGGTTTGGCAGACTTCTTCTTGGCAGGGGCCGGCTCATAGGGCAGCACGATGCCGATATCCTTCTTCGGCAGGTCCATCACATGCCCGATCGAGGCCTTGACGCTATAGTTGCGTCCAAGATATTTGTTGATCGTCTTCGCCTTGGCGGGCGATTCAACGATGACGAGTGACTTTGCCATGTATGTGTTGTGATCCGAAAACCTGGAAGACGGTGAGCTTGTGTCCTTTTGGCTGCTTAGAGCAGTGCCTTTACGAACTGCTTACCGGGCAATTGCCGGATAATCCCTTTCAGCTCCATCTCGCACAGCGTGGCCAACCCGAGCGAAGAGCTCATCCCCGACCTCGAGACCAGCTCGTCCACGTGCGTCGGCTCCTCTACACTTAATAATTCGTACAGCTTTTTCTGTTCGGGCGCAAGCTCGCTGGCAAATAGTGTGTCCCGCTCCTCAATGGCCACCTCTTCAACCGGGAAAAGCTCGGTCCGGACGTCGGTGGGCAGCTCCTCGACTACGTCTTGCCAATCGGTGACCAGTTTTGCGCCCTGTTTGATCAGTTGATTCGGCGCGAAACTCGAAGGTTGCGTAACGTTGCCCGGCACACCGTAGACCTCGCGGCCGAATTCCATCGCTAAGCGCCCTGTAATCAATGATCCTGAGTATTGTGCGCCTTCCACGATGACGGTACCGAGGCTCATGCCCGCAACGATCCGGTTCCGAACCGGGAAATTCTCCGGAGCGGCATGGCTTCCCAGTGGAAACTCCGTGATGATTGCCCCTCTTTTCTCCACTTCGGCATAAAGCTTTTTGTTTTCTTTTGGATAGAGGACGTCTATGCCGGTGCCGAGAACGCCAATCGTGCCGCCCCGCAGCGCCGCGCAGGCACCCTTGTGCGCTGAGCTATCAATTCCGCGCGCCAGCCCGCTGACGACCACAAGCCCGCGTTGAGCCAAGTCTCTGGAGAGCCGTTCAGCTATTAGATTCCCATAAAGGGTCGGGCGTCGCGTGCCGACGATCGAGATGGAATGCTTTCGAAGGACTTGTGTGTCGCCCCGGACATAGAGCAACGGCGGCGGATCGTAGATCTCCAGCAGACGTGGGGGGTACTCGGTGTCGTCCCAATTGACGAGCTGTACACCCAGCTCCCGTACCCGGGCTAATTCCTTCGCTGCAGGCGACAAACCCTCCTGAAAGTGAATAGCCCGTGCCGTAGCCGCCGGCAGGTCGCAGGACTCAAGTTCGGTTAATGACGCGCGGAAGATCGCTTCAGGCGTGCCAAATCGCCGCAATAGCTTGCCCGTGAACCGCGCTCCCAGACCTCGAGTGAGGCCCAAGGCCAGCCACAGCAGAGCGGCGTCCCGTTCCATTCCGACCCAGACCCTACTCCCGAGGTACTATACTGTCAAGTAATCACTGATCTCTGCCAGGAAGACTTATCTCGCCGAGGTGGAACTGGGGAACTTCTGCCTCCGGGCTATCGTTAGTAGTAGCGATGAGCCCTAGGCTGCCCAATTCATGGATTGGCCGGGGTGTGACGGCGCGGAGCCTAGCCCACGCGTTCGCGGCTCTGTTTGTGGTTTCCATCTTGGCCGTGGGCCTTTCCTTTGCACGGCAGCAACCGATTCGCGTGAACACCAACCTGGTGCAAGTGAACTTCACGGCGCGCGATACGCAGGGAGCATTGGTCACCACCCTCACGAAAGATGACCTCGAGCTTCTGGAGGATTCCACGCCGCAGAGCATCGCCTTCTTTGCGCGGAGCACCGATGTGCCGCTGACGCTTGGCTTGGTCCTCGATATCAGCGGCAGCCAAAGCCACTTCGGCAAGCAACACCAGCACGACCTCGAAGTCTTCTTGAAAAATGTATTGGGACCGAAGGACCGCGCTTTCCTGGTGTGCTTTGCCGATCATATCCGGCTAATCAGCGACTTTTCTCCATCGAGCACGGCCTTGACGCAAAGCCTGGAAGGTTTTGAGCATGACAAGCATCCGAAATACCCCGAACTCGGTCCTCCAGAAGACCGCGATGGCGGCACGGCGTTCTACGATTCGATCTACGACTCGGTCGCCGAAAAACTGGCCGGAGAAAATGGACGGCGTGCGCTGTTGATTTTCAGCGATGGCGAGGATAATTCCAGCGCCTACGATGAGGTCAGCGCGATTCAGGAGGCGCAGCGCGCCGATGTGCCCATCTTCACCATTCGCTATACGGAAACGCACCATGGCAAGCTGAACGCCACCAACAAATACGGAATTCGTGTGATGGACCGCATCGCGGCCGACACCGGCGCGGCAGCTTTCGATTCATCCCAGATGAAGCCGGAAGAGTACTTCAAGCAAATTGAAGAGGATTTGCGCAGTTCCTACGAAGTGGGCTACTACACCACCAATTCCGCGAAAGACGGCACGTTCCGCAAAGTGGTAATCCGCGCAAAACAGCCCGGATATACCATCCGCGCCAAGCCCGGCTACTACGCCCGCTAGACCGAGTGCGTTGAAACCGACGCGAAGGCGGCATATGATGCGCATCCGGAAAGCCTGGCGGACGCGCGTTGAGCTTCCAAATCACAACCCGCAAAGAAGGCAACGTCGTCGTAATGGTTGCAGTTGGATCGCTCACCTTGAGCGACGGCCGCACGCAAGTCCGCGATGTGATTCATGTGTTTAGCGGCAACGGCCACAGGAATTTTCTGCTCGACCTCGCCGGCGTAAATTCGATCGATAGCTACGGCATCGGCGAACTGGCCCGCTGCCACAGCGTGGTGCGCCAGGCCGGCGGCGAGCTAAAGCTCGTGCAGGTGAGCGAAAAGGTTCGCGCCGTGCTCGAGATCACGCGGCTGCACCTCCTTTTCGAAACCCACGCGGATGAGAAGTCTGCCTTGCACTCGTTTCAGCGGCACAATTGATTTACGTGTTCCGTCATTCGAGATACCAAGTATCTACACATGACCACGCAAGATCTGGAATCTATTCTCACCAAATTCATACGGGAAATCTGGAATGAAGGCGACTTCCGCAATCTCGATTCGCTGGTTACCGATCCATATGAAATTCTGAGCGACCCTGGAGACCCGTGGAATCGAAAATCCATTGACCACCAAACCTTCCGGCAGAGGGTGGCCTACACGAGAAATGCATTTACCGATGTGCATTTTGACATTCGGGAGACGCTCGCCGAGGGTGAGCGCATGGCGATTCGCTGGGTGATGTCCGGCACACACACCGGCGACTTGCCACAATTGCCCGCCACCGGCAAGCCTTTCACCATTGAAGGAATGACCTTTTATTATTTTAAGGACGGCAAGATCCGCGGCCACCGGCAAGCTTTCGATCAGCTTGGCTTCCTGGCGCAAATCGGCCGTCTTTCCTTCGGGCCGCCCGCGACTTAGTGCAAATCAAAAGCTGACACGCACACCAAGTTGCGCCGCGAATGGAATTCCCACCGTGGTGCCAGGCCCAAAGAAATCGCCAAGCGCGCCCGAAGGCACCAGGAGTTGCTTCGGGCTGGTGATGGGCTGCGTTTGCGTGCACGACGCATTCAAACAAAAGGCGGTGGCATTCGCGAGGTTATTTACAGGAACCGGTAGGGCAGAAATGTCGGTGACGTAGTTCGCGCCGGGATTGTTGCGGTTGAAAAGGTTGAAGAATTCGGCAAAGGGCGTCACCGACCAGCGATCGTGAAAATTGAATGGCCGGCTGACGCGTAAATCGAGCTGGATATACGGTGTGCCGCGAAACTCATCGAGCGTGGTTTGCACGCCATTCACCACCGCGCGGTCGTCTGCAGTATCGCCAAAGCCGTTTACGTCCACGGGCGTCGTGAGCGTGATGGGGCGCCCGCTCTCCGCCTGAAATAACGTGGTGAATTCGAACCCACCTGGAGCCTCGAAACCGCCCGCCAAAACGAAACGATGCGTCACGTCTTCGCCGGACGGGCCGTAATCGCCCTTGGCAAAGGGATTCAGCGGGTCGCATACACCGTTGACGTAATCGAACAACTCACCGAGCACGCAGCCCCAGGTGTCCGCGCGAGAAAGCGTGTAATTCGCGGTCAGGTTGAGCCGCCGCGTCACATTGCCCTGCAGGTGCAGCATCAGCGCGTCGTAGCGCGAACGGTTATCGCTGCGGAATTCGGTGATGTTCGGGACATTGTTCATCTGCGTCGCCTGATCCGGCGCGAAGAGGGGCGATGCCAAAGTGTAACCAGCTTCATAGTTGTATGCGCGATAGCCGTGATTGCCTTCCTCGTGCGTGAGATCGGCGCTGGCCATCCAGTTCCTGCTGAACGCGTACTCGACGCCCGCGGTGGCATGAATGGCATATGGTGTTTTGTAATTGGGAGCGATGACGTCGCCTGCTCCGCCGGCAGCGGCTCCTGGCAAACAACCTCCATCGCCAGGAATCACACACGGTCCGGGCGCAGCATTGACCGCCTGTAACGCAGTGACCCAACCATTCTGCGCCAGATCGTCATAGTAGAGACCAAACCCGGCGCGAAACACCAAGCGGCCGCTTTGTCCGGGGGAATAGGCGATTCCGAGCCGAGGCGCAAAGGCAAGGCGATAGTCGTGCGGCACAGTGGTAGGAAGCGGCAGCTTCAGCGCAATTATCGTCAGCAGCGCCGGGTTTTCCCCCTGGCTGCGGCCGGACGCCGTGAATAATCCAAACGAAGTGTCGTAGCGGAGGCCGTAATTGACGGTCAGGTGCGGGGTGACGCGCCAGGAATCTTCGGCGTAAACGCCCAGACGCTGCACGTTCTGCGAAAAGCTTCCGTCGCCGGCCGGGGTGTTAGTGCAGGTGGTACCCGCCGTTGCGGCCGGACCACAGTTCAGGTCCTCCGTGAATTGCGCGGGATTTGCCAGATAATCCGTGGGATCGAGCGGGAACACCGTCAGGTTCTCTGCCGTGGCGGAAAGCGCGCCGCTCAACACCGGTTCATGAATGAAATTTACGCCAAAACGCGGGGCGTGTTTTCCGGCGGCATGGCTCACGTCATAGCGAAGCTGATATTTTTCCTGATTGCGCAGCACGGGAAACGCGGTGATCGGAGTCAGAAATTGGTTGTCGCCAAACGTCTCGAAACCCGAAATCGTGCTCGAGGTCGAGCTAAAGGGAAAGGCCAGCGCGAATCCAAGGTATTGATTGCGCGTCTCGGTGCGGTGCAGATAGCTCGCGTCCAAGGTGAGCGATGCCAACCAAGATGGGCTGAATGTAAAAGTGTTATTCAATACCAGGTTCATGTAATTGGAATGGGACGTGGCGCCCGTTGATGGCAGCGTGCCCTGCTGGACCAAATCGTTCTGCGTCGTGTAATTATCCGCGGCGAACCGCACAAACCACTGCGAGCGTGCGGATTCGTACCAGTCGAGCCGCGTATCGGCCAGATAATCATGGAACGGCACGGGGATGCTGCTGGGCGTGGCGATGGACGTCACCCCGGGAATTAGCCCGTCTGTGGCAAGTGTCGCGAGTGCCTGAAATTGCGCCAACGTGGCGGGGCTGTAAGCGATGCTCGCTTTTTCCGGTACGTATTCGAATCCCGTGAAAAACCACAGCTTTCCTTTGGCGATCGGCCCGCCAAGGGTCCCCACATAATTTTGCCTCGAGAATGGCTGCTTGGGATTCGGCGCGGGATTGTCGATCGGGAAGCGGGCGTTCAGCGCAGCGTCGCGTTCGTAAAACGCAGCCCCACCGTGCCACTCGTCGGTGCCGCGCTTGGTTGTAATCACCACGGCTCCGGCGGTGGTGCCGCTGGTGTCGGCGTCTTCGCCTGCGGTCTTAAAGGCGAACTCCTGGATGGCATCCGGCGAGATATTCTGTAGGAAGCCGCCGATATAATCGTCCGAGTCGTCGCCGCCATCCACCGAAAGTTGGTTATTCAAGCCGGAGCTGCCGCCCGTCGAGACGGCGGTGATGCGCGCCTTGGTCGGGTCGGAAGGCTCGACGGGCTCGGTGCCGGGCACGAGATAGGCGATATTGGCAAAGCTGCGCGCGGCCAGAGGAATGGTAGCGAGATCTTGTGCCGTTACCACGCCCTGATGCACTGCGCTTGTCGTGTCGATCGGCTCGGTGGTGATCGACGATGCGGCGCCTTGTACATTGACGGTCGTCTGCGCCGCTGCGAGGCTCAAGGTTACCGACACGTTGCGCGCCGAACTGACCAAAATCGACACGTCCGAGGCGGCTTCCGCAAAGCCCGAAGCGTTTACGATCAGCCGATACGGCCCGGGCGACAGGTCGTCGATGCGGAACTGCCCTTGGCTATCGGCGCTCGTGGTTCGGTCAATTGATGAATCCACGGCCCTGATCTCAATCTTTGCCGACGCCACACGTCCTCCGGTGGCGTCCTGTACCGTGCCTACCAGCGTGCCGCGCGGGTTCTGCGCCGCTACAGAAACTGCCGCAAATAGGAGAACAAGCGAAAACAACGCCTTACGGGTAGATACCTGCACGTTTTCCCCCAGGCCGTCGCGACGGCGGAGGGAATCTTTTCAGAGGAGATGAACTACTACCAACGGTCGTTTTTCGATTTGGGGAAGCGGAAGATGCAGGCCCCCAAAGGGGGCGGGGTGTATTTTCAATCTATCTCAACGGACAAACGGATAAATCTCGTCGGCAATCCAATAATTCGTCAGCAATGTTGCAAAAAGCATTCCCGCCCACCACAGACCCACACGCCGCGTTCGCCACTCGCCGGCTAAGGGGGACAGCAGCATCGGAACATCCACGAAGTACGCGGCACAGTAGAGCGCGTTGGCAATCAATCCTAAAACCAGCAGTTGCAGCAGGTGAAGCAGCGTCAGCGCCGGCCGGAAATGCGGCCAGGTCGCCACACCCCAGCCAACGCAAACCAGGACGAGCACAAGGTTGTAAATGAGGCGGCGCTGCTCCCAATAGCGCATGGCGTCACGGAGGGAAGAAGAAAGGGCGCGCGAGGCTGAACGATCCGATTGCGGAAGTGGATCACGGCTGTTCACGGTAGAACTCCTTGCGGCAGTTCCCTCGCCGGCAACAAGAACATAGCACGAGACCACGTATTGCAAAGCACTTTTCCATACGAAGTGAGATACGGCCAAGAGGAGCTTTCCCGATTGTTAATCGCGCGACGCGGTGAACCCTGCGTACGTCAGGTAAGCTCCTAGAACAAAGGTAATTGCAGCGTACACATAGAAGAACTCCGCGTAGTGCAAGCCTCCGAGAAAAATCTGCGCTTCCTGCATCGGCGTCAAAAGAAGAATCAGGAGGCTCTTGATCAGCGTCGCCCAGCCGATCAGCGTGATGATCACCGGCAATGCGCCGCCCGACCACACGTTGTGGCTTAGCACCATCGCCAAGCCCGCCGCGAGACTGACGAGCCCGGTGATGAAGAGCAGGGGAGCGTCATGCATCAGAGCGATCAGCGTCTCAATGGTGAGTTGCTCGTGTACGGCCATGGCCACCGAAACCAAAATGCAGTAGAGCCCAATCAATTTGGCCAGAAAGATCGTACCCGCCGTCATAAGGTCCTCCCCACTTCAGGCGAATCCTAGGCTTGTTTGACGGCCGCACGCAATAGTTTCGGTCCGGTGGGAAAGCCCGAAGGCGGGTGGCTCAAGGTCTCTCAGGAATTCAACTCAAGGCACAAGCTTGACGGGCGCTCTCCAAAACGCGCTCTTTTGCCCCGTGGGATTCAAGATGGTTACTTGGCATTCGTATTCCGCCGGCGGAAGTGCATTGAGGGGGATTTCGAAGGCCAGCGGCATCGTTTTCAATTTATTATTCAAATCCTGTACCACTTTCACGGGCTGGGTTTGGAAGGCTTTGGTTTGCCCGCGGTAAAGCGTTACGTATGCGATCAGCGGTTCGGTGTTTGCCGCACCCTGCTCGTACGCCTGCAGATAAACATACATATTGCGGCCTTCACTAAAGACGCGCGTCACGCTGGGAATCAGCTTCTGCCCATTCTGCACCAAGGGATTGGCGGTCTCGGCTTTGTCCTTATCCTTGACGGCGTTATAAATCGCATCCTTTAACTCGATACGCTGGCTACTCAGCACCACGGAGCTGATCGGGATGCGCTTCTCCTCCTTATTCAAATTGGGAATCTCAAACGTATTCTGATACGTTCCGATTCGGCCGGTTTCGTCGTCACGTGCCAGGAACTTGATCGTATACTTGCCGGGCATTAGCGTGAAACCGGTGTCGTATTCCACGGGCCGCTTGGCCAGCTCCACGGCGGTGGCATCACTTAGCTTGATATTCACTTTGTCGCGGACGTTCGAGACCGTCGTGCCGAAATCGTCTTTGATCTCACCAATGAAATCGATCAACGTGTGTTCGGCGCCGCCGCGCTTGGCCAGCGCCAGTTCGCGTCCTGGAATTTTCGCGATGATGGGGACGAAATACTCGGCATGATTCAACTGGAAATAATCTACCTCCATCGCGATGGTGAGTTCCGTGATCGGGTCGTCCAACATCAACGCGTCTTCGAGCTGCCGCTCCTTATCGGCAACGGTGAACTTGCTGAATTGTTTGCCGGCGTAGTAGCCCTGGCGATAATCGAGATCGGCGGGGACATCCGTATTCAGCGAAATCTTGATGCGGCGAAATTTGCCGTCGAGCGCCGAATTCGTCGTGTAGTAACCGAGCACGTAGTAGCTCGAAATTGCCTCTTGCGCCTGCACGATGCCTTTCGCCAGGTCGTTGTAATCGAGCAGAGCCTTCCCGCCCGTATCGCCGGCGAGCGCAAACAGCGTGTCTTGCGATTGCTGAAAATTTGCCGTCACGGCGAGTGCCGCAGCTCCCGTATACATTCCGATATTCCCTGGGGACCCTTTGGTGGCGTCTCCTAAAGGCGCCTGCGCCACCAATCCGCGCGCATCGATCGGCCAGAAAGACACCCCGGCACGAATCGCGGAATCCACCGTGGCGTGGAGTTGTGCCTGGTTGTCTATGCCATTCAGTCTCAGGCCGCTCGCGAAGTAGACCAGCGATTTCTTTTCGTTGAGCTGCCCCAACATTTTCGCGGCGGTCTGGAGCGCGGACAGTTGGCGGTCTGTGTTGAAAACGTTGAATTCGCTATCGTCCTGGCCAAAAGCGGCTCCCGTATCGGAAGCGCTCGCATCGTCGGCGGTCTCGTCGAATCCCTGGTTTTCGCCGACCACCAGGGTTCCGATGATGCTCAGCAAGCGCGCCCGATCGTCGGTGAAATCCTGCAACACGTCCACCGCGTTCCCGGAATATCTGAGGATGGCCACAAGATCGGCCGGCGTCATCTGCGTCTGGATAAACTTTTGCGCTGCACTCAGTGCGCGCAGTTGATCTCCGGGCGGCATGGCCGTCATGTCAAAATAAAGAGCCAGCAGACGGTGATCCTTATAGCGAATATCTCCCGGAGGTTCGGGTGCGATGCGAGTCTTGGCTAGCTTCTGGTAAATCTTGACGTGTCCCGGCTCGACGGGCGGCGCGGGAGCGCTGCCGGCGGCTTCCTGCACGTGCTGGCGTTCGCAAAAGCGAATCGTTTGCGCCACGCCATTTTCGGTAAGCGTGAAGTCCTTCGCGGTCAGGCCTTCGATCGGCGCGCCTTTCTTATCCTTCACCACCACGGTCTCAACCACCAACTGCGTGCTCACGGTGATTTTGGCAGGCGCATTGCCTCCCGGAGGCGCATTCTGCCCGATCTGCTGAGCGTTCGCAGCCAGGCTCCATAGCAACATTACGGCGATAAGACGTCGCATGATTAAAACCTCAGCCGCATGGTGGCCTGCATGCTGCGCATGGGATTGGCCGTGGTTGGTTCGCCAAATTGCGTGCTGTTCACAATCGTATCCCAGCTTGTGAACGTGACATGGTTGAGAAGGTTGGTCGCGTCCATGCGCACATCCAGATTGAAGCGGCCGTGCAAACGGAACGTGCGTGCGAGCGAACCGTTCAATGTGAATTCCATGGGACCAATAATCGAATCTCTTCCGGCGGTGCCCCATTGGCCCGGCAGTGGTGCGCTATAGGCCGCCGGATTCAAAAACAAACCGGAAGGCGCTGAGCCAATGGGCGCTCCGGTGTAGTCAGGCCGAATGCTCCCGGTAATGCCGGTGCCGGGCACCGCGGCCAGATAAATCGGTGTTTCCGGCAAGCCGCTACCCACGATGATCTGCGTAACAAAGGTCCATTCCTTAAGAACCACGCCCCGCCAGCCGCTCAGCAGCGTCTCGCCGCCGACGCCCATCCCGGTGGTGTATTGCAACTGCGCGTTCAGAAGGTGGCGCTGATCGAAAGCGGAAAGCCCGCGCTCCGCATTTAGATTCAGCCAATTTTGCGCGATCGTTGGTGCGTTCGGGCTGCCTTGCGTTGCACCGCCGCCCGTTGACATCGAGGGACTAAACGCATTTTGGGGTGTGTTTTGCGCAAGCGCGGTAGCGCCCTGGCCGCCCATCGCCGAATCATCGTCGATGGATTTTGAGTACGTGTATTGGAGCGTCGCGGTAAGTCCATTATGCAGCCGGCGCCGCAACTGCACTTGCCCCGCTTCGCGGGTGGAATTTCCATTCGAGGCCAGGTATTCAAATCCAAGAGGACAACCCGGACATGGGTTCGCGGCCCCGACGGGATATGTATTCGGCAGAAATTCCTGCACGCCGCGCGTACCTTTGATGCCGAGATAGGTAACCGTCAATTGCAGCGAGCCGGGCAAATCCCGCTGCACCGCCAGTTGCCAATTCTGCGCGTAGCCGATGCGGAAATTCGGATCGATCGCGAAAGTATCAGGGGTGGTGCCAGCACAGTTGATGAAACCATTCGCCAGCGTCAACGGACAAGCGGCGCTGTTTTGCACGCTCAAGCTCTTCGAAAGCGGCGCTTGCTGCGCCATCTGAAGCGCAATGGTTTGATAGACGGAGGAGTCGTAATAAATTCCATATCCCGCGCGAACCACCATGGATGAGCCGGAAAGAGGGCGCCAGGCAATTCCGAGGCGTGGCGCCAGGTCATGCCGGTCTGGCCGCACCAGCGAGCTCGGATAAGTTTGGCTCGTCAACGGTCCCACCGGGTCGCTTGCCACAACCGGCGCCACCGCGCCAAATCCCGGAGTGATATCCAAATTCACCAGGCGGCCGTCCAGCTCCGTGATCGGAGCGCCATACTCCCACCGAATTCCGAGATTTAAGGTAAGCTGCGGCGTCATTCTCCAATCGTCGGTAACAAACGCGTCGTAAACCGATTCTCGAAAGTATTTATCGGCGTTGCCAAACGCGAGCGCGCTGGTATCGGGAATCCCCAGCAGAAAATCCGCAAAATCGGAGCCGCCGGTAGGCACGCCGCTCGTGGTTCCCTGCGTGGCCGCGCCTGTAAACGTAAACTCACCGCGCGGATCTTGCTGCGACAAGTAGTTAAATTGCTGCCGGCGGAAATCTCCACCAAACGTAAAGTTGTGGTGATCGCGATTCCAGAACACGCTGTAGGACGATGCGCTGGTCTGGTTGCGGTCGAACGCGCTTTGCCCGTCGGACAATCCCGCTATACCGCTCGAAAACGTCAAGCTCGGCGGGCCCCAGTTCATCGGATCCTGATCGTTGCCGGTGATGCCCGCGGCGCCTGAGACGTTCTCCCGATTCTCCCAGTATGGCGTTAGCCGCGTGGATAGCCGGCTGAACCGGTACCCGAGACTCAAAATCACTCGCTGGCTGAAGCGGTGCGACCAATGGACTCCGCTGTTGAATCCGAGCACGTTGGACGTATCGTCGAAACCAAAAAGATTCGGACCATGGGACCGCACGCTTTGAAACGCGAAATCGCCATACACTTGATTCTTGAGGTTGATGAATTTATTGAATCGCAATTGCAGCGCATCTTGATGCGTATTGCTGACGATTGGAATCTGGTAGTTGTAGCGCGGGTTGCCGGTGATATTTGGCAGTGGATAGAGATTCAATAGCGCCTGGGCTTGCTTGCTGATCTGGCCCGGCAAAATCATGTTGCCGGGGAATGGCAAGCCCGTCGTTGGATCGAAGATCTGCACCGGTTGGCCGGATGCGTTCAGCGTCTGCGAAAAATCCCCATTGCGTTCGTTTGCCGTCGGCACCAATGCGGATTGAGTGGTGGCGTTGCGGCTTCGCGTCCACTGATAGCCCGCAAACACAAACGGACCGTGGCGCAATACGTGTGGAATGTTGAGAGGCCCGCCGAAGTTTGCGACCCCTGTGATTTGCTTGTAGGCGGCCTTGGGGGTGTTGTCTCCGCTCAGGGAAAATGGCCGGGCATCAAGCGCCGCATTGTCCAAAATCAGGCCGATGCCTCCGTTATAAAGCGAATTGCCGCCGTTGCGATTGTTTCCAAACGCGGCCAGTTGCGCGAATGGAGAAGCCGCACCGTTGTTCTGGCTGCCGTTGATCAGAAATCCGTCGGATGCGGGAGCCGTTTCCTCCGGAGGCGCTGCTTGCGCCGCCTGCGCTTGATTTGGCTGCGGCTTCGCCTGCGCGCTCTTGGCCGGCTCGCTCTTCGATGGCGCAGGCGTCACATTCGGACTGATTACCACTGGCTTGATCTCGGCCTGGATCTGGTCGAGCGGCAGCATCTTCAATTCCCATACCGCGCCCGGCATGTTGGAACCGATCACCAGATCTTCCCGGATCGTGGCGAACCCCGCCATTTCGATTTCAACGGTCCACTTGCCTTCTGGTACGTCAGCGAGGGAATAAAGTCCTTGCGCATCGGTGATAGCGACAAATTTCTTGTCGCCCTGCGTGATCGTGATGGTGGCTCCGGGAACCGGCAGACCACCAGAAGTAACCTGCCCATGATGCTCCGCAGCGGCCGCGATGCCACACAGCGCCAAGCATGCAACCGCGCAGAGTAGGGCGAGGCGCTTCACAATGCGCCACGATACCATCGAGTATTCCCGTCCCCGCTAATTTTCCGAAGGTTTCTCCACATGATCGACAACCAGCGCCCCGGCAGGCACATCCAGCGTGTTTAGACGGCGCAATTTCGTTTTCGGCTCACCGGCCCCACGCAGCCGTTTGTCCCGTTCTTTCACCCGTTTATACGCACCAGCATTTACATCGTTCTAACAATTGAGAATTCTGCCTCACAACCGGTTAGCGAGCGTAGAATGCTGTCCTTGGTAATGAAACTGGTAATCCTGGCGTATTCGCAGTGGCGTTTCCTGCACCCGCGCGTCAATCCTCTAATGTGTCGTTTGCCGCAGACTCGTTCGGCAGAAAGGTCGTTATGCTGAAAAAGTCCGTAATTCTAAATGCAATCATTTTCTTCGCGGCTGTTGGCGCGCTCTGCCAAGCACAGAGCCAAAGCCAGTCTGCCGCTCAGCCCTGGCCTCAAGCGCAGAACGACGCATCGCTGAAGCTGGAATTCGACGTCGCTACCGTCAAACCGAGCCCGCCCAACGAGCAAAGTGCCGGGATTAAGCCGCTGCCTGGCGGGCAAACGTACGTGGCCACCGGAGTTCCCGTAAGATTGATGATCCGCCTGATGTTTCATCTCACTCCCAATCAGATCTCCGGCGGACCGAGCTGGCTCGATAGCGACCTATACGATGTAACTGCGAAAGCGGACCGCCCGCGTAATATCGACGAACTGCACATCATGTTTCAAAATCTGCTGATCGATCGCTTCAAACTGCAATTCCATACCGACACCAAGGAGATGTCCGCTTACACGCTGGCGGTCGATAAGTCAGGCTCGAAGATCACTCCCAACACCGGCCCGGAACCTTTCGACATTCCGTATAGCGGCGTGGGCTTTGGCAAGCTGAAGTTCACACACGTCTCCATGTCCTATTTCACTTGGTTTCTCGCGGGCTTCCCCCCGATTGGCCGGCCGGTGGTGGACGGGACGGATCTGAAAGGGTTCTACGATTTCACGTTGGAGTGGGCACCCGAGCTTCCGCCTGGCGTGGATCCGGAAGTGGTTGCGAAGCTGCCGCCCACCAACGGACTCGATATCTTTGCCGCAATTCAAAAGGAACTCGGTCTCAAGTTAGAGCCGGGCAAGGCCCAGGTTGCCGTGATGGTGATCGACCACGCGGAAAAGCCGACTGACGACAACTAGCGAAACGATTCGAGCGTGAGGCTAAATGAGGGGTTGCGCCGGCCATCCGCGCGCCGTTAATTCTCCGAAGGCTTCTCCACGTGATCGATCACGAGCAGCTCCACCGGCCCTTTTTGCGATTCCAGTTTCAACCCAAGCTGCTCCTGAATGGCCGTGAAGATCGAAGGGCTCGAAGAATCCGCCGAGGCGCCGCTATCTGATCCGCGGCCGCCATCTCCAGCGCCACCCGGCATTGCCATTTGATTGTCCGGCGTCCACTTCAATGTGAAATCGTAGACGCCCGTCAGCCCGGTCTTATCCACAACGGTGCGCCCGAGTTGTTGCGACAATTGCCGTGCCAAGTCCGCCACATGAAGCGCTTGTCCGGTCAACTCGCCCTGGCCCATCATCATCATGCCCCTGCCGCCGCGGCCTCCCGGACCTTTGAATCCATTTGGATACGTATCGCCAGGTTTTGCCTCCTGCAGTTTCGGACCGTTCTTGGCGACGACGAGCGCATAGATGGGCAGCTCTTTCGTGTCGCGGTGGATCGTCAGCTTGAAACGGTCCGCCAGCAGCGCCTGTAGCATATGCCGGCGCGCCTCGGTGCGCTGATCCTGGTCGAGCTTTTGCAGATCGTCGGCGACGGATTTTTCCATTTTCGCTTCGACGTCGTAATTTTCCGAGGCGAGCGAATTCAACCCTTGAATTTGGTTTTCCTCCACGCCATAAGCCACTCGAATCAACATCTGCACCGACACATTGTTCGCCGTGAAGCCCTCCGGCGTGTTGGAGATCCGCACCATGCCGTTCCCGGATTTATCCGGCTTGATCGACGCGACCTCGTAGGCATACGTAGGCGAAGCACTTTCTTGCGCCTGAGGCTCCCTCGCCCAGCTTCGCGCTGCCGTTGTCACACCCAGGAGAAGCAACGCCGCGACGCACGCCCATCCGGCCGTGCTGATCACGCGTCGATTACGAAAAAGCAGTTTGTGCATGGGACCACCCATTCGCCGGCGCTTGCCACAGACTCCGATGGCGGCGCTCTGATTCCTGCCGGTTAGACGCCCCTTCCAAGAAAGGGAGAGCGACGCTGAATCCGCGCTCCTCGAATGAGTATATGCTGGCTCCGCAATTGCTCGCTCTAGCGCCGAACGCGATATTATTGGGCGCTTGGTGGCCCGTCTTTGTGAGAATGAGTCTTCTGCTTCCAAAGGAGGAATATCGTGAGAATCCGCAAAGCGGTCCGGCTCGCCGCAGTTTGCGCCCTGATGCTTGCGCCCGCAGCTTCCGTTGCAGGGGGACGCTACGACGGCAATTGGACCACGAACCTTTCCTGTGAAGCTCACGGCCAAGGCGAGGCTTACAAGTGGGAATTTCCCAGCACCATCAAAGACAACAATTTTCACGGAGTCCATGGCGAACCAGGCGGACCCGGCTATCTGCTGATTGAAGGCAAGATCGCGGACGACGGCAGCGCCAAACTCTCTGCCAAAGGTACCGTCGTTACCCAGCAACATGCGCACGGCGTCTTCGCCATGAAGGGCAACAACTATAGCTACACCATTAAGGCCCAATTTGGTGATGCCAAGGGCACCGGGACGCGAGATGAAGGCGCCGGCATTTTAGGCCGTCCGTGCAGCTTTGAGTTTACAAAGCAACCGGACACGCCTCCGCAAGCGCACTAGAGTTCCGCAGAAAGATGGCGGTTGAGCAGAACAACTGAATAACATCGAGAGGTACATCGCGCGGAAGCCCTAGCACTGTGGCTGTGATTCGGCCGCGTTGCATTCCTAGGCATCGCCGCCATGTTCAACGGTTAATACGATTTTTCCCCGCGCATGTCGTTGTTCTCGATAACGCAGAGCTTCAGCCGCGTCGCTTAACGGGTAGCGTTTATCGATAACGGGTACAACTCTCCCGGTTTCAAGAAGTCCTTTCAGAAAAACCAAATCCTTCTCGTTTATCTTCGCGATGAAGAACCGCGTCTTCTTGTTCCCAATCCGAGACAGTAACGGCGCCAGAAGCATCGTCTGGAAAATTCGGGCTAAATCACCCCCGACTACGACATAAATTCCCTCCGGACTCAGCGCACGCCGGTAATCGAAAATCGAATGATGAACGTTCGCGCCTAGAATCAGATCGTAGCGCTGCCCGTTCTGCGTGAAATCTTTCCGCGTGTAATCAATCACATGGTCTGCGCCAATCGACCGCGCCGTGTCCACATTCCTGGTGCTGCACACGGCAGTGACTTCTGCGCCGAATGATTTGGCAATCTGAATCGCAAACGTACCCACACCGCCAGACGCGCCATCCACCAAAACTTTCTGCCCTTGCTGGATGTGCCCCTTATCACGAAGTCCGTGAAGGACGGTGATTGCCGCCACGGGAACGGCCGCGGCTTCCTCGAACGATATGTTGCCGGGCTTCAGAGCGAGCTTATCTTCCGTAGCGCACGCATACTCGGCAAAGGCTCCATGGCACACTCCAAACACTTCGTCGCCAGGTTTGAACTGGGTTACGTTTCTGCCCACCGTTTCGACCTGCCCTGCCACATCCACACCCATCCGCTGGTCCTTTGGTGCGCGCAGCCCCGGGATAAGGCGGAGCAACGGCGCACCTCTCATGCTGAACAGGTCCAGCGGATTTACCGATGCCGCGCGAACCTTGATCAAGACCTCATTGTCCGTGGGAGTAGGTTTTTCCACCTCCGCGAACTGCAACGCCCCCGGCGGTCCGTACTTTGTGCGTACAATCGCTCTCATACGGTGCTCTTCCGAGCGTGGCTACTTTGTCCCGCGCAAGTCCTTCCAGGGACCGCCGTCCGCTTTAGAACGCCGCTGACCAAGCCTGTGTCAGCGTCGGGCCAACGCGTGCCTTACCTCACCCTTCGATAAACCGGTAGCTTGCGTGACTGTCGTAATCAATTCCGTGTTTCTTCTTTAGCTCCTGAATGTACTGCAGGGTCGTTCGAGTGTGTGGCCCAACGCCCTCATTGGTATGCAGCAACATCTCCTCAAGACAACCGGTTACCGTCATGCGTTTGTGCTTCGCCAAATCCCGAAGCAGCCCGGCCAGACGCTTCTCTAGCCGCACTGGCACATCCACGCGCTCGATCTTGATCGGCGACCCGGCATTCAGGAGGTGATGCCCAAACGACAGATAATACCCATTCAAGTCACGCACGACATAGTCGCGAATTCCATATTCCCGATCGCCAATCTCCTGTGCGATCTCGATTTCCTGCGCGCGATGAAACTCATAGAGTGCGTCGGCATCGCCGACGAGAAAATACACGCTGCATCCCTTCGGATCGGGAGTCCCTTTCTGCAAAAACATCTGTACCTTACCGAGGTTCATGCCTGCAAAAGTTGGCGGATCACCCCACGTGAATCCTTTTTCGAATCCCAACCGTTTCGTATAGAACTCAATGGCAGCAGGGATGTCGCTGACGGCTAGGCCAGCATGGATTTGCTCACATTCAACGATCGGAGGGGAGGAAGGCATGGTTTTGCCTCTACGGTATCGCAGCAAAATGTCGTTCTAAATCAGTGAAAGGCACAAACGAACCCGCCTCCGCGAATCGTGAGCCAGCAGGAGCGGGATTTGCGCGGGTGTATTTGCCGGTGAGGAAACCGCCGGCGAGCGGGCTCCAGACCAGGATGCCGATCTTGTGGTACTCGGCGAACGACTGGAACTCGTATTCCAGACCCCGGCCGACCAGGCTGTAGTACATCTGCGCGATCACGAACTTTTCCAGCCCCAAGCGGTCCTGCAACATGATTGCGGTGGCGGCCTGCCAGGACATGAAGTTGGAAAGCCCGATATAGCGAACCTTACCCTGACGCACAAGATCGTCGAGCGTTCGCAGCGTCTCCTCGAGCGGCGTGTTGCTATCCCATCCATGCACCTGGTAAAGGTCGATGTAATCCGTCTGCAGCCGCTTCAGGCTGGCGTCCACTTCGCGAAGGATATTCACACGGGTAGCGCCGCTATGGTTGAAGTTCTCCCCCATCGGAAGCCTTACCTTGGTGGCCAGCACGATCTCTGGCCTTAAGCCCTTCAAGGCATTGCCCACCAGAGTCTCGCTCTCTCCAAGGCTGTAGACGTCCGCCGTATCGATGAAGTTGACTCCCCGGTCGAGGGCTGCCCGCACCATCCGCGTGGCGTCTTCCTGGCCGAGGTTGCCCATGTTCATTTTGCTGCCGAATTGCATGGTGCCGAGCGCCACCTCGCTCACGATCAGTCCCGTATTCCCCAGTCTTCTATATTTCATCTCTCAAACTCCCTTCCTTTGACGCGAAGACTGCCGGCGCTGCCGGGTCATCCGTGAGATAACTTGCATGAGGTATCCCCTCATAAAGGGCCCGTTACCGATAGAAAAGGGATGCCGACGGCAAGTAGCTACCTATCTTGGCGAGATGATACTCCAAGCTCATAATCCGGCACTGATCCGTTTCATTCGCTGTGGTAGCATGGCTGCAACCCTGGGAAAGCAAGCCGGAACCTCAGCAGGAGCTTGAAATGGCGAGATTGGATTCCGTACCGGCGACCCTTGCGGCTCGCGAACCGAGTTCTGCGCCGGCCATTCCCGCCGCGCAGGTCACTTCGCGTCACCCCGCGCTGGTCCGCATCACTCACTGGATTGTCACTCTGTGCTTTTTCGCGTTGCTCGTCAGTGGCACCGAAATTATGATCTCTCACCCACGCTTCTATTGGGGCGAAACCGGCAACGTATTGACCAAGCCGCTTTTCCAGATACCGATCCCTTCTTCGAGAGCATTGGTCCCTACCGGCTACGGCTACGTGCTGCCGGACCAGAACGGCTGGAGCCGCTATCTCCATTTTCAGGCCGCCTGGATCATGGTATGCACCGGCTTGCTCTATTTAATCTACGGCGTCTTTTCCGGGCATTTTCGGAAAAACCTGTTTCCGGCCGGAGCCGATCTTTCGTGGCGCGCGTTGTCGAGCGATTTCGCGAACCATTTGCGCTTCCGGCGGCCGAGCGCTTCAGCGGCCTGGTCGTATAACGCGCTCCAGCGGCTGAGCTACCTGATCGTAATCTTCGTCCTATTCCCCTTGGTCATCTGGACGGGCCTGGCCATGTCCCTATCTTTTGTTTCGGCGTTTCCGGTGACCGTCACGTTGCTCGGCGGCCAACAATCCGCGCGCACGCTGCATTTCTTCGTCTCCATCGCTCTCGTACTCTTCCTGATCGTCCATGTGGTGATGGTATGCGTCGCCGGATTCAAGAGCCGCATGCGCGCCATGATCACCGGCGGCGCCGTGCAGAAGGAGCGCCCATGAGCAATCTCTCACGCCGCAAACTGATCAAAGCCGGAATCGCCGCCACCGCCGGCCTATCCGGCTTGGGCGTCGCCACGCACTTCGCGAAAAAGTATGGCCTGATCCCGCCCGATTCCGGCGGAATTTGGGGCCTCGGTGAAACGTTGACCTACGCTTCCCAGCGCCTGCTGACGCGGCACTCGCTCGCCCGCGAGTTCCCGAGGAGCATGATCTCCAAGCCTCCGCTCGCCAACGAAATGGCGCCGCCAAGTGACGCGTTCAAACGCCTGCAGGCGGGAGGATTTGCCGACTGGCGGCTTACCGTGGACGGCATGGTCGCCAAGCCCACGTCGTTTTCGCTGGCCCAACTGAAGAGTTACCCCTCTCGCAGCCAAATCACGATACTCGCGTGCGAAGAGGGCTGGTCGTACATCGCCGAATGGATCGGCGTTCCGCTCTCCCATGTGCTGGATGCTGCGGGGATTCTCCCCCAAGCCAGATACGTGGTGTATTACTCGATCGCACCGGGCTGGTGGGACAGCATTGATATGGCCGACGCCTTGCACCCGCAGACTTTCCTGGCTTATGGCATGAATGGCGGTGAACTTCCCGTCGGCAACGGCGGCCCGCTGCGCATGCGTCTTCCCCGCCAGCTCGGCTACAAGAGCGTAAAATTCATCACCCACATGTCCGTTACCGACGATCTGAAAAAGTTCGGCAAAGGCCTCGGCTCCGCGGCACCAGAAGGAGGCTATGCCTGGTACGCCGGCATCTGACAGAAGTATTCAGGAAAACGCTGCCTATTTGGCTGCGGCGACATCCATGGCGCGCTTCGCCGCAGCATATAGATTTAGCCGTGAGTACACTCCGAATGATGATCCGTCATCCAGGAAGCCGCCACCGGGTCCTTCCGTCGCCGTCAAAATTTCATCCGCTTGTTCGAGCGTCAACGATGGAAAAGCAATTGTCAGCAGATATCCCGCTTCCGGAGCAGATTTGGCAACCCCCTCCAGCACTCCGGCATTCTTTGGATAAACCACAGGCAGATTGTAAGTCTGCGTCGCAGCGTAAAAGGCTTCGTCCGTCGCTGGATCGCTAAACCGCCCGGTATCCTCCTTTGCGCAGACTTCCATCTTGTTGCCGCATCCCGCTTCGAGCGCCGCGGTCATATCGGCACGAGCCTTTTTTACGGCCGCCTGGAAATCGCTGATCGCTGGAACATCCTTGAACGGCTGGGCCACATAAGCAGGGTCGTTCGCCAGAAGATGCGCCAGATCGTAGAGCGCCAGCGTCCGCCCGGCCAGCACATCCATTGCATAATGTGCGCCGATGATGATGCGGTCGTTCCCGTACTCGGCGGCGCGAACCATCAACTGCGGGTAGCGCTCGGGCACCAGCATGGCGAGCAGAATCGCGCCGGCATAACCGTACGTGGTATGGCCACTCGGATACGAAGGACTCATCACCAGGTTCATCATCGGCCCGCGGTTGTAAACGATGTTATCGGCAGGCGTGTGAAAGTAATCGAAGCCGATGATCCTCGTCAGGTTCGGCTCGGTCTGAAAAGGGCGTGAGTTGCCATAAGGGTCGGCTCCCGGAGTCCCCCCCTGAAGATCGTAGGCTCTGCCAAACATGTCCGCAGATCCGCCATTCTGTTTCAGAATCGCCCTCACTTCGGCCGCTACCGGGGTTTTTCCATCCGTTGTCCCATTCGCAAAGAAAAACTTGGCGGAACCGGAATTCGCCGAAGTCGTGGCGTTTGCGTAGGCGATCACATCCGCAAGGGTCTGGGAGAGATTCGTGAAATGTTGACGATCGATGTAGTGAGCGCGCGCAACGTAGGCCCCTTCCAGAGTTGTACCCAACCCGTCTGCAAGCTGCGCAAGATTACGCGCCGTAATGAAAACATCCCGCAGCGCCTGCTGTTGCTGTTCCGCGAACGGCAACAGCGTCGGCTGAGCGATCGCGCCATTCTGGATGCCGCCGGTGACGGCATAGTTAGCCCCCAAAGCCGCGTTGCCGGCGGGAGTGTTTCCCAGGACGGTCACCGGAGCCAGTCCCTTTAACGCTGCTTTGTCACTCGCCGATTGCGCTTTGGCTTGGGACGACAAAAACGCACAAAGCATAAGGATCGGCAGGAATCGTCGAACTGTCATATGGCCTTCCTTTGGTCCCGGTGACTCGGATAACGAACGCAATCTACCAATTCCTTCGGGGATTTCGCAAAACATTACTCAAGGGCGAGGTCCATCAGCGTTCGTGAGGCTTTGGCCGAGACTCTGCTTAAGATCAGCCGTAAAGCCTGCGTAGTGGCGGCACTGGATCCCGCATGTTCCGCAAGCATAACCTGCTATTGTCTTCTCGCGGACAGGGCCGCCTGGGACGGTCAAAATCGTGTTTGCAGTGACTGGAATCACCGGCAATGTGGGTGGAGAAGTGGCGCACAACCTTCTCGCTGCTGGCCAGCCTCTGCGAGGCGTGGTTCGCGACATCGGCAAAGGCGAAATCTGGGCGAAACGCGGCTGCAACCTCGTCGAAGCGGACATCAACAACGCGGCGGCGCTCACGTCGGCGTTTAAGGGAGCCGACGGGGTCTTCGTTCTCGTTCCGCCGAACTTCGATCCGTCGCCTGATTTTCGCGAGGCGCGAGCCACGGCCACCGCGTTGCGATCGGCGCTCGACGCAGCGCGTCCAGGTAGGGTTGTATACCTATCGACAATCGGCGCGCAGGTGGCCCAATCGAACCTGCTTACGCAGCACTCCATCATTGAGCAGGCGCTGCGGGAATTGTCGATTCCAATCAGCTTTCTACGGCCAGCATGGTTCATGGAGAACTGGAGTTGGGACGTCGCTCCGGCGGCCAGAAACGGCGTGATCGCGAGCTTCCTGCAGCCCCTCGATAAGCCCGTACCGATGGTTGCCACGGCCGACATCGGGCGCGTGGCGGCGGAAATAATCCAGACAAAGTGGAATGGCCGAAGGGTGGTCGAGTTGGAAGGGCCGCATCGTGTCACCCCGAATGAGATCGCAGCCACTTTTGCCAGCTTGCTGGGCCGTCCTGTGAGAATCGAAGCGGTGCCACGCGAGACTTGGGAATCGCTCTTCAAATCGCAGGGCATGAAGAACCCTATGCCCCGCATTCAAATGCTCGATGGCTTCAACGAAGGCTGGATTGAATTCGAGAGCGGTGAGGCGGGCTCTCAAAAGGGAAAAGTCGAGTTGAGAACCGTGCTACAAAAGCTCATCGAACACACGGGTTTTGCCACAGGTCAGACTCGTAGTTGATGTGGGAACTCAAGCAAGCGCCTGACCTCTTGCAGAGCGAAGGACTGGTCCGGTAAGCCGGCTGAAGCCACGCACTGGCCGCGCAGCAGCAGGATGGCGGAGGAAATGGGGCTTTCCGCCGCTGAAACACCCAGATGCATCATCGTCCAAATGCCCACGCCACCATCAGCGGGAACTCTTCGCGCCAGAATGCGCCACCGTGCGATCCGGCTCGCTCCCTCATGACGACATCCGCACCCGCATCGCGCAGCGTGTTCGCCCACCTTCTTGCGTTACCGAGGAAGAACGGTTCCTGTGTGCCAGCGACAAGGTATGTGCGCGCAAGCGGACTCGGCATAACGCCAGGCGGCTTGTAACCGCCGCCAGGCGAGGCGCAGAAGACCGCACCGTAGACATCTGGATGCCGAATCCCAAGAGCGAGGGCCAGCTCCCCACCCGCCGAGACGCCGAACACCGCAGTACGTTCAGCGGGCAGCGCCACGCCAAACCGCGACTCCGTCCATGGGCGAACGTCCTCGACGAAGAACTTCTCATGTGCCGCGAACCGCTCCGGCTCAAAGCCCGGTGAGTACTCATGGAGCCGCGGCATCTCATCGGTCAGCCCATGTACGCCGACGATCATTGTGGGTGGTACGTCAGCCTTCTCGAGCAACCGGCCCCACTTCGAGATTTCCTGACCGTCGCCGGCGAAGACGATTGCTTCGGGCGGGTCCGGTGGAACGTATACCGTGACCTGCCGTCCATCGTCGTACCCGAACGTCTCGGTGACGAACTCTCCCGAGACTGCGCCGGTGGGCTTAGCGGGCGCTCCGTCGGACTCACTTAGCTCACGGTTGACGTGATCGCGTGATTGCTTCTCCATCCCCTTGCCCTCATTTCTCGAACTATGCTCGCCCCGTTCCGCCGTCCCAACTGTAAGAATTACAGATGAGATGACCGGAACGCCAGATAAATGACTCTATTTACGGCGGACTACGCAGTGGGCTTGGCCTTTGTTTGGCACACAGTGCTACACAAAACGCCGAGTCGATTGGCTCCAAGAGCTTTACAACCTGTTCATCCGCCACGACTATCTTCCGGAGTAGTTGCCACTGTGAGTGAAGTTTGATAAAAAGTTATCATTTTCTCCATATAAATGAAACGAATTCACTTTGCTCAATCTGGCGGAAGTAGGGCTCCCAATTGCTTTCCTCACCAATCTGATGGACGCTCCAGTTAGACTTTTAAGATGAGCACCACGCCAAACAATGCGGAACTGGCCAATCGCTTCGCCTCCGTCGCACGCGAATTTTGCAGCGTCATCGACTCTGCGCCCAATCTGGGCAGAATCGCGCTACTCGTTGAGGTTTATAGAATCCTTCCTCAATTGATAGGCGAGGCAATCCACTTGCCAAATGTGGAGCTGAGCGATGATGAAAGCCAAGAGGAAGAAATCAGAAAATCCCAGGCTCGCGACCGGATGAGCTTGAGCAGCGCACAGTGGGGCCAACTTTACGAGTCTCTCAAAGAAAAACTAGGAGGAGTGACTCTCTATTAGGAGGTTTGGGACCCAACGAAGCACAGCGAGCCAATCTACGGGTCTTTGGCCGACGACTTCGCTGATATCTACAGGAACCTCAAAGAAGGACTCAATTTAAGCGAAGCGCATCAGGCGTTACCAGAGGACAACATTTGGCACTGGCGGTTTGGCTACTACTCGCATTGGGGCAAACATGCGATAGACGCGCTTCGTACAATCCACTTCCTGTTAGAAACGATGCTCACTTAAATTCAGTCCGTTACTCGTTAACATTTCTGAATTTGGGAGGCCCAACAAATCACACCTTCGCGCCTGCAACTGCTCATCGGAAATGTGGCTCCTGGCACGATTACGCGACAAGAGTTCTAAACTAGGCAAAGGTATTTTCAGTTGATTGAATAAAACGGAAAACTGGCGCGCCCGGAGAGATTCGAACTCCCGACCCTCTGGTTTCCGCCTGCGGCGGACTCTATCCAGCTTCGCTTACGCTCGCTTTTTGTCTGAGGATTCGTTTTAGTTCTTCCCGGCCCTGTCCCGACTTGAGAAATTTCTCGCGCTTCATCGCTTCCGCTCGTGTCGGATACGTCTCTTGATATTCCAGCGTCCACGTCCCGCGATTCTTCGTGGATTTCGTGATGCCGGCATTGTGTTGGCCAAGGCGCTGGGTCAGATCAGCAGTGAAGCCTGTGTAGTGGCGGCCAGTCGTCGAGCTGCGCAGAACGTATACATAAAACATGGCATTAAAACTGGCGCGCCCGGAGAGATTCGAACTCCCGACCCTCTGGTTCGAAGCCGCTCGCACAAACTCGCTAAATCTTGCCAGAGGAGTGTCCAGCGCAGCGATTTCAGCAAGTTGGGACAACCCAACGCAAACCACTTTCTCCTTTTGTGTCCCATTTGCCTTTACTTCTGCCACCACTTTCCACAACTTGCGTTACGTTTTCGTGACAGCCAACTATCGCGAAGTGCTCCGTTGAAAACTGCGGCCTTAAAGAAGAGATCGGGGCCAGGTCAGCTCAATCTTGGATTTATCGAGCCACTTAGCGTGTTGGTTGTACATCGAGTCGATGATGTGGGCAAGCGATGCGATCCGCTGTTCAATGGTATCGGGCATAAAACCTCGACACCATTTCCGCTTGCTGGTAGCTAAGAAGTCAAGTTCTGGGGGCCGGGGCGCGAATCAACTTAACGCTGCGACTTGATTGAGGCCCTTGTGCATTGCCTCGGCGAGGAATGTCAGTTCCTTGTCACCATGCGCAATGCTCAGTGCATGATGTTGAATGTACGTTGGAGCACACAACACGCCGCTTTTCGCAAGAGCCTGCGCAAATACCTCGTAGGCTTTCGCATCAGAGGTCCAAACCTCCCGATAGTTCGTTGGGGCGTGTTCCCGGAAGTACCAATGAAAGTGACCCCCATCGCCAACCATTACGGCTGCGCGACCGAGTTTGCGTGCGCAATGGTCGAACTCGCTAATCAACCATGCTGTACGCTTGGCAAGCTGACGCGCAACGTCGCCGCCCGCAAGCGCCTCTAATACAGCCGAGGATGCGGCTAAAGAAGTTTGATGAGAGTTGAAGGTCCCCACATAAGAAGAGCGATTGCCATTGGGCTGCATTGACGCCATTGGGCCAGCACTGCCTGCCACAGCAGCAATGATAAATCCGTTCCCTAGTGCTTTCCCGAAGGTTGAGAGGTCCGGCGTAATCCCGTATCGCTGCTGCGCACTGCCTTCCTCAAACCGAAGGCCGGTCAAGAGTTCATCGAAGATCAACATAATATTGAGTTCACGAGTAAGTTCGCGCAGAGAGCGAAGATATTCAGGAGTTGCGGGAACCCAACCTATATCAATCATCACTGGCTCGACGATGACAGCTGCGAGTCTCGTCGCATTCCGGCGTAGGAGTGCCTCCGTGTTTGGTATGTCATTGAAGGGCAGAACCAGTGTGGATGCGACTCCAGCCGGATGCATGCCTCCGGACCCGGGGAGAGAGACAGGGCTTTCTGCGGGACCCGCGGATCGCGGATCGGGGAAAGCGCTTACAAAGAGAAAGTCAGACCAACCGTGGTAGCTGCCTTCCGGTTTGGCTATGTCGTTTTTTCCAGTATAGGCACGCGCCATCGCGATTGCATGCATACTGGCCTCAGTCCCGGTGTTGGTAAACCTCACATGCTCAGCAGTGTGAACATGAGCAAGAAATTGCTCAGCGACGGTTACGCTTAGTTCCCCTTCAAGGCCCGCGCCGAGCCCGGTTTCAACTTGACGCTGAACAGCATGGATAACTGAGGGGAAAGCATGTCCCAACATAACCGCTCCGTTACCCATTATGCAATCTAGAAATCGGTTGCCATCCGCATCGACGACCCAGGCACCCTCAGCACGAACGAAATAGCGCGGATACGGTTTTCGAGTGCGTGAATCAGAATGGGTTCCATGAGGAATGAGCTTGACTGCACGCTCGTACAACTGTGCCGAGGATATCGATGTGTCCATTGTCACCTTTCATTTCCCAAGATTTCTGCGGAAGAATAATCACCGATCATGAAGGCATAATCTCCTGGATTGACACGGGTTATATAGTTGCGGCACAAAACCACGATGTTCTTGTCAAAGGGCGCGCGTAGCTCTTCAAGCGTTTCGAAATTGTAAGGACTAATCGTCTCCGCGAGCTTGGTTCCCTTCTCAAGAACCATGCCAACTTCTAGCGAGCGCTCAGGAATGCACAGCCCCCCAGCACGAGGCCGGATGACCTTCAGGTCGTGCATAAGAATCTGTCTTTCGAGTTTTTCAACCGCACCGGGTAAACAACCGATGTATCGAAGTATGTTGGACACCCCGCTTACGGCCCGCTGCACGTGTTTTGGTTGTTCAACGTACCCACCGCCGAGCTCCACTACAATGGTAGGAATATTTCGCGTAACGGCTACGGATGCACTTGTACCGCTATAAAGGTTGGCCGGCTTGTAGAGAAGTTCAGACAGAAACGCTCTCGAGAGCCCTTCGTCATTCAATAAATAACAGTAGTCAACAAATGGAAACGTTCCTCCAGCATGCAAATCAATGTAAAAGTCAATCTCGTTAAGGAAGTGCTCATCAATGGCAGCAGCTAACTGCTCAGAAAACCACCCATCGCGCGCCCCTGGAAACTGACGGTTGAGATCGAGCATGTCGAGTGGGGTATTGCGGGTTAACGATTCAAAGCTCAGCGGGTTGGCAACGGGCATAAAAACGATTGTCCCGGACAGCGAAGACTGAACAACCGACCGCCATAGCTCTCGAACGACTTGAACCCCAGTCGTCTCATCGCCGTGAATCGTTGCAGAGATACCCACACGCGGGCCTGGTTTTGGGCCCTTCAGTAAAAGAAGGGGTACGGCCAGTTTGTAACCGCTGGCAAGCGTCGTTACTTCAATCTTGCGTTGCTCGCGGCCGTCGTTCGAGTCCTTTTCCATCGGTCATAGCTCCAGAGGACGCTGAGTCGTGCTTAGTCCGCATCGCGATCGTGGTAAGCGATAGCAGCATTGAGATCTGCAACCGCAGCTTTCAGGATGTGCGCGATTTGCAAGATTCTGCTGTTTGTCATCCGAGGGGCCAGCGCGGACACAGAAATAGCTGCAAACATCGTGTCGCTCAATGCAATTGGAACAGCAACGCACTTTGCGCCGATTTCCAATTCCTGGTTATCGACGGCAAAGCCGAGCCGCCGTACCTTTGATAATTCGGCTTGTAAATCGCTCACGTTCGTGAACGTGAATTCGGTACGCGCCTTTAAGGAAACGCATCCGAGATAATTGCCGAGGCTCTTCGAATCAAAGCCGGCAAGAATCGCCTTGCCAGCTGCGGTGCAATACAACGGAACTCTGCGATATTTAGTAAAGACTTGAACGCCCTCGCGGCCTTCCACACGCTCGAGCAATATGCCTTCCAAGCCTTCACGGAACGTCAGCGAGACGGATTCGCCAAGTTGCTCTGCGATCTTGCGCATAGCTGGCAGCGCACGTTCGACAAGATTGAAGCGACTCACTATGATGGCACCAAGGTTGAACAGCTTTAGTGTTGCTTGGTAGCCCTCTGTTCTCTGGTCCTGGCTCACAAAGCCGAGCGTAATAAGTGTCCGAAGAAAGCGGTGCACCGTACTTGGCGCCATGCCAATTTCCGCAGCAATGTGACTGAGCGCTTTGGGATGATCTGAAAACGCAAGCAGCTCGACGATCGCAAATGCCCGTTTCACCGATGTTATAGCAAGCGGCTGGCTGTTGCGTTGCACCGAACGCAGGTCGCTATTTTTGGCTTTGGATATCAGGGACCTGGAGGAGGCTCGCTTCATCTTCACAATGTCTCAGATTGTAACCTTGTTTGGCCCCGCCCCTATCCAAGCACGGACTTCATTCGCAGGCCTGGCGAATAGCACTCACAGAGGGCAATAGCCTAAACCAAACCAGCAATCGACGAGCTAAAAGTTAAGCTTAAGCGCAAACTGAATGATTCGCGGATTGCTTGCCATAGACGTAATTACACCAAATGTGCTTGCAGTGCCCAAGTTGGCGGCCGGGTTTGAAAAATTTGGTGTGTTAGTGATATTGAAGAATTCAGATCGGAACACCAAAGTCCAACCTTCATGAATAGGCAGCGGAAACACTTTCGACAGCGAAAAATCCAAATTCCTCTGATCTGGTCCACGGAATTCGTTTCGGCCGCAGTCGCCGAATCCAGTGCCATTGAATAAGGGGGTCGGAGGGGCAAAACCAGCCACGCTAAGAAAGTCGTCGATGCGGCTTTCCACCGTGCCGGTCGTTTCTCCAGGAAGACCGGTGCAGTTCGCATAACCACTGCGGCCATAGATTGTACCGGAACGCGAGTCGGTCACCGAAAACGGCGAACCAGACTGCAAGAGAAGAATTCCGGATGCGCTCCAGTGGCCGATAACATTCCGCACGAACCGAGGTTTTCCCGTGAGCGCCGGAGTGTCATATACGAAGCTGAGAACGTACCGATTCGTGCGATCGTAATCAGCGGGTCCGTAATTCGCATTTGGGGTCAGTTGATTACCTGTGAGAGTCGACGCGTCCAAATCCGAAAGACCGGCGCCTTGGCTTGAGCTCAAATCCATAGCCTTCGACCAGGTATAGCTGGATTGAAACTGCAAACCATATCGCCACCGTTTGGTCACTCCAACTTGCAAGCTATTATAGTTTCCATCCTGCTCCGGAACCCATTCGGTGACACTCGAACTTAGGCCTAAATAAGGCCGCCGTTGCTGGACGTTTGCAACCGTGGTTGTCGTTTGCCCATTCACGGGGTCCGCTGCACTGGCAATCAGCGGTTGATTGTAGCCCACGCCAATCGGGATCCGCGTAGATTTTGATCCGACATAGGATACGTCGAGCATCATATCCTGACGAATCTGGTACTGCGTACCCAAGCTGTAGGATTGCGTGTAGGGATTTCGAAAGTTGTTCGGGCTGACGGATTGAAGAGTAATCGAGCTCGTCGGCGTCAATGGGACAAATTCCGGAAAGGCTGATAACGGGGGCAGCGCTGGGAAAAATGGGTTTTGGAAAGTCGCACCGGCGTTCGCTGCGCCCGATTGATTTATGGTCAACGTATACGGCTCGTTCTGGATCAGCTCCAGAGGATACTGTGCGGAATTGCGCTCATAGTAAATTCCATAGCCTCCCCGGACGACTATTTTGTCGCTCCCAAAAGCTCGCCAAGCGAACCCAAGTCGCGGGGCGAGGTCGCGCCAATCCTTGCGCCAAATGTCGTTGCTTGTCAATTGTGTGACGCCCGGCGACGTTGGCCCCGTGTAATTTGCGGCAAGTAGCAGCCCGGCCAAGGTGCCGCCCGCGGGGGGCACCGGAACCGCTAGCGAGGGATCAAAATTTGAAAGCCTGCCTTCACTGTCGCTCGGCGGACTAAAGAAGTCGTACCGCAGACCAAGAGTCAATGTGAGGGTCTTCGAAACGGTGAAATCATCTGCGACAAAACCGGAGAAAGCAAAATAACGCTCTCCCTTTTCGAATTGACCCGCCACAGCCTCCGACTGGAATACGTTGCTGAAGCTCGATCCGTTCTGTGCCGCGCTCATGCCGAGCAGAAAGTCGGGAAAGCTCTCGAATACCATTTGCCCAAGCCCGCGAGTCTGCAGGATGGTATTGTTTTGGTCAAACTCATATTGGCCGCCAATCCGAAGATTGTGCCGGCCCACTCTGTGGCTTACCATGTCTTTCCAGACGAAATCGTTCGTACCCTCTCGAAATAGCGCCTGCTGCGTGCTAAGGGTGAACAGGCCGCTCACGCTGATATAAGGAATTTGCGGCAGGCCTGTGGGCGGCGTGATGCCAACATCAGAATTGTTCACTGGTACTTCAACCACGCGCCTACCCGCGAACCGTATGAAACCAAAGGAGGCCTCATTGGTTGTCGTGGGACTGATCTGGTAGTTGTCCGACAAGACCCCCATCACGTTATGGTCAAGTTCCGACTGACCGAAACCCGGTACATTCGCCCCACCTAGAGATGCAGCGAATGGTGCGTTTAACGGCGAGACTGCATAGAAGAACCGAAGCGACACGATATCTTTGGGAGACAAGTCCTGGTCGAGATCTAAGGTGAACTGGTTTTCCTTATAGCTCGCCGGGCTCGAGTAGGACGACTCGCCAGTTCCATTCGGTAGGATAATCTGGGGAGTGGGGATTACGTAAGACCCGTTTGGCAGTTTGAAATTCAACAGCGCCAGTGCGGCCGGATTGATGTTGGAGCCATCGCTGGCAACCGCGACGCCACCAAAGGCTCCTGTCTTACCGCCAAACTCTGCACCAAGAGCCGCCGCCGACCGGTTATTCGTAATCGGAGGCAACAGTACAGTACTGGACCCGAACGTCGAAAAGCCGTTCCGCTCACTGGTACCCTGATACCCGATAAAGAAAAATGTCTTATCTTTCCGAATCGGGCCACCAAACGTAAAACCATACTGATTGTGATCTAGCACGGGCCTGGACTGACCGGCGAGATTTCGAAAATAGTCATTGGCATTCAAATCCGTATTGCGCAAAAACTCAAAGACATCGCCATGGAAATTGTTTGTGCCCGACTTACTGACAATATCCACGTTCGCACCCGCACTACGGCCTGAGCTGGCATCGTACTGTCCGGTTTGCACTTTGAATTCCTCTAGCGTATCAGGAGCCGGAACGGCCAGCCCAACCTGAGGGCCAAAACCCTGCGCTGAGTTTTCAGCAATATTGTTCGCGTCGATGCCGTTATATTGGAAATTGTTATAGCTGGTACGTACGCCGTTGGCCGAGACGTTTTGTTGGTTCTTCCCAAGCGTAGCTGCATTAGGCAGTTCAACGCTGACTCCCGTAGAGAGATCGAGTATCTGCGTAAAATTTCGATTCGAGAGCGGCAGGTTGACCATGGCCCGCTCATCGACGACCCGACCGAGCGTAGCATCCGTCGTCTGAAGGAGTGCAGGAGCAGCGGACACTTCGACTTGCGACGTCACTTCGCCAAGGTCGAGCGTGATATCAATCACGGTAGTCTCGGTCACGACTACCGGCACTGTCTCAACGACCTTCTTCTGAAAGCTCGCTGCGCTTGCAGTCACCGTATAATTTCCAGGGGGGAGGAGGCTCGCAGCGTATTGGCCATTCGCGTCGGATTTGAAGCTCCTGGTTTGCTGCGTACCGGTATTGGTAACATCAATCACCGCGCCGGGAACTACAGCCCCAGAGGGATCCTTCACTTTGCCGGAGATGGCCCCTGTTTCAGATGTCTGTGCGGAGGCACCGGTGGCGAGAATTAGAAGCGTTGATACAAACAAGACATAGCGCATCGCTCATTCCTCCTGTTTTACCCGGACGGCAATTCGCTTCCACTTTCTGGCCTGAAACCCCATGCAGTGCCGTGTGAATGCGAAAGCGTGTTATTCCGCACAGTGGAATTAGATTCCACATTTCTCGCGTCATTTATACCGGTCAGGAATCGCTTGTCAAGAAGTTTTGACTACGCGGCAGCTTTCTGGCGTCGGATTCTCCATGCGAGGTATCGCGCGAGCCCATCAATCGACAAGCAACCGGCGGTCAGAATGCAGCCGAGAGCAACAAAAAAGACTTGACAAGAGCCTGGATCGGCACGATAAAGCCGCTTGCAGAATAATGGAATGTAATTCCACATGGTGGAAGTAGAGAATATTGACAGCAATTCGACGATTCGATCTGTAACCTTGGCGTCACGTTTGAATCCGTGAGCTTTATAAGCGGAGGTACTGAAGATGTGCAAGAAGTTGGCAAGCACGAGAGTGTGCCGTGCATTGTTATTTTTGGCGTGCTTTAGCTTGGTTATTCCATGCACGTACTGCCAGACGAGCGCGCTCGTAGATCATGGATCTCCCGCACCGACAGAAACTCTGCACCCCGGGCAACCAGACAATCGGTCACTTCAGGAGGGATTCGGATTCCGCGAAATTGGGCCGACGACCTTTGGGGGACGCGTATCGGCGCTCGCCGTGGTCGAGAGCGATCCAAACGTCTTCTATGCTGGACCAGCAACTGGTGGGGTTTGGAAGACTGTGGACGGTGGGATCACTTTTCGTCCCATTTTCGACGGCCAGCCAGTTCTGGCAGTGGGACAGATTGCAATAGCTCCGTCAAATCCTGAGATCGTATGGGTGGGAACCGGAGGGCCCGTTTCGAATTGGGGCAAAGGCGTTTTTAAGTCCGACGACGCAGGTACGAGTTGGACCCATATGGGTCTGGACGATACTCAGAGCATTACGCGGATCGTCATCGATCCGGGAAATCCCGACATTGTCTATGTAGGTGCGCTGGGACATCAGTCCGGGCCGAATGAAGAGCGCGGATTGTTCAAAACAACTGACGGTGGCAAGACTTGGTCTAAAGTGTTCTTCGTTAATAACAACACAGGCGTCTGGGATATGGCGATAGATCCTCAAGACCCTAAGGTGCTTTACGTTTCGATGTTCGAAGCAGCACGACCGCAATCCGGACTGACGACTGCCGGTCCCGGGTTTACCGGCGGAGGCAGCGAAAGCGCGCTCTATAAATCGGTGGATAGCGGAACCACCTGGAAAAAGCTGACGAATGGACTGCCTTACGAGAAGGGCGGAGATACCGGGCATATCTCAATCGGCATTTATCGCAAGAATCCAGCAATCGTCTACGCGCGTGTGGAACATCAGCACGGAGGCATCTTCCGTAGCGAGAACGCCGGCGAGACATGGACGAAGATGGGCGATCCGAACCGCTCCTTTGGTCAGATTGTTGTGGACCCAAATGACGACCAGAGGATCTGGGTCCTTAGCACGCGGCTGTTTTTTTCCGCCGATGGCGGCAAGACATTCGACCAAGACTTAGGTGGGGGTTCGTGGGGAGGAATTGTCCAGAATGTTCACTTTGATTTCCGCTCGATGTGGATTAATCCACAGGATTCTCGCCACATGATTGCGGGGAACGACGGCGGAGTGTGGATTTCGCGTGATCGGGGTCACCATTGGGACTTTGTGGATACTTTGCCGATCGGGCAGTTCTATGAAATGGGCTATGACAATGCGCAGCCGTATCACATCTGCGGCGGCATGCAAGATAATGGAGACTGGTGCGGCCCGAGCCGAAACCGGTCTCGATGGGGGATCACGAAAGATGATTGGTTCCGGTTGTTGCTCGGAGATGGAGTATATACGACACCCGATCCAAGTGACGCGAACACGGTGTATGCGGAAGCACAAAGTGGGTCATTGTATCGCCGAAATCTCACTACTCACGAAATGGCTTCCTTGCAACCGCAGCCCTCACAGGGAGAACCAGCTTTCCGATGGCCCTTTGATGCTCCTTTCGTAGTCTCGTCCCATGATCACAAAACGCTCTACTTGGGCGCGAACTTCGTCTTCAAATCGACAAATCGTGGCGACAGTTGGACGAAGATCAGCGATGACCTCACGGCGAAGAAGGGAAACCAATCTTCTCCGGGCTTTCACCGCGCTGATGCTCTAACGGCAATCAGCGAATCGCCCGTAAACGCTAACGTGATGTGGGCAGGGAGTGGCGATGGGGCTGTGCATGTTACGCGCGACGGTGGCAAGACATGGACGAGCGTCATCGGCAACATCTCTTCATTGCCTGCGGATAGCTGGGTGGGCCGCATAGAAGCCTCACACTTTGATGAAGGCACGGCATATGTAACGTTCGACAGGTCGAACAAGAACGATTATCAGCCCTACGTATTCCGCACCTCGGACTTCGGGCACTCCTGGACGGCTCTGAAGAATGGCATTGAAGTGCCCAATGTCATTCACGTCCTTCGCGAAGATCCCTATAATCGCAATCTCCTTTTTGCAGGGACCGAATTTGGAGCGTATGTCTCTTTTGATCGTGGCGCAAATTGGAAACACCTGCGGTACGGTTTCCCGAACGTCTCGGTCCACGACATTCAAATCCAGCCTCGGGAGCACGATCTGATCCTGGCAACATATGGACGCTCGTTCTGGGTACTCGATGATATTCGGCCGCTTGAGGAGTTGAAAGACGCCTCTGGCGCTTCTGATTTCCATTTATTCACGCTTCGTCCGTCGATCGACTGGCGGATCACAGACGAAACGAATGGCTTTCTGGGACACAAGATTTATCTCGGTCCAAACCCTGCCGGAGTGCTCGTCGACTATTACATGCAGCAAAAACCCGCAACAGGCCAGGACGTGAAAATTACGATCTCCACTCAGGATGGAAAGATCGTTCGTGAGCTCGATGGAACGGCAAACGAGGGCATCAACCGTGTTGGCTGGGACTTGCGTTATCCGACGATCGTCGAGCCCACCGAGCTCCAGAAGTGGTCCACTTATGAGGGCTTCTTTTATGACGCAGTGTATGGTCCGATGGTTCCTCCAGGAACTTACACGGTTACGGTTGCCGCCGATGGCAAGAAAGACTCGAAGAGACTGGAGGTCATGGACGACCCAACCATACACATTAGCGCTGCTGATCGTGCCCTGCACGATCAACTCATGATGGAAACTTACGAGGTCTATAAGACGTCGATCGAGGAACGAAAGAACTTCGAGGCCTTCGAAGAGTCGTGGAAGTCGACAATAGAATCTTTGAAGAAGCCTGGCGGCCCAGCCGTTCCTCAGGAGACCCAGAAGGCTGCTGCTGCTTTTGCCAAGCAGATGGACGATCTTCATGGCCTTCTTGCGGATCCAGACATCAAGTCTTTCGATGGCGGGCGCATCCCGTACAACGTGCCGGTGCAATTCACATTCTTGCTTTACACGCTGGAGTCCTCCACGGCAACACCCACTGAAATCCAAAAGGCAAAGTTTACGGAAATGAAGGATGCGTTGGCCCGAGTTTCAGCGCAATTCGAGAAGCTGAAGAGTCAGGATGCACCGAAGCTCAGGCAGCTTCTCAAGCAGGCAGGAATCATGAACATTCCAACCGAAAACACAGCACGCGCTCGCTAGTACTGATAGGGTGTTTCCGGAATGCCGAACGGGAAATATTTGGGGCAATAGGGAGCAGACAAGAATCGGAGTTCGTTGGGTTGAAAGGGATTTCAGCGTCTGGAGGGCCCAATTTCGGATCTTGAACGGCGTGCTCTCCATGCGTTGAACGATTCGGTTTACCTAAATTGGCATGCGGAATACATCCAACATCACGCACATAGCGCTGCAAAGGGCCTGAGAAACAGAATTCCTGTCAGATAGGAGTTTGTAAGGCTGGCAGGGGGTCGTGACTGTGAGATAGAAACGGTCACACGTCGTATCGCCTGCCTTTATTCGTCATCCGATGCATGTCGAGCCGTGACGATCAGAAGGTTCGTGGCAACCACAGATGGAGGGTACGAGCGTGCGGTTTTTCGTGAGGCCTGCAATCATATTCGTGCTTTTGGTCGTAACGGCCCGGTGGGCATCTAGCGCAACAAGCGGTGTTCCGATTTCTTCTGTGCAAATTTACATCGAACTCCAAAGTGGAGCCAGCGCAATTGTTCAGGAACGATACTCGGATGTTCGCGGCAGTGCCTTTGACAAGTTTCAATGCTTGACTGACTCTTCGGCGCAAATTCAAGACATTTCAATCTCCCAGAACGGAGCCGACCTGGACTTCTCAACGTCGGCGATCGGTCCCTGGGCATTTTTTACCCTGAAGACCCCGGTAGGCATGAACTTCAGTTCTTCGGAATACATCATCCAGTATCGAATGCAATTATACGATCAAGACTCGAATATTCCGATCGTAATGCCGACACACCCAATTACCTCGGATCAGGAATGGGGAACGAAAGCAACGATTCACCTACACTTGCCTGATGAGTATGGTCGCGGAGAGGTTCGCCTGCCTCAGATGGAAAGAATGGGCACGCCGACTGATTTGATCGGTAACTTCCCTGCGCTTCCGTCCATTGTGCGGTTTCGGTTCCCGTCTGGAGCTCACTTTGCGGACGGTCATAGGAAATCCAATTCAGAGGTGACCTCATTCTTAGGCACACAATTCTATACGTTCCTTCTGCTACAGGTGCTTTGGGTCATTTTTTACTTTGTTTGGGCGCGTGTGTCCGCCGGGGGCCGTCTTTGATTGGTGAGAAATACGCGAGATCCTTAACCCCTGGCTGTATCGCTCGAGAATCTGTCGAGAATACAGAGGATCATCCGTGACGCCCCCTTGGCACCTTCACGTTTTCCTGCTGATCACTGGTTTGTACGTGGTGGTGGTGTGTCTCATCGGCCTGTTGAGTTACAAAAAGACTAAGGACGAAGCGGGATTCTTGGTCGCTGGCAGGAGCCTGGGGCCTATCGTCGGCGGAGCCACGTTGATGGCAAACCAGGTTAGTGCAGGAACCACCATTGGCGTTGTTGGCTTCCACTATTTTTCCGGCATTAGTTTTCTTTGGTCGTGGGTGAGTGTATGGGTTGGTTGGCTGATCGCGGCAATCTTTGTGGCGCCCAAAATGCGCGGGATGGCTGGCATCACGCTACCGGACTACTTTGAAACGCGCTTTGACAGCCGCCCGCTTCGGGCGATGTCCGCCATCCTCATTTTGGTCGCTTACGCCGTGATGATTTCAGCTCAATACCAGGCCGGCGGAGTTCTGTTTAGTTTGATTACTGGAATTTCGTACGCCAAGGCTGTCGTTCTGGTCGCTGCCACGGTGGCGCTATACACAGTGCTCGGCGGGATGTACAGCAATGCATACGTCGGGGTGTTGAAAGCGGTCTTGCTTATCGCCGCATACGCTTTGGCGGTCCCCTTCTTATTGCGAAGCGTCGGGGGGTTTCATTCTCTGGGTTACGCCCTACATGCGATTGATACGAGACTGACTGGCTCATGGTTTTCGGTGCGATATCTCTTTGCTATATCGCTGGCGGTTGGTCTCGGACTCGCGTCGGCCCCCTATGAGATTTCCGCTTTCTATTCTCTCTCAAGTAAGCGAATAGCCCGGTTAGCGATCGGCTATTCGTTTGTATTTCAAGCTTTCATTGCCGTTGGGGTGCTTATATTCGGTCTTTCCGCGCGAAAGCTGGTGCCGTTCTTGTCTGATCCGGACATGGCTACGCCGGTACTGGGCATGAACATTTTGCCCGTGTGGACTGGAATGCTGGTCCTTCTTGCGGTTGTGGTGACTTTCACTCGTACCGGCGGCGCACTCCTGTTAACGACTTCCTCGGCCATGTCGCATGACATTTATGTAAAGTTTTTTCGGCCTCTGGCCAGAGAGAAAGAAAAGGTACTTGCTGGGCGCATCTCCGTGTTGTGTTTTGGAGCAATTCCGGCCCTCATTGCCCTTCGAAGAATGAATCTTGTGAACTTTGTCGTGATTTTTGCCTCTCAACTTCTGGTTAGTTTCTTTTTTGCACCTGTTGTGATTGGACTGAATTGGAAGCGGGCCACTCGCAATGGAGCCATCGCTTCGATGCTCGGTGGGGGAGCTACGTGTCTAATCTGGAATCGGCTCGCACATCCTTACTTCCTCGGAGTTGACCCTGTAGAAGCCGGCTTAATCGTCAGCGTCCTGTTTCTGATTATGTTCAGTCTGTTCGACAAACCCTCTCCGGAACGTTGCCTGCAAATTTTCTTCGCCCCAGATCGGCGATCAGGCGCCATTGAGGGAAAAGTTGGACGGACGGGAGAATAAGGTGGAAAACACACAAATTCTTTTCCGCGGAGGTCCGATGTTGGACCCTGTGGCTGGCGCTTTGCTCGAAGGCCGCGAAGTCCTTGTTGAAAACGACCGCATCAAGGAGGTTTCCGACGCACCGATCCATCGGGGTGACGCTACGATCGTTGATCTGCGCGGTGACGTTTTGATGCCCGGCCTGATAGACGCCCACGCTCATATTTTCCTGTCAGAAGTCGATCTGACCAAGTTGGAAAAGGTCCCTCTTACTCTGGCGGCGGCTCACAACATTGAGGGGCATGCTCGGCCGTGGCTTTACGACGATACGCGATGTCGGCGGAGCAGACTGGGGTATCCGAGAAGCTGTAGAGTCGGGAGTTTTCGAGGGACCTCGTCTTTTCATCGCCGGACGAAGTATGAGCCAGACTGGCGGGCATGGCGATTTCCGCAGCCGCACGGCAGAGCCCGAAACAAATACAAACCAATGCTGCAACGGCCTGCACTTGTTTAGCCATCTGGTAGATGGCGTTCCTGAAATGCTACGTGCGACTCGGGAAGAGCTTCGCAAAGGCGCCGATCATATCAAGATCATGATCTCTGGCGGGGTCGCCTCGCCAAATGATCCACTCGAGGGCTTGCAATTCACCGAGGACGAGATAAGGGCTGCGGTTCAGACTGCAAATTCCTCAGGTAAGTACGTTTGTGCCCATGCATACTCGGCTGCGGCCATTCGTCGTGGAGTCGAGTGTGGTGTGCGCTCTTTCGAGCATGGCAATTTGATTGATGAGTGTACAGCTAAATTGGTAGCTGAGCACAAAGCGTTCGTCGTACCGACGCTGGTGACCTATGACTGCATGAATCGCAGGGGACGTGAATTAGGAATGCTCGAAAAGAATTTAGAGAAAAACAAAAAGGTGCTCGCGGCAGGGCTGCAATCTTTGGAAATCTGCAAGAGGGCAGGCGTCCAACTAGGCTTTGGGACCGATTTGTTAGGCATCCTTCGCGCTGAGCAATCGCGTGAATTCCTAATTCGCAGTCAGGTATTGTCGCCGGCAGAGATCATCCGTTCAGCCACAGTGACGAACGCGCGGCTCTTGAACATGCAGTCGGAACTAGGGGAGATAAAACCGGGGGCCCTGGCTGATTTGCTTGTTGTCAAGGGGGATCCTTTGAAAAATCTTAATCTCCTTCAGGACCAAGGATCTCATTTTCGCACCATCATGAAAGGAGGACGATTTTTCAGGATTGACGCCTAAGTTTCGCCGAACCCAACGATGCCGCGAATGAACCGACGCCCGCTGGGACTCATTTCCAAGAACCCGCCTAGACTTTTGTTAAACCATGCACCCAGCTGCGATACGCGGCGCATGGGGAAGCATAAATTAGCGCAGGTGTCAGGGTTCAGAGATCAGGAAACAGAAATCGCTGCTGCATGAGAACGCCGGATGGGCAGGAGTTCTGGAATGCTGGGGAATACCACGAGATAGTTCCGCACGAGAAGATCGTTTCCTCCATGTACTTTTCCGACTCGAAGGGAAACAAGGTTGAGCCTGCGCACTATGGAATAGAACATGAGGCCATAGACGGTGCGCACGACGTGGTTATTTTCGAGGATTTTGGAAACGGCCAGACGAAACTCACCTTCATTGGAAATGAAACCATGGAGGACGCAAAAAACAGCGGGCAAGTAGAGGGCTGGAATCAGATACTCGATAAAGTTGCCGCAGTTGTTGCGGGGCTAGCGCAGGCGAAATAAGAAGTTGAAGTTTTGATGATCGTCATGCGCGAGACACAGCTAAGGCTGGCGACGGAGGCTCAGTTAGAACGGGCTTCTCGTCGCTTGGCCGAATAGTGACGTTTCCGGCTAAGTAACCCTTGGCTCAACTGTTGCCTTCAGGCCAATGCGCTCAGCGACCAATGTTCACCGAACTCAACATTAGTCCTGTGAAACGCGCTTGTGTTGACTCGCGTCGCCAAGTTCGGACTGGTCGGTTGCACGGAATCGCCCGCCTATGACCGTTGACCTTCGCGGTGCCGCCTACGCTGCGAGCCGGATCATCTCCATCCATTCAACTCTGGCCAAAAAAGATTGTGGAACTCGTGCAGATCCAAGACTGCTCGGATGTGCAAATCGCACTCCGCCCACGCTCGGGTTCAGACCCGAAACAAAATGCTGCCGTTTTAATGGATGATCACTCGGGGAATGTGGTTTAGGGCGTTCTAGGGCGATCATCTGCCCTAGCGCCTAGCAAAGGCCCTAAATGGGGCCTCTCGCAAACGCTTTCGATAGAGAAAAGCCCAAGTCAGGAACTATCGGCTTCAGCGGGCGCGAAAGCGACAATTTGACGTTTTTAAGACGAACCGATGCTGATCGTCTATCCTGTGCTTATTCCGGTTGTGCCTTTGCGTCTTTGGCAACCACAGGATCTGGTTCAGCGTCTTCCATCTTTGCCGTTATCGAAACGCCGTCAACTAGCATCGACGGCATAGGCCTCTTGGTTTTGACACCCAGACTTCGAATTCGCTCGCCAATGGAGAGAGCGTTTCCTTTGCCCGACGAGAACCTCTTTATCGCATCATAGTGTGCAGTTAGCGCCCCCGTAATCTTTTCGGCGACGCCGTTCAAATCAATCAAGCTCATGCTCACCTTGTCACACAACTCGCCGGCCAAACGCGCGATATCCTGGGCATGTTCTTCCTGGTCCTGGTAGCGCCAAATCGACGCAACCGTGCGCATCGTCATCAGAAGTGTCGGAGGTCCTACCAAGACGACATGGCGTTCCCACCCATATACAAAAAGCTCTGGCTCTCGAGTAACCGCTGCGGCCAGAGCACCCTCGATGGGTACAAACATCAGCAGGTAGTCATGCGCGTGTAACTTATCACTCTCTTGGTAACATCTGTCGGCAAGTTCATCGATATGCGCCTTAAAATCTCGTACGAATTGGGAAGCGTGCACTTCCCTCGTAATATCGTCTTTCGCTTCAATCAGCCGCTCGTAAGATGCAAGAGGGGCTTTTGAATCGACGACCATCGTCCGCTGGTCTGGAAGACAAACGACGATATCTGGTCTCTGATGACCACCATCCTCGCTTTTGAGACCCAATCCCTTGCCTTGGACGATGTATTCACTACCCTCCCTGAGACCCGCTGCTTCCAGAATACGCTCCAATGCTAATTCCCCCCAGCGACCAAGAAGTTGCTTTTCACCTCTTAGCGCCTTGGCCAGCCCATCCGCCTGGTTACCTATGGCGGTGCTCGTTTCCAAGATAAACTTGATTTGCTCCTTCAGTGATAGAACGTCACGGCTCTCCGCATCATAAGTAGTTTCGACCTTTGTTTGGAATGTTTGGATTCTTTCGCGCAACGGATCGAGAATTGTTGACAGCGCCGTATGCGATTTCTCCGAAAGCTCGGCGGCGTTTGCTGCCAAGATGCGATTGGCGATGTTCTCGAATTCAGCTGTCAATCGATGCTGCTGTTCGGCGACCTGCGCCGTTTGTTCTTCGATTTTCTGCCTCAGAGAATTCTCGCGCTCTTTGAGCGTTGCGACTTCAGCCGCCGAGGCGTTTGCCTCGTTCGCGGCCATTTCCCGCTGCGTTTCCAGCACGGCAGTCTGCTTCGCCTGATCTTCAAGCTGTCTCGTAAGGCCAATGACGCGTTCGTTTAGCCGCGTGGCCTCCTCCCTAGCGCTTTTAGCTTCTGCGCCAGCAGATTTGTGCTCAGTATCAAGCTCAGTTACACGAGTCCGAAGCGTACTGCACTCCTGCTCAAGCCTGGCTACGTCTGTTTGGGCTTTCGTCAGAAGGTTCGGATCAACTTCGGGGAGAGCAGGCCAGACATATCGGCCAAGTGCAATGCCCAAGCTGATCGCCAGCGTACCAATGGCCACGAGAGTGACGATCTGCATTCCTTTTCTCCGACGCTTTTTGGTTACTTGCGATTCTTGACGGCGCTTCCAGACAACAGCCCGCTAACGCGATCCCTGGATATTCCAAGTTGCATCGCAATGGCATTTAGATTTAGACCTTCTGCTCGCAACTGCCGGATTTCGTCTGCAAGCTTTTCGTCAGCTGCTTGCTTAAAATCCGTAACGAAGATGGCCTCAGCTCGGCGCAGAACCTCGCCAACAGGTAGCCTCTGAAATTCATCGCCAGCGAGCTTTTCGAGAAGGTACCCGCGTTGTTTGCTTGTAGAGTATTTCGAATCACCCGCTAACGCTGTCGCCCATTTATTCACTAGGTATTTGCCGATTCTCGTCGCTTGTTCTTCCGCGCCTTCATCAACTGTCACTAAGTTGGTAAATTCCTCCCACCAATCGCTGGTTTGCTCATAAACATGCAATGTGCCGTTTGCAACGAACGCGAGGTCAATCACACATGTCGAGCCGACCTTTGCGTGAAACCGCTGAATTTGATTCAGGATCTCGGCGGCCTCTTTGTCTTGGGCAATCTCTCCATTCAGTTCCGATTCAACTTTCGAGACCGCTTCATCAATTTCCGACTGCTCAAATGGTGCCCAATCTAGGTAAAGGATCGTTGCGTTAAAGGTCTTTGCGCAGCGCAGGAACTCTCTCCAATCGCCTCCGTTCGCGCGGTTCCAGTGAACGGTAGGCACGCTCTCATTGTCATCAGCTAGATATCCATAGAAGATTCCTACACCATCGCTGACGGCTGCTCTGCGAATCTCTTCGATGATCTCAGTCAGGGGATCATTCACGTTTCACCCTCGCCCCGTCCATCTTATCCAACTCGGCAGCTATTCGTTTGTGATAATTCATGAACTATAATTCTCATAACATAATACAGTTATAACACCGGAGAGCGAGCAGGAAGTGCTTCCGCACGTAGATTGCTCGCTTTTGTTCTCTTGATACGCTTTTCAGGAATCCGGATCGTGATTGTGTCCGTTGCGAGAAAAGCTGGCTCGACGGAAACCGCATATCATTCTATACGCAAAAAACCAACACGTATGTTCGCAACAAACTGCCCCCAAAAATTGTATCTCTGCTAGAAGAATTGCCGCTTAGTGGTGGGCGCTTTTTCTTCTGGACTGGCGCGTCCACGTTACACAGCGCCGTCGGCAAGTGGCAGCGTCGTCTGCGGGTGCTCTTCGACTTGGCCGGAGTTGCCGATGGCCACAGTCATCGCCTCCGTGACACTTATGCATTCGATCTAACGCACAACGGGGAAATGACCCTCGAAGAATTGAGGCAGGCGTTGGGACACACAAGTACGAAGGTGACGGGGGAAATTCTATTCGCATTGGATCGCAGAGCGGCAGAAGCGATTAGAAGACAAACAAGATCGCACCTGGGTCTCGGTTTCGAACGAAATTCGCATGATGATTCGGAGGCCATGGCTACGCGACAGGAAGCGCGAGGGATGCGATTGGTAGGGGCGGTAGGGATCGAACCCGACGCCCATATGTATTGAGCGCCCTCTTAGCGAAGGGACCGGAACGGAATCGCCAATTCTACGGCGCAAGAGCCTAGCCATGTTGCAGAGCGCCAAAAGGCCGGAGAACTGTCGGAACGCCCGCCCGTCGACTAGAACCCGTCTGTTCGAGAGCTAAACACCCTCACCTGACCATATCTTGATATGTGTCCGTAGTAGGCCGTAGTACGCCGTAGGTACGCCGTAGTCTACTCGTAGTCTACTAACACCCTTTACAAGTCTCACAGGAAACTTCACATTCAGGTCTGACGAGGGAATCGGCAACCTATCATTGGAGTGTGACGAATCATGACTCAACCTGAAAGCGAAACGAACGAGTCGACCAGGGGCGAGGGTGCTCACGGCGGTCGCGCCGATGCACCAAGGGTTCCCCGATTGGTCGCTTGCCTGCTGCTCTTGCCGAAAGAGTCGGAACCGATTCTACAAGCCCTTCAAAAGCTTATGGAGCGAGACCCTGAATCATCCTCTAATGGAGCAATAACCAAGCCAGAAGGACCTGGGCCGTCAACGAGCCTCGACTGTTGGTTGGGCCACTTGGAGGCTGCGGCATATCTCGGAGTATCCACGAGCACTCTCTACCACTACTCATGCCACGGGCAAATCGAGCGTCGCAAACTCGGCAGACGACTCGAATATCGGCGATCCGTCCTCGACGAGTTTAAGCAGGCTCACATCTTGCCGGCTACGCATTCTGCACTCGCGGCGCGTATAATCCCGTCGGCGCATTCCTCTGGCAAGTAGAAGGAGCGCCGAATGGGGTTGTATCAAAGAAAGGATTCCCGGTTCTGGTGGATGAGCTATACGGCAGCGAACGGACGCATGTTCGAGTCGACCAAAACTTCCAGCAAGGAGATCGCCAAGAAAATTCTCAGACGGCGAGAAGGCGAAATCGCGCTGGGATTGTTCAAGGTCGGCTTAGCACGGGTCACATTGGCATTCGCAAAGCTGTGCGAGGAATTTGTGTCCTCGCACTCGTCTACTCTCTCTACCAGCAGCCAGCGGAACCACCGTACTTTCATTAAGAACCTGAAGTCGTATTTTGGAGAATATGACTTAGCGGAGATCCAGAGGCCGATGATTGAGGAATACCGCAATCATCGCCGCCAACAGCCGCTGAAGTCGAACCCGAAGGCCACCATCAAAGGGGCGACCGTAAACCGGGAACTGGAGTGCCTTCATTGCATGTTCCAGTTTGCGATCACCCGGAAATACGTCACCGAGAACCCTGCTACCGGTGTGAGGCATTTTGATGAGCGCCGGGAGCGGCCAGCAAAACGTATGCTGACGGCCGATGAGGAGCAGAGAATCGTTGACGCGGCACCTCCGCATCTTCGCGTCGCGATTATTCTGCTCGTGCAAACGGGCGTCAGGACATACAGCGAAGGTATCTCACTTCGCTGGGACCAAGTTGACCTGGCAAATCAGGTGATTCATTTGAACGGCAACGTCAAGACAAAAGCGTCCGAGCAACCCGTTCCGCTGACTCGCCTCGCCGCAGATGTTCTGCTTGAGTGGAAGAAGGAACAGGGGACACAGAGCCCTTTTCTGTTCCCGAGCCCGTCCAATCCCGCGAAGCCCATCGGAACGGTGAAGCGAGCCTGGAAGACTACTCTCAAGAACGCCAGCGTTTCGTATTTTCCGATCTACAACCTGCGGCACGTGTTTTGCACACGCCTTAGTTGGGTTGCGCCCGATGCGGTTGTGCAGCACGCGATGCGTCACAGCAGCCCCGAAACGAAACGCTACTATCAATTGGGACTGGCCAACCAGGTCCGAGAGCACCTTGAGCAGGTGAACGAGAAAGCGTACGAGAAACAGTCACCGTTAGGTTTACGTGCTCTTGGCCAAAAATCCGTCCAAGAAAGCGTTATGGTTGTCGAGCAGCAGGAAGCGGAAAATCGAAAACCGTTACGTTTTCGTGACAGCGCGGCCGCAACAGAGGACACCTCGCAACTTGAGGCCCGCATCTAGATGAAACCGAAGGAGAAAGTGGCGCGCCCGGAGAGATTCGAACTCCCGACCCTCTGGTTCGAAGCCAGATGCTCTATCCAGCTGAGCTACGGGCGCGAAGCGACAAGTTTACCGTTCCTCGCTACGCGCGTCTATGTAAGGAATTTTTCCGAAAGAAACGACGAGTCGAAGATATCAGCACAACGAGGGGAAGAACGCGAAGGTGCTTTCCTCCCGCCTCGGGCGCCGGCATCGGCTGCAACCGGCGCCCGTGACAAAACATTTCGTGGACCGGACGCTACGCCCGCTTCCGCCGCCATATTCCCATCAAGCTCACGAGCCCGCCGCCAAACAGCGCCAGCGTCGAAGGCTCCGGAGTCGGGGTGATTTCTCCAAACAAGCCCTGCGTCTCGTCATCAATCCCGGCCGTGAAGTAGAGCGCGTCGGGATTGCCACCGTTTCCGCCGTTCCCAAACTGCAAAGCCCACAGGTCGCCGTTCACCAGGGGATTCCCTTGCGGATTATCCAGGGTCCCCAGATAAGCGCCGGTGATCGGGTCGTAGGCATTGATCTCGCCATTGCCAAAATTTCCCACCAGCAGATCTCGGCCAAATGGCCCGAAGGCGGCGGGCGCGAGCGCGATGCCCCACGGCACATTCAGCGTTCCGCCGGAAATGAGCGTCTTCGCTAGCGTGCCGTTGGGGTTGAACACATCCACGATCCCGTTCCCGTTTCCCACCATCGGCATTCCGTTTGTCCCCACGAGCGCATATTCCACATAGAGCATTCCATTGATGGCCTGCACGTTGTAGGGTGCGTAGCCCTTTGGCACGGAAGGATCGGTGAAGGAAGCGGTCTTCGCAAAGCTGCTGTTGAAAACGTCGATCTGGTTGTTTTTGAAATCCGCGGCATAAAGATTTCCGCTCGTCGCCGCGAGACCGGTAAACACAGCTCCTGAAACGGTCGCCGCAGTTACGGCCCCGCTCGTGGAATTCCATGCGACGATCGTGCCCTGCAGCGTCGAAAAAATAAAATTGGCGGCCTTCGGCGTGGCTCCGATCGTGAAACCCGTGGTGCTGTTGAACACCACGCCGGTGGGACCGGAGGGAGGCGTGCTCGCCGCCGGGATCGTCACTACCAGGGAGTTGATCGTCGTCGAGGATGTCGTGACGTTGAAGAGCGTCGAGACGCCGCTCCCCTGATCGGATACCCAGAAGGGAGACGTAGCGCTCTCCGCAATACCCCACGGATTGATTAGATTTGTGTCGGTGAGCTGCGCGGCAGCGTCGGTCTGATTGCTCGTCACCAGGTTTGTTTGAATATAGCTCACAGTATCGGCTTGAATCTGCGGCGCGATCGCCGTTGCGAAACCTGCAAGCAACGCTACGGCAAATAGCATTCGACTTCGTAGGGGAAAAAAGCGCGTTCGCATGGGCTGGGAACTCCTCGCAGCAGCCGTTTTCTTTACCGGCTTAGGTCTATTTGATCTGCGAAATGTTCAGCTCGGAAGGACGGGGCGTGAGGGAAACACTGTATGGCCCGGGGAAAATAGCCGTAACCCAAAATGAAACTGGTGGCACCCGTTAAGCCTGCGGGCACACTTTATTGCTGGCGTATCGCAACAACTCACCAGTTACACCAGCACTTCGGATACTTCCAGCCGCTGTCTTGCGAACGCGGATTCGAAGGCATCCACCACCCGGGGATCAAAATCCGCACCTGAGCCTCGCAAAATCACGTCCCGTGCCTCAAAAGGAGAGACGGCCTTGCGATACGGCCGGTCGCTGATCAGCGAATCGTACACATCCGCCACGCTGATGATGCGCGCCTCGATGGGGATATCTTCGCCCTTGCGCGGGTGATACCCCGATCCATCAAACCGGTCGTGGTGCGCCAGAATGATCGGTAGCACGCGGCGCAGCGATCCGCCCACGGGGCTCAGCATGCCCACGCCCTTGTCCACGTGCGTTTTCATTTCCTTCATTTCGTCATCGGTCAGCCGGGCGGCCTTATAAAGGACGTCGCGGCTCGTCTCGAGCTTGCCCACGTCGTGCAGCAGCGCGGCCGCGCGCACATCTTCGATTTGCTCGTTACGCAGCCCCATTTCCGCCGCGATCTGCGTGGCGTAAACCGAAACACGATAGGAATGATTCTGCGTGAATTTATCGTTCGCGATGAACTGGTTCAGGATTTGCAACACGCCGTAATACGTCTCGCGCAATTCCTGCAGGTTCCGCTGTCCCTTTTCGTAAAGGGTCCCGGTGGCATATGCGGAGATCAATAGAAATCCTGCCCACACCGACAAATCCGACCACGTCAGCAATCCTCGTGACTCAATCTTCAGCCCGCCGCCCAGCGCCAGCGGATTCATCAGGTTCATCCAGGTGATAAAGAGGATGGAGGCCACCGCGGCGCCCATCGCGCGTCGTCGCCCAAAGTAGTAGGCGGCGAAGAGCGTCGGCAGGTTGTAGAAGGTGAGTACCAGCCTCTGCCCGGAGATAAAGAAATTCACAATCCCGGCCGAAGCGATAATCGAAAGGATTAGCAGCAGTTCTTTATTAACGTCCGTTAACCGGACTACCCACTTGTTCTTCACAATGCTCTCCGCACGGCAGGCCTGAGCGTCGCGCTCCCAAGTCTCTGGCTCGGTGCATCTTCATTGTCAGTAATGGCGCTTTTGAGGGCCATGGTACTTGCGGTACCCGCGTCCGGTACCAGTTACCTATGCTTTTTTGGGCACACAAATCGGTCCGGTTCTAATCTGGCGCCGTACCTGTACTTCGACTCAAAGTGCATCGGCTGACGTTTCGCTCCCCCGACAGAAGGTCACATAACACTCCTAGTTTCAGCACTTTGTGCCACATGTAGTACGCCGGGCCTATTGCTGTACTTGCTTCAAAACGGCAAACTCGGCGCGTTGATTAGGACTTATAGAGCGAAAGAGAGGAACTTGAAGATGGTCTCACTGATCCGCAGGACAATCTTGATGGGCGCGCTGGCCTGCCTGACCGTTTGCGCTGGAAGCGCCTCCGCGGATACGTTTAACTTTGCGTATTCCGGAGCCGGAATTACGGGCTTCGGCACCTTCACCGCCACGAACGAAGGCGGCGGGGAGTCTTTGGTCACGGGCGTCACCGGACAACAGAATGGCGCCAATATCACCGCCATGATTCCAGTCGGTTCGGGCGTCTATTCCGTGCCGGATGGCGACAATTTTACCTACGACAACCTTATCATGATCGGCACGAACCCCCAGCTCGATCTGAACGGCGTCTTGTTCTCGGTCCAGGGTCAGTCGCAGCCGGTCAACATCTATTGGGACACCACCTCCTACTACGACGCGATTTATCTTGGTTCTGCGCCGTATCCCAACGACTTCAGCCTGACGCCCGTGCAATTTACGGTGACGCCAACGCCCGAATCCTCGAGCCTGCTCCTGTTCGGTTTCGGCCTGCTCGGCACCGCCTTCATCATCCGCCGCAAATCGGCCAAGCCGCAGCCCGTATCCGCCACGGCGTCGTCTGGCGCAACCGCTGCCCAGCTCGCCGAATAAGCTCGCAGCGGCCTCGCTCGCGCAGCGTACGGCGCTCGACAGCCCCGACGCACCGGGCAATCAACGGCAAGCAACAGCGGCAGATGCTTCGTTCCTCTCTCAGTTCGCAGGACCTCAGGCCCGGCGGCGCTCAAGCGCTCCGGGCCTTTTTTTTTCGACTCCTATTCTCGTCATGGCTTGCCGCCTCTCTGCTGAGATCGTTGCGTATGTGACGCGCGTTCGCGGTACATACGCTCCCGTAAACGCTTTGTTTCCTGCAATTAAGTCTGCAATGTGGCAAATAGCGATTTCTTAAGTCCTTTAATTACTATTGATTGCGCACATCGGAAGCTGTAAGTCCAATCCCTGCCGCATTTACATCAAAATAGCGGGGGGATAACCAGGGAGTTACTAATTAGGCTGTTCCGTTTCGGCAATTCAAACGCTAGTCCAGCCCGAACGGAACGGCTTAGAATAGCCTGCGACGACGAACTTTTCTCATAGCCTGGGGCCGCTTAATGGCGCGAGGTGCGATTTGATTTATGAAGGCTCAGTCTGCAAGATGGCTCGCAATCTTCTGTGCCACCACACAATTTTGTTCGGCGTGATTCTGCTCGGTGCGCTGGCAGCACCCGTGCACGCGCAAGTCCGGCAGTGCGAGCCGAATGGCGAATATGCCGCACGGCGCGCGCGGCTTGCCGGACAGGTGGACGCGCCCATCGTGCTATTTGGCTATACCGGAAAGGAAAACGCCAGCGAGGCTTACGTCTTCAATCAGGAGCCTTACTTTTACTACCTCACCGGACACAACGAGGAGGGTGCCGCACTGCTCCTGATTCCCGATAGCGTCGCCGCAAAAGGCTGGGCCGGCGCGAAAGAGATTCTCTACCTCCCGCCGCGCAATCGTCTGCAGGAAGCATGGAACGGTCCACGCATCGGTCCCGACGATCCGGACGTGCACGAAAAGACGGGCTTTGCCACCGTCGAGCGATTCGGCGATTTGCAGGACGATCTCGCCAAGGTCGCCGCCATTGTGCCCGCGCTCTATACGCTGCTGCCCACGCAGGAATCCAATGCCGGCTATCCGCACCGCCAGAATTGGGCCGCGTGGCTCGCGCAGAATGACGCGGGAGCGAAAGTCGAGCAGATCGAGCCGCAAATCGGAGCGATGCGGCAGATCAAGTCAGCGGGCGAGATTGACTTGCTCACGCGCGCGATCGAGCTTTCCGTGGACGCGCATTTGGCCGCGATGAAAATGATGCGGCCGGGACTCTTCGAGTATCAGGTGGCCGCCCACATGGAAGAAATTCACTTCGCGGGCGGATGCGAAGCCGAAGCGTACGCGCCCATCGTGGGCGCGGGATTTAATTCCACCGTGCTGCACTACGACAAGATCGGCGCGCAAATTCAGGATGGCGATATCGTGGTGCTCGATGTGGGCGGGCAATTTTCCGGTTACACCGCGGACATCACGCGCACGCTGCCGGCGAACGGCAAGTTCACGCCACGGCAACGCGAAATCTATGACATTGTGTACGGCGCGCAACAGGCCGCGATGGATGCGATCAAACCGGGGGCGCGTCTCGGCCGCGGTCCCGGTGGGCTCGGCCAGATTGCGCTCGACTATATCAATCATCACGGCAAGGACCTGCACGGCCAGCCGCTGGGCAAGTATTTCATCCACGGGTTGAGCCACCATATCGGCCTCGGCGTGCATGACGCGGGCGACCCGTATCGTCCGCTCGAACCCGGTATGGTCGTCACCATGGAACCCGGCATCTACATCCCGGAGGAGAAAATCGGCGTGCGCATCGAAGACGACGTGTTAATCACGCCCACTGGCTACAAGCTGCTAACGGCCCGCCTGCCCCGCAAAGCCGAGGACATCGAGAAAATCATGGCGGAAGCCAAGACGCAGCGAACAGCTGCGCAATAGTTCCAAAGTTGTCTTGCGCACCCTTTGCAAACGGCGCAAAGGGATGCGGCACCCGCAAAGGCTCGCGGCGCGACAGTCGTGGGGATACGGACCCACAGGGCTCACTGGATGCGGCAGCCGCCGCCCAGGGGAGGAGGGCGAAGCAAGGTTAAGCGGCTTTGGCGATGCCGGTGGGAATGCGGCGTTGACCGGGTGGGCTAAGGCCCGTATAATTGGGGTTTCCGATTTTCTGTGGAGGATAGATGTACGCCGTCATACGCAGTGGAGGTAAGCAGTACCGGGTGGCCCCGGGGGATACGGTTCGCGTCGAGCGGCTGGAAGGCAAAGTCGGCGGCAAGATCACCTTCGGCGAAGTGCTCGCGGTGGGCACCGACGAAGCCAAGGTGGTGAGCGGCAAGGATGCCGGCAGCGCGAAAGTGACGGGCAAGATCGTGCGCCATCATCGTGGCCCGAAGATCAAGGTATTGAAATATAAGACCGGCGGCCAATACAAGATCGGCACCGGCCACCGGCAGAATTACACGTCGGTGCAAATCGGCGACATCGCGCTTTAGGCGCAAAGGATTGGGTCATGGCACATAAGAAGGGCGGCGGCTCAAGCGTAAACGGCCGCGATTCACAGGGACAGCGGCTGGGAGTCAAGCGCTTTGGCGGCGAGTGGGTGAATGCCGGCACGATCCTGATCCGCCAGCGCGGCACACGGCACAAGCCCGGTCTGAATGTGGGGCGAGGCAAGGACGATACGCTCTTTGCCTTTGCCAGCGGTTTCGTGAAATTTCAAGACCGGGGCAAGCACGGCCGGTTCATCAGCGTGCACCCCGAAAAGCAGCAGCCTGCCGAAGCTACGGCGGCTTCCGCGAACTGATCGCTTTGTTTCGACAGAACTTTCCAGGCGGTCCCCTTACTTTTGGGACCGCTTTTGTATTTAGCGGCCGCGAAGGCGCCGCTATCAGGTCTTAACCTTCCGTGTTCGTAGACGAAGCCCACATTCACGTGAAAGCCGGGAACGGCGGAAATGGCTGCATGGCTTTCCGCCGGGAGAAATACGTGCCGCGCGGAGGCCCCTCCGGCGGGGATGGCGGCCACGGCGGCAGCATCTGGATCGCGTCGTCACAGAACGAAAACACGCTGCTGCGCTATCGATTCAATCGGTTGTTTCGCGCGGACCGCGGGCGGCACGGCGAGGGCTCCAACTGCACCGGACATTCGGGTGAAGATATGGTGCTGGAGGTGCCGGTGGGCACGGTGGTTTACGATGAATCTACAGCCGAGCAATTGGCGGACTTTACGGAACCGAACCAGCGCGTGCAGGTGGTGCGAGGAGGTCGCGGTGGCCGCGGCAACCAACACTTTGCGAAGCCATGGCACCAGGCGCCGCGCGAGACCGAACCCGGCGAAGAAGGGCAAGAGCGCGACCTGCGCCTGGAATTGAAGCTTCTGGCTGATGTGGGGCTGGTAGGTTTTCCGAACGCGGGCAAATCGACTTTGATCTCGAGGATTTCGGCGGCGCGGCCGAAGATCGCGAATTATCCCTTTACGACGCTCGAACCGGCGCTGGGAGTGGTTTCCGCGGAAGGACATTCGGCAAAAGCGCGCGCGGGCGGACAGATGCGCACGTTTGTGGTGGCCGACCTGCCAGGACTGATCGAGGGCGCGCACGAAGGCGCGGGGCTGGGCACAAAATTTTTGCGGCACATCGAACGCACGCGATTGATCGCGCACTTGATTGATACGAGCGATGCTTCGCTGGAAGACCCGATCCACCAGTTTGACGTGATCGAGAACGAGCTTTCGTCTTTTAGCGAAGCGCTGGCGGCCAAACCCATGATCGTGGTGGCCACCAAGCTGGACGCCACGACGGATCGCACGAAGGTTGAAGAGTTACACACGTTTTGCAAGAAGCGTGGCCTCGAATTTCATGCTGTTTCCTCGGCGACGGGAGAAGGAATCCAGGAGTTGGTGTACGCGATGGCGGATGCGCTTGATCGTATACCGCGGCAATCCGCGCGGGACCTTTCCGAAAAAGAAGATGAAGGATGGCACGTGCCGCCTGGCCCCGAGGAAAGTCCGCGGTGAGCGAAAAAGAATGACGCGAACGCCCAACCGCTCCATCGCGCTTTTTGGCGGATCGTTCGATCCGATTCATGCGGGACATTTGGCCGTGGCGGAGGCGGCGCTCGGACGGTTTTCGCTCGACCAGATCATTTTTATTCCTTCGAGGACTCCACCGCACAAGCAGAAGCAGCGGTTGGCGCGATTTGTGGACCGATTTGCGATGGTGGCGCTCGCCTGCGCGAATTGCCCGCAATTCGTCCCCTCGCTGGCGGAAGCCGGAGCAGACCTGCAGGGCAAGCAGGTGATTTATTCGGTCGAAACGGTGCGGACCTTTCGGCGAAAGCTTCACGGGGAAAAGCCGAATCTTTACTTTATTGTGGGAGCCGATCAGTTCTTGAACATCTCCAAATGGCGGGAAAGCACTGCCCTTCTAGAGATGTGCAATTTTATCGTGGCGAACCGGCCGGGTTTTCAGCTGGAGAAATTGCGTTCCGCGATCCCGCAGGAGCTCTTGCGGCAAGCGGAGAAGTCCGATGTAAAACCGGAACCTGGCGCGATTGCTCTCCAGAAAACCGTCGTGCACGTGCTCGAAAGCGTGGCGAGCGAAGTCTCCGCCACGGAAATTCGGCAGCGCGCGCGACAAGGAAAATCCATTCGCGGGCTTGTGCCACCGCTCGTGGAAGAATACATTGAAAAGCAGGGCTTATACCGGTGAACGAAAACGATTCCCTCCAACCTGAAGTGCGCAGCGCCATCGAGGCCGCGCAAAATAAAAAAGCAGCCAACATCATAGTGCTCGATCTAAGCGGCTTGGGAGCGTTTACCACTTATTTTCTGGTGTGCACGGCTTTCAGCACGCCGCAGGCCTCCGCGATTGGCGACGAAATCGAGCATCAGCTTTCCAAGCTTGGGCTAAAAATCGCGCACCGCGAGGGACGCGGCAACTCCGAGTGGGTATTGCTCGATTACGGCAACCTCATCGTGCATGTTTTCACGGAGCGCGCCCGGCTCTATTACGATCTAGAGAGACTATGGAGAAGCGCGCGCCGGATTTCGATTCCGGATCTGGAAGCACCTTCGATGCCCGCTTCATTCGATCAAGGAGCCGCGGAAGCATGAGCGATAACGGCACGACAGCGGCCTCGCTGATGACGTGGGTCTCGGAAGACCCGGCGTCGCAGCGCGTGCTGGATATGGCACGCAAAGTGGCGCGCTCGAGCACCACGCTGCTGATTACCGGCGAAAGCGGCACGGGAAAGGATCATCTGGCTCGGCTGATCCATGAGATGGGTGCGCGGCATGATGCGCCGTTCCTGAAAATCGATTGCGCCAGCCTACCGCACGAGTTGGTCGAGTCCGAGCTTTTTGGACACGAGCGCGGGGCGTTTACCGGCGCCGTGGAACGCAAACTGGGGCGGCTAGAAATGTCGTACGGCGGCACGATCGTGCTGGACGAAGTGGCGGCCCTAACGCCATCGATTCAATCGAAATTGGTGCGGGTGCTCGAAGAGCGGACGTTTGAACGGCTGGGCGGCAACGAAACTTTGCGGCTGGACGCGCGGCTGATTGCACTGACCAATGCCGATTTGCAGCAACTGATCGCCTCCGGACAATTCCGCGAGGACCTTTACTTCCGGCTAAACGTGGTGAGCGTGGCGCTACCGCCGTTGCGCGAGCGTCCGGCGGACATCGTGCCGCTCGCCGAGCATTTGCTGGCACGGCTTGCGCCGGTCCATGCCCGAAGCGGCATATTATTCGACGCCGACGCGAAGCACGCGCTATCTTCCTATCGCTGGCCGGGAAATATCCGGGAGATGAAGAACGCGATCGAGCGGGCGTTAGTGTTCGGCAAAGGCGACGCGATCGGCGCCGACGATTTGCCGGAAAGCGTACGCGCGGCGATGTTGGGACCTTCCCTGGCGCTGGCGCGGCTGCGTTCGCTCGAGGATATGGAGCGGGAAGTGATCACGGCAACGCTCGAAGCAACACATTACAAGATCACGCGGGCTGCGGAAATCCTGGGCATCAGCAGGAAGACACTTCTGGACAAGCGCAAGCGCTACGGGTTGAACTGACGGCGAGTTCGCGGCTGATTTTGATCGTTCTTACTCCCCATGAAAATTCGATTGGTGATGCTCGGCAAAACGCAGCGCGCGGAATGCCGGGCGATGCTGGAGGATTACGCGGCGCGCATCAGGCGATTTGCGGAAATGGAAGTGAGCGAGATGCGCGAAGAGTCCGCGGCGCTGAAGCGGCTAAGTTTTGCACCGGGCTCCACGGTGGTGCTACTCGATGCCGAGGGGAAGCCATTTTCGACCGCGGCGTTTGCGAAATGGATCGGTACGCAGCGCGATCGCGGTACACGAGAATTGATGTTTTTGTGCGGCGGCGCGGAGGGGTTCCCTGCAGCTTTGCGAGAGAAAGCCACATTCAAGCTGGCGCTTTCGCCGCTCACGATGCCACATGAACTGGCGCGGGTGGTGTTGGCCGAGCAGATTTACCGCGCGTTTACGATTCTCGCCGGACATCCTTACTCGAAGTAGGCTGGGCTCTTGATTTTACCTAGAGGAAAGCAATTTAGTGCCGAGCTCTAAGTGACGCGGCGTTCCCACCCTTACAAGGCAAAGGGTGGGGCACCCGAAAAAACCTGTCGAGGCGGGGGCTACGCACCCTACAATTTCGATTCGTTGCCTGCGACGAGCTATTTAGTGCGTGGCACGAAATGACGCCGCGTTCCCACCCCTACACGGCAAAGGGTGGGGCACACCGCGGCTTGACGTTTCTGCGGCGCGACTGCACTATGAGCTTCCAAGCGCGCGGGATGCCGCATTTTCTCCATGCCTGAAGACAGAGGATTGCTGATTGTTTACACAGGGCCGGGCAAAGGAAAGACGACCTGCGCCCTGGGCACTGCATTTCGGGCCGTCGGACAGGGATTGCGCGTGTTGATGGTACAGTTCATTAAAGGATCTTGGCATTACGGCGAACTGGACGCAGCCAAGATGCTGGGCGACGACAAGATGGAAATTCGTCCGATGGGCCGCGGGTTTGTGAAAATCGGCGGAGCGGAAACCGATCCGGAAGATTTACGGCTCTGCGAAGAGGCTTGGCAATGGGCTGTGGAACAAATGCAGAGCGGAAAATACGACCTAGTGATTCTGGACGAAATTAATTACGTGATCAGCTACAAAATGCTAGACGCCGACAAAGTGACGCGGGAATTGGCGCGCCGGCCGGAGCGGCTGCACGTGATTTGTACCGGACGCAACGCACATCCGAAACTTGTGGAACTGGCGGACCTGGTGACGGAAATGCGCGAAGTGAAGCATCCTTATACCAAAGGAATTTTGGCGCAACGCGGAATCGACTACTGAGCGGCTTATGGCCTGGTTCAAGAGAGAACGGCGCGCGATCGATAAGCCAGTTCCTGCGGACGAGCGGCGAGTTCGCACGGAAGGTCTTTGGACGAAGTGCGAATCGTGCCGGACGATCGTGTGGAAGAAGGATCTGGAAGCGAATCTGCACGTTTGCCCGAAGTGCCAGCACCACTTTTCGCTCGGCGCAACGGACCGGATCGCGATGCTGCTGGACGGGCGCTGGACGGAACACGATGCGGGGCTGGCTTCCAACGATCCCCTGAAATTCACGGACACGAAGCCCTATGCGGCGCGGTTGCGCGATTCGCAACGAAAGCTAGGCATGAGGGACGCCGTGGTGACGGCGGAAGGAACGCTCAACGGGCGACCGGTGATTTGCTGCGCGATGGAGTTTCGCTTTATCGCCGCAACGATGGGCGCGGTGGTAGGCGAAAAAGTGACGCGCGCGATCGAACTGGCGATGGAACGGCGGGTGCCTTTGGTGATCGTCTCCTGCTCCGGCGGAGCGCGGATGATGGAAGGCGCGATTTCGCTGATGCAGCTTGCGAAGGTGTCCGCGGCGCTGGCGCGGCTGGATGAAGTGCGGCTACCTTATATTTCAGTACTGACGAATCCGACGACGGGCGGCGTGACCGCAAGCTTCGCGATGCTCGGCGACCTGAACATCGCCGAGCCGGGCGCGCTGATCGGCTTTGCGGGACCCCGCGTGATCGAGCAGACCATCCGGCAGAAACTGCCGGAGGGATTTCAGCGCTCAGAATTTTTGCTGGAACATGGATTCCTGGACGCAGTGGTGCCGCGCAAGGAATTGAAGGCCTACCTCTCGAACGCTCTCGAATTGTTCCTCGCTTAACCGCGGAATTTTGATGAATTACACCGAAGCGGTGAACTATCTGCTGACGTTGGGGCGCGAACTGGCGTCTCCGTCACAGACGCGCGCTACGAAGTTCGACTTGAACAACATACGCGTGCTGGCCGCCGGGATGGGCGACCCGCAGGCGCGTTTTCGCTCCGTGCACATCGCGGGGACGAACGGCAAAGGGTCGACCGCGGCGATGCTGGACGCGATTCTGCGGAGCGCGGGCTATCGCACGGGGCTTTATACGTCACCCCACCTGGAGCGAATCAACGAGAGAATCCGCGTGAACGGCGCGGAGATCGGCGATGCGGAATTCGCGGAGGCGTTTAGCCGGTTGCACGCGGCGATCGAGAAAATGCTCTCTACCGGCGAACTGGCGGCGCATCCAACATTTTTCGAGTGCGTGACGGCAATGGCGTTCGACGTGTTTGCGCGCGAAGCCGTGGAGTTTGCAGTGCTCGAGGTGGGAATGGGCGGGAGGCTCGACGCGACGAATTTGGTGACGCCGCAAGTTTGCGCGATCACGCAGATTGCATTCGATCACGAGAATTTTCTGGGGCATTCGATCGAGCAGATCGCGGGGGAAAAAGCGGGGATTATCAAGCCGGGAGTGCCGGTGGTGTCTGCCGCGGAGAATCCCGAAGCGCGCGCGGTGATTCAACGCAAGGCGCGGGAACTTGGCGCGCCGTTAGTGGAAATTGACGCGGAGTATCGTGTGAAGGTTACCGCGCGCGAAAGTGGATTCTATGATGCTGCCGTGAGCGATCTTGCAGAACGCACCTTAATTTCACTGCGACCTAGGCTACCGGGGCGGTTTCAGGTGCGAAACGCTGTGACGGCGTTTGCGGTGGGGCGAATTCTTGCGGAAAAAGGCTTCGGGCGAATCGATGAGCACGCGATCGCGGAAGGAATTGCCGGCGTGCATTGGCCGGGACGGCTCGAGCGCCTGCAGGAGTTGCCAGTCGTGTATCTCGACGGTGCGCACAATCCGGCGGGGGCGCGCGAGCTTGCCGCGTTCTGGAAGGAAAATTTCTCCGGGCGGCGAATCTTTCTAGTTTACGGCGCGGTCCGGGACAAGGCCGTGGACGAAGTGGCGGGAATTCTGTTTTCGCGGGCAGCGAAGGTGTTTATTACGGCTGCGCATCAGCCGCGCGCGATTTCGGCAGAGGCGCTCGCGGAAATGACGGCGCATCTGGCGACTAGCGTAGAAGTCGTTCCGGATGCGGCGGAAGCAATGGAGCGCGCATTGGCTGTGGCGGAGCCTGCGGATGCGATTTTCACTACGGGGTCACTGTACCTGGTGGGCGATTTGCGGCGGTGGTGGCATTCCCGGACCACCGCCGTGAATCGAGACTGAGACGGCAAACGCAGAGTGTCTTCTGTCTAGCGCACATGCCGATGTAGCGCACCGAGTTGCTGGGCTGCGATGTGCGATGCTAGGATTTAGTGACGATGATTTCCACGATGCAAGATCGAATGCGGGTCGGAGTGCCCTATCGCACGGCCAAGGAAGAACTCGCGGGCGAGCACGCGAAACACGAATACTACTTGCGCGCCATCCGCGAGGCGGGGGCGCACGCCGAGCCGATTTCGCTGCGGCTCGGCGATGCGGAGCTGGCGCGTGTGGTGCGGTCCTTCGATGCATTTGTGCTGCCGGGAAGCCCGGCGGACATCGATCCATCGCGTTATGGTGCGACGCAGCACGAAAAGTGCGGCGAGGCCGATCCGGCGCGCGAACGCGTGGATTGGGCGGTGCTCGAGCACGTATTCGCAGAGCGAAAGCCGCTGCTCGCGATCTGCTATGGGATTCAGTCGCTCAATGTATTTTTGGGCGGCACGCTGGTGCAGGATGTGCCCAGCGAAATTGCCGGCGCGCTGCGGCATAGCAAAACCGGCAAGATTGCGGGTGAGGTGTCACGACTTCCCTCGGAGGATCCTCTGCATGCGATTCGGATCGAGCCGGGGACGCGGCTGGCGCAGCTTGCGGAGTCCATTGCGGTACCGGGAGCAGAAAAGACGTCCAAGGCTTTGGTGAATAGTTCGCATCACCAATCGATTTTGACGCCGGGGCGCGGTTTGAAGATGAGCGCGATGGCGCCAGACGGCGTGATCGAAGCTGTGGAATGGATCGAAGGGCCGGCGCAAGTGCAGGGTGATAGGCCGGCTGGTTGGGTTACTGGCGTACAATGGCATCCTGAGCGTCCGACTGGCGATGCGACGGCGGATGCGTTCTCCGCAGCCCTCTTTCGAGCGCTGGCTCTCGCGGCTGCGGGCGTGGCCCCACAGGCAACCTGAATCTCCTAGCCAGTTGCAGATAAGCTCCAATTCCCAGGGGGAAAGATGATTTCACTGGCCGGCAAGGCAGCGGTGATTACCGGCGGCTCGCGCGGAATCGGCGCCGCAACGGTAAAGCTGTTTGCGCAAGCCGGGGCGGACGTGGTGTTCAGCTACCAACGCAGCGGCGATGCGGCCGCGCAAGTGGCGGCCAAGGCGGCAAAACATGGCACCGTGGTGGAAGCGTTCAAGGCGGACTTGGGCCGGATGAAAGACGCGGAGAAACTGATCGAGCATGCGACCCAGCGGATGGGGCGGCTGGATATCCTAGTGGCAAACGCCGGCATTTGGAACGCGGAGGATCTGCCGATTGAACGGTTGCGCGAGCGTGATTGGGACGACATGCTGCGCATCAATTTGAAAAGCGTGTATGCGGTAACGCATTTCGCGGCACCAAAAATGATCGCGCAGCGCAGCGGGCGGATCATCGCGGTGAGCTCCACGGCGGGACAGCGCGGCGAGGCGTTTCACGCGCACTATGCCGCAAGCAAAGGCGGAATCATCAGCTTTGTGAAAGGGCTTTCGACGGAACTGGCGCGCCACAATATTCTGGTGAATTGCGTGGCGCCTGGCTGGGTGGATACGGAGATGTCGCGTCCGGTGCTGGGGACGAAGGCCGGGACGAAGATGATGTTGGCGCAGATTCCGCTGAAGCGCCCTGCGAGCGCGGGAGAAATTGCAGGACCGATCCTTTTTATGGCCTCTGATCTGGCAACCTTTATCACCGGAGAAGTGCTCAATGTGAACGGGGGAGCGGTTTTGTGCGGCTAAGAAGGCAAGTTGCCCGAGCGGTTTGGATGGCGGCGGTCTGCGCAGCATTCGTCGCGGCGGCCACGATTCGCGAACGGGGCTTCGTTCACGCGCAGAACGCGGAGACGCTTCCACCGGACGCGAGCACGGCGAAAGCCAAAGACATCCTGAAGCAAATGATCGACGGGCTCGGCGGGCAGGCCTATCTTTCCGTGCATGACAGCGACTGTAGCGGCCGCATCTCGCAATTTGGATTGGCCGGGGACATGATGGGCTTTGTGTTGTTCCGGGACTACCGTATTCTGCCCGACAAGGACCGGATCGAGTACGGCAAAACGGCTTTACCGATCGACATTTACAGCGGCGACACGGGTTGGACGCTGGACCGAAGTGGAGTTGGCGAACTACCGGCTACGAGCGTGGCTGAATTTCAAGGCCAACTGAAGACTTCCTTCAATAACCTGATCCGGGAGCGGCTGAACGAACCCGGACTATTTTTCTCCTATGCGGGCGCGGATGTGGTGGATTTGAAGGAGTCGGACTGGGTGGAAATCGCTGATGGCGATCAAAGGACGTTTCGCATCGCGGTAGATCAGAGGACGCACCTGCCCGTGCGAAGCATTGTGATTACGCGGAATCCGGATACGAATGAAGCGAGCGAGGAGTTGACGTATTACTCTGAATGGCATTTGCAAGACGGGGTGGAGACCCCTTTTCAAGTGAGCCGCGAGCGCGATGGACGGCGCTTCTACCAGGCATTTTATTTTTCCTGCAAATATAACCAGGGGCTATCGCCAGACCTTTTTACTCGCGCTTCGCTGGATGAAAAGAAGGGCGGGAAAGGTAAGAAGAAGTAATTTCGCCCTCATTACTAATTGATAGCGAATCAGCGCAGAAGCCGAATCAAGCAATTCTGCTTAGGTAAAATGGGCGGCATGAGGTTCCCTTCCACACCATTTTGCCGGTTGGCGACTTGCCTGTTAATACTGGCTGCTTTTGCGCCTGAAATCGCGATTTCGAATCCACAGACGCCGGACCAAGGTGCTTCGAATCGTGTGCTCGTCGGGCTTTGGGACCGAAGCTGGGGCCTAACCCTTGCGCTGCCGGGGTTCTCAATCAAGGAAAACGATATCAAGCCGGATGGCCGCCGGTATCTGCTCGCGGAGAATCTGGCGACGATGATGGAGGTTTCTGTCTTCCTCGAAGATGCGTCCCAGAGCCGAGCGGGGAAGTCCTGCCGCGAAACGATGGAGGAACAAGTTCGCGACACTCCACAAAACTTTGCGCTTCAAATTGTCGGCGGTATCGAAAAGAAAGATGCCAAGATATGGGAGGCTGATGAAAAGACCTTCCTCGACTACACGGTTCCGAGCATTACATTGCCGGGCACCAAGACGGTTGCACTGCATCAGAAAAACCGGCTCGTTTGTTTCGAGCGGGACAACGCTTTCATCGACCTGCACCTCTCGAAACCAGATTTCCAGCCAAGTGACGAGCCACTATTCACCCAAATCGTGAATTCGATAGAATTTCGCGAAGGGATCGTGCGGCACTCGATGGACTACTTGCAGGTGGGCAGTCTTTTTTACCTGAGCCATAACTATCAGAAAGCAATTCCGCCTTATGCGCGGGCACTCGAGCTCGAACAGAAGGGTCGGCAACTCGACAAGAAGCTTTGGTATGTACTGGTCGACAATCTGGGAATGGCGTATGGAATTACGGGCAACCTGGACAAGGCTCGCGAAACGTTTGCATACGGCATTCAGGAAGATCCGGATTATCCGCTCTTCTATTACAACATGGCGTGCTATTACGGAGAAAAGGGAGACGCAACCAATGCGGCTGCCTATCTACAAAAGGCCTACCAACGGCGGGCAAACATGATCGGAGGGGAAACGATGCCCGACCCGCGCAGCGACGATTCGTTCAAGAAACTCCTGAAGGACAAAGAATTCCGCAAGACGGTGGACTCGATCGTCGACGGATCGTAATACGCTCGTTTCGCGTGGCTAGCGACCTCGCGCAAGCTCTAACTAGAGAGTTGTGTTTCTCGCCCCGATCCCCAAGGAGTTCTGCTAGACTCCGCGCATATTCTTCTGGAGGTTTCCATGTTTGAGCGCCGTGCATTTCTGCAACGCGCCGCGGTGGCTGCGGCCGCATTTGGGTTACCGCTGCGTCGCGCGCAAGAGGCGTTCGCTCACGATGAACCGCTGCCGCCGCACGATCTCTACGCGAGCGATCCGGAGCGCTACTGGGCGGAACTGCGGCGTCAATGGCTGCTGGCGGAGGACCACGTTAATTTGAATTGCGGCTCGATCGGATGCACGCCGTTGCCGGTGCTGCGAGCCACGATCGATCACATGCTGAGCGCGGAAGAATTCCGGGAGCCCGCGTATCCGTGGTTCGGCTACGAAGAAAATACGCGAATTCACGCGCTCCGCGATGCGATGGCGGCATATCTGAACATCAGCCGCGACGAATTGGCGATCCTGCGCAACGCGACCGAAGCCAATAACGTGATTTGCAACGGGCTGGACATGAAGCCAGGCGAGGAAGCGATCCTCACGGATCAGGAGCATCCGGGCTGCCGAGGCTGTTGGGAACAGAAAGCGGCGCGTTTTGGCGTGAAGATCGTAAACGTGCCGCTGCCGGTGCCGCCGACCTCCGATCAGGAGATCGTAGCGATCTTCGAGCGGGCGATCACGCCGCAGACGCGGATCCTCGTGTTCAGCCATATCACGACGGCCACCGGCACGATCCTGCCGGTGAAGAAGATTTGCACGATGGCGCAAAGCAAGGGGCTGATGACGCACGTGGATGGCGCGCACGCGGCGGGGCAAATTCCACTGAACCTGCACGATCTGGGCTGCGATTTCTACGCCTCGAGCCCGCACAAATGGATGATGTCGCCCAAAGGTACCGGGTTTCTCTACGTGCGCGAGCCGCTGCAGGAGAAGCTGTGGGTGAACGTGTGCTCGGGAAGCTGGCACGATTACACACTCAAAGCGTACCGGTTTGAAAACCTGGGCACATCGAATCTCTCGGTGATGGTGGGGCTGAAAGCTTCGCTCGATTTTATTGCTACGATCGGGCCGGAGCGCGTTTACGCTCGGATCAAGCAGAATGCCGGACGCGTACGGCAAGCGGTGATGGCGCATCCGCAGCTTGCGTTTGCGAACGCCAGCAAAGATGAGTACTACGCGGGGCTAGTAAGCTTCGGCAATACCCAAGGCAATCTGGATAAAGTGGCGCAGGAGTGCGCGAAGCGCAACATCCGTATTGCGGGCGGCGGGCCGCGCATTCGGATCGCGACCCATATCTTCACGCAGCCCACGGATATTAACGCGTTTGCCGATGCACTCGATGCCGGGCTGCGCGCTTAACGCGTCTGCGGCGCTTGGCGCACCCGTAACACACTCGACGTAAGTTTACGCTGCAAATTGGTGCGGCCTCTCCTTCGCGGTATAATTGCCGGATGCCTATGGAGCAAAACAGTGCACGGATGCACGGCACAACGGTATTGTGCGTGCGGCGAGACAATCGTGTGGTGATGGCGAGCGATGGCCAGGTAACTTTGGGCGAAAGTGTAGTGAAGCACTCGGCGAAAAAGCTGCGGCGGCTTTACGAAGATAAGGTGCTGGCCGGATTCGCAGGCTCGACGGCGGACGCGCTTTCGCTATTCTCGCGGTTTGAGGGGAAATTGCAGGAACATCAGGGCAACCTGGCGCGAGCCGCGGTGGAATTGGCCAAGGACTGGCGCACGGACCGCGCGCTGCGGCATCTGGACGCGCTGCTGGTGGTGGCGGATACGAAGGGAACCTTCCTGATTTCGGGGCATGGCGACATTATCGAGCCGGATGACGGTATCGCGGCGATCGGTTCGGGCGGATCGTTTGCACTTTCGGCGGCACGCGCCCTGGCCAAGAACACAAAAATGAACGCGAAAGACATCGTGCAGGAAGCGATGCGCATCGCAAGTGAGATATGCATTTATACAAACGCGAATTTTACGATCGAGGAATTGTGAGCAAACGATTTCGGGCACGGAAGTGGACGAACGGCGCGAAGGATTTCCCTTATGCCGGATAAGGCCGATAAGGATATGGTGATTTATCTGCCCGGAGAGCAACGCGAGCAGGAAGCGGCCCCGCTGCCTTCGTTTGACGAACTGACGCCGCGGGAAATCGTGGCGGAGCTCGACAAATACATCGTGGGACAAGCCGCTGCAAAAAAGGCGGTAGCCATCGCGCTGCGGAACCGTGTGCGCCGGCAAAAGCTTTCACCAGAGATGGCGGAAGAGGTGTTGCCAAAGAACATCCTGATGATCGGGCCGACGGGCGTGGGCAAGACGGAAATTGCGCGGAGACTGGCGCGATTGGCGGGCTGCCCGTTTGTGAAGGTGGAAGCTTCGAAGTATACGGAAGTCGGCTATGTGGGCCGGGATGTGGAATCCATGGTGCGCGATCTGGTGGAAACTTCCATCGACATGATCCGCGAGGAGAAGTTGGACGAAGTAGCCGACCGCGCGGAGCAATCGGCCGAAGAGCGGGTGCTCGATTTGCTGTTGCCGCCATCGCCGCCACCGGCGGACCAGGCGAATCCCCCGGCGCCACAAGCGGAAGCCTTGCGCCGCGAACAAAGCGAGCGCACGAGGGAAAAGCTCCGGGCGCAGCTTCGCGAAGGGAAGCTCGATAGCCGGATGGTGGAAGTGGAAGTCCGTGAACGGGCTATGCCGGCATTTGAAATTGTGTCCAGCCAAGGCGTCGAGGAGATGGACGTCAATATCAAGGACATGCTTTCGGGTTTCTTCGGACAGCAAAAAAAGAAGCGCAAGATGACGGTGGCAGAAGCCTTTGACTACCTGATCCAGGAAGAAGAAAACAAGCTGATCGACATGGACCAAGTAACGCGCACGGCGGTGGAACGCGCGGAACAGATGGGTATTATCTTCATCGACGAAGTAGACAAGATCGCGGGCCGCGAATCGGGCCATGGGCCGGACGTGTCACGCGAAGGCGTGCAGCGCGACATCCTGCCGATCATCGAAGGCACCACCGTCAATACGCGATACGGCATGATCCGTACCGACCATATCCTTTTTATTGCGGCGGGCGCGTTTCACGTAAGCAAGCCAGCCGACCTGATTCCGGAATTGCAGGGCCGGTTGCCGATCCGGGTGGAACTGCAGTCACTGGCCGAATCAGATTTTGTGCGCATTCTGACGGAACCGAAGAACGCGCTCATCAAGCAATATGTGGCCTTGCTCGAGACTGAGGGCGTAAAGCTTCATTTCAGCGACGACGCCATCAGCACGATCGCGAAATTCGCAACCACCGTGAACGAACAGACCGAGAACATCGGCGCGCGGCGGCTACACACGATCATGGAGAAATTGCTCGAAGAACTTTCCTTCGAGGCGCCCGAGCTGAAGCGTAAGACTTTCAAAGTGGATGCCGCCTACGTCAGCAAGCAACTGGCCGACATCGTGAAGAATCAAGATTTGAGCCGTTACATTCTTTAATTTGTGACTTCCGGTATGCGCCCGGCCTACCTTTCTGCTTTCGACGTGCTGAACTCGAGCGCTCATCGCGCCGCGCGGCGGCGTTTGTCGTGCCGCGGGACGGTTCTTTTCTGCGGGACGGCCATGACGTTTCTGGCGGGCTGCGCCGCGCCGGGCGAGCCTAGCGCCCGCCATCCCGTAGTGCCACAAGCCATTAGCGATGTTGCAGCCCACCAGGAAGGCGCGAGCGTGGTGCTCACGTTTACCCTGCCCAAGGATACGCCAGCCAAAGTACCGCTTCCAGAAACTCCGGCCATTGAAATCTATCGCGGCACGCGAAAACCCGGCGAAAAAGGCAAGATTGAGACACGGCTGATCTACAGAATCCCGCCGGAGTTGGTGAATACGTATTTGCATGAGGGCAAGATCGATTTTCGGGACACGCTCGACGCAAAAACAGATCGAAATGTGGAACTCGATTATGCAGTGCGCACGCGGGTGCAAAAGAGAGCTGCCTCGGCGGAATCGAATGTGGTGGAAGTGCAGGTGCTTCCCGCCCCGGCGGCACCCACCGCGGTACGGGCAAACGTGACGGAAACCGCCATCGAGGTAACCTGGACGGCACCGGGCACGGATGTTTTCGGCGGCGCGATGACGGCCCCCATGACCTACCGTGTTTACCGCGGTGAGCTGGAACCGGGGGCGACCCCGCCCGGGGAAATGTCGCAGGCAAAACTGCACACCCCTATGACCCTTCTTGGACCTTTCCCCACAACGACATTTCGGGACGAGCATTTCACCTTTGGCAGCACCTATGTGTATGCGGTGCGCGCGGTGGCGAAGGAATCGGGCCAAGAAGCGGAATCGGCGGATTCGGTACCAGTGAGTGTCACGGCGGCGGACGTGTTTCCGCCGGCAACCCCGGCTGGCCTAGTGGAAACAGCAGTCCCGGCAACCAATCAGGAGCCTGCGCACGTCGAACTTTCGTGGAGCATCAGTCCGGAAACGGACCTGGCGGGTTATTGGGTTTACCGCAGTGAGGATGCGGGCACACTGGGCCAACGGCTGAACACCCAACCGTTGCTAAGCCCGGCTTTCCGTGATATGACAGCGGTTAACGGCAAACGGTATTTTTACCGCGTATCCGCCATGGATCGATCCGGCAACGAGAGTCCGCTGACATCTCCCGTTTCGGCAGAGATTCCGCAGTAACGCAATATTTTAGGAAGGAAGGCGCCATGGGCCGTGCCCTTACGCGGGACCCACGAAAAATTCTGTCGGTGGTGCGGCCGGCGCTGATGACGGGTCTGGTAACCGGCCTGCTATTTTCGATTCTGTTGACATCGTGGCTTTTTGTGGCCAACCGGATTCCTACTTTGGAGCCTTACGCTGTGGCACGGAACGTAGCGGCAGCGGTGGCGGCGCTGCTGGTTGCCGCGTTACCATTTTTCCGATTCAGGCGATCAGCCAGAGCCCTGGCGCTTTCTGGCCTAACCACCTGGGCCATAGTGACTTTGTGCTATTCCGCGTGGTGCCTCTACTTCGAACAACTGGGTGACCGGATGGGCGTGTTTCGCTTGTTTGTGATGGGTGCGGTGCTCTATGGATTGGCTGCCGCGCTCGTATGGGTGAGCACGGTGATTCGAGGACTCCGGCGGACCCATTTGGTCCATGAACCGCACCATCGGCCTGTTACGCCACAATGAAGATTTGCCGGTTTCAGCCGCTCGTTTTTGAAGCATCCCCCTCCCGCGGCGGAATCACCACTCATCCCGATGTGCTGCTAGGCCGCGTCGAGCAGAATCAGGTGCGGCAACTCGACGGCGACCTCTTTGCGGGTTGGAAGCCGGCGGAAAAGACCTGGCCCATCGAACAAGTGAAGTTTCTGCCGCCCTCGGTGCCCAGCAAGATTGTGTGCGTGGGGCGGAATTATCGCGAGCATGCGGCAGAGCTAGGCAATGATATGCCGACAGAACCACTGATCTTCCTGAAACCTCCGAGCGCGATCATTGCGCCAGAAGAAGCCATCGTGATGCCCGCAATTTCGAAGCGCGTGGACTATGAGGGCGAGATCGCCATCATCATTGGGCGGCCCTGTTCGCAGCTGGCGGATACCGCGGACGTTCGCCCTTATATTGCCGGGTTCACGTGCCTGAATGACGTGACCGCACGAGACCTGCAAAAAACCGACGGCCAATGGACCCGCGCGAAAGGTTTCGACACGTTTTGCCCGTTTGGGCCGGTGCTCGAGACCGAGCTCGACCTTGCAGCGACAACGATTGAGACGTTTGTAAACGGACAGAAGAAACAGTCCAGCCGCGCGAGCGAAATGATCTTTTCCGTTGATGTTATAATTCGGTGGATTTCGCGGGTGATGACGCTTCTGCCTGGTGATGTAATCGCGACGGGCACGCCTTCCGGGATCGGGCCGCTGGCGTCCGGCGACTTGGTGGAAGTGACGGTGGGCGGAGTGGGAACGCTGCGCAATCGCGCGATCGCGTCGGACAGTTGACGCGGGCCGTAAATCCGCGTTTTGCGATTCTTGGGACTGTAAAGATCGGGGATATGGCGTTGAAGAACTTTTCCGGCGACTGGCGCATTGTGGCGGGTGCGGCGGCGGCCGTGGGCGTGGCAGGAGGATATGCGCTGTACCGGCGCTTTCACCGGTCTCCGAGCACCGACGAAGTGGAACGGCGGCGCAGGTTGCGCATCAACCAAATCGGGCGGATCGTCGAAGGCCAAGTGACGCAATTGATTGAGGCACCTGCGACGCCGGCCAAACAAGGATTTCTGCGGCCGAGCCCGCAACCTGCTCTCGCGAGCTCTTCCAACGGCCGCAAACTCGTCTGCTACAGCTATTCGATCTCGGGTGTGACCTACGAAACAGCGCAGGATGTAACGGGGCTCGAAGAGCGCCTGCGGCTGAATTTGCTCGCGGTGGGCCAACCTGCCAGCGTGAAGTACAACCCTTCCAATCCAAGCGATTCGATCGTGGTGGCGGACGACTGGTCCGGCGTGCACTGAGTTCCTCAGCCGTCCCCAGGGTGAATCCTGCGGCCCTCCGCGTTCGTGAAACGCCGAGTGTCTGACGAAGTTTCGCGCAACCTTGCCCGAATATCTTCGGTGTGGCACTCTTGCTTGCGAAGTTTCGATAGGGAGAGGGAATGTCGCCGAACGTAGCAGGCGCGCCAAAGGGACTTGAAGGGGTGGTGGCGGCGCAAACACGGCTGAGCCATGTGGATGGGCAGAATGGCGTACTGATTGTGGGTGGTTATCAGATCGAGGATCTCGCCGGCCACGTGACTTTTGAAGAAGCGGCGCACTTGCTATGGCGGGGACGGCTGCCGGCGCGCGAAGAACTCGCAAAACTTTCCACGGAGATGGCGGGACAACGGGCTCTGCCTAAGTTGGCGCTGGAAGTTTTGCGCGCGGCAAAGGCGGCGCCGCCGATCGATGCGTTGCGTATGGCCTGCGCGACACTTTCCTTGGACCTCGCCGATCCCAACGCAATCACGCCGGAAGCGGATTTCGCGGCGGCCATGCGATTGACGGCTTGCTTCCCAACGATCGTGGCGGCGCATGCACGCATTGCCAAGGGACAGGAGCCGATTGCACCGCGAAGCGATCTGCCACTGGCGGCAAACTTTCTTTACATGATGCACGGCAAGGAGCCGGACCCCGCGGCGGCGCAGGCGCTGGACGCGTATTGGGTGACGGTGATGGACCACGGCATGAACGCTTCGACATTCACGGCGCGCGTGATCGCGAGCACGCGATCCGATCTGGTCAGTTCCGTGACGGGCGCACTGGGCGCGTTGAAGGGCCCACTGCATGGCGGAGCGCCGGGGCCTGTGTTGGACATGCTGCTCGAAATTCGGACGGCGGATCGCGCGGAGCCTTGGCTGCGGAACGAACTGGCACAGGGCCGGAGAATCATGGGATTCGGGCACCGCGTGTACAAGGTGCGCGATCCCCGCGCGGAAGTGTTGAGCCGCGTGGCCGAGCGTATGGGGAAGGCCCAGCTAGAGAACCGGCAACTTTACGAATTGGCGCGAGCCGTAGAACAAACGGCTTTGCGCGTGCTGGCCGATGTGAAGCCCGGGCGGACGTTGCGGACGAATGTGGAGTTTTACACGGCGCTCGTGCTGCAGACCTTAGGGCTCGAGCCGAAACAATTTGTGGCAATGTTCGCATGCGGCCGGACCGCCGGGTGGTGCGCGCACGTGATCGAGCAGCATGCAGAAGACCGGCTGATCCGGCCGCAATCGGAATATATCGGTCCAACGGGATTGAAGCTGCAGCACTAGCCGAGTGATTTTCTAGACTTGACCCACCAAGACAAGATCGAGCGTTTGCGCCAACTGGATGCCGAAGCAGAGGCCGGCGGAGGCGCGGAGCGCCGGGAACGCGAGCACAAAGCGGGAAAGCTGACGGCGCGCGAACGCATCGATCTGCTCTGCGATGAGGGCAGCTTCGAGGAACTCGATAAATTCGTGCGGCACCGCTCGACGGATTTCGGCATGGAAAGTCAGCGGCCAGCCGGGGACGGATTCGTCACGGGTTTCGGGCGGATCGGCGGGAGACTGATTTACGTCTTTGCGCAGGACTTCACGGTGTTTGGCGGCTCGCTTTCGGAAGCGAACGCGCAAAAAGTTTGCAAAATCATGGATCTGGCGCTGCGGGCGGGCGCGCCCGTGATCGGCTTGAATGATTCCGGCGGCGCGCGCATCCAGGAAGGCGTGATGTCGCTCGCGGGCTACGCCGATATTTTCCTGCGCAACACGCTTTCGAGCGGCGTGATCCCGCAAATCAGCGCCATCATGGGGCCGTGCGCGGGCGGGGCCGTATATTCTCCGGCGATCACCGATTTCATCTTTATGACGCTCAGCGCGTCTTACATGTTCGTAACCGGTCCGGACGTGATCAAGACGGTGACGCACGAAGAAGTGACCAAGCAGGAGTTGGGCGGCGCGATGACGCACAACGCCAAGAGCGGCGTGGCGCATTTTGCCGCGCGGGACGACCGCGAATGTCTGGCGATGATCCGCGAGTTGATCGGTTTTCTCCCCTCGAACAACCTCGAAGATCCGCCAGTATTGCGAAGCGCCGATCCACCCGAGCGCACCGATGAATCGCTGGACCATATGGTACCGGAAGACGCAATGCAGCCTTACGACATAAAGGATGTGATTCACCGCATCGTGGACGACGGCTACTTCTTCGAAGTCCAGGAACATTTCGCGCAAAACCTGGTGGTGGGATTCGCGAGACTCGACGGGCGGCCCGTGGGAATCGTAGCCAACCAGCCGGCATTTCTGGCGGGCGTGCTGGATATCAACGCTTCGGTAAAAGGGGCGCGCTTCGTACGGTTCTGCGACGCTTTCAATATCCCTCTGGTGACGTTTGAAGACGTGCCGGGATTTCTTCCTGGCACCCAGCAGGAATTTGGTGGCATCATCCGGCACGGTGCGAAGCTGCTGTTTGCGTTCGCGGAGGCGACCGTTCCCAAGATCACCGTGATTACGCGCAAGGCGTATGGCGGCGCATACTGCGTTATGTCCAGCAAGCATATCCGCACGGATGCGAATTTTGCGTGGCCGACAGCGGAAATCGCGGTGATGGGTCCCGAGGGCGCAGTCAACATCGTCTACAAACGCGAAATCGACCGCGCTCCAGAAGCCGACCGCGAGCGCTTGCGGAAGGAAAAGATCGCGGAGTTTCGGGAACGCTTTGCAAATCCATATGTGGCAGCGGAGCGGGGCTATATTGACGCGATCATCGAGCCTGCTCAGACGCGCCACAAACTGATTACCACATTGCGGTCGCTCGAAAACAAGCGCGACACGAACCCCCGCAAGAAACATGGCAACATACCGCTGTAAGCTTGCGGCTTCTTGTGGCGCGAACGGAACAGGCAGAGTAAGCCCGCTGGAATCTTGCGCGGAATTACCTCATGTTTAAAAAAATCCTGATCGCGAATCGGGGCGAAATTGCGGTGCGTGTGATCCGCGCGTGCCGCGAAATGGGAATTGCGAACGCGGCGGTGTTCAGCGAGCCCGATCGCGCGAGTCCGCACGTGCGGATGGCGGATGAGGCGTATGCGATTGGTCCAGCGCCTTCGCGAGAAAGCTATCTTCGGATTGACAAACTGATGGATGTGGCGCGCCGGGCCGGCTGCGATGCGCTGCATCCGGGATACGGCTTTCTGGCGGAGAATCCCGCACTGCCGCGGGCGTGCGCGGAAAGCGGCGTCACGTTTATCGGGCCAACGGCTGAGGCGATGGAACGTCTGGGCGCAAAGACCGCGGGCCGGCAACTCGCGCAGCGCGCCGGCGTGCCAACGGTGCCAGGCACGGTTGTAGCAGTGCAGACGTCCGAACAAGCGCGGCGCATTGCGAGCGAAATTGGCTTCCCGGTGCTGGTGAAAGCAGTCGCGGGCGGGGGCGGCAAAGGAATGCGCGTGATCCAGAGCGTCGCGGAACTTGAATCCGCGTGGCGCGAGGCCGCGTCCGAAGCAATGAACGCGTTCGGCGACGCGAGCCTTTATATCGAGAAGTATCTGGAGCGGCCGCGGCACATTGAGATTCAAGTGTTCGGCGATCAGCACGGGAATATCGTCTCGCTTGGGGAGCGCGAGTGCTCGGTGCAGCGGCGGCATCAAAAGGTGATCGAGGAATCCCCTTCCCCATTTGTGGACGGAGCGCTGCGCAAGAAGATGGGGGCGGCGGCGGTCCAGCTGGCGCGCGAGGCGGGCTACTACAACGCAGGCACTGTGGAGTTCCTGGTAGACGAAGCGCGCAATTTTTACTTTCTTGAGGTGAACACGCGGTTACAAGTGGAACACCCGGTGACGGAAGCAGTTACGGGCCTCGACTTGGTGAAGCTGCAAATTCGCGTGGCGGCCGGGGAGCCGCTTTCGTTTCAATGGCAGGAAATTCATCCGCGCGGGCACGCGATTGAGTGCCGGCTTTATGCGGAGGATCCGGACAATCATTTTTTCCCGTGCCCCGGCAAGATCATTTCGCGACGCGCGCCATCGGGTCCAGGAGTGCGCCTGGACGAGGGAGTTTATGAAGGCTGGACAGTACCCATGGACTACGATCCGCTGCTGGGCAAGCTGATCGTCTGGGCGGAGGATCGTGGTGCGGCAATCGCACGGATGAACCGGGCGCTCGATGAATATTCGATCACCGGCATCAAGACGAACGTTGGGCTCTTTCGGCGGATCCTGGCCGATCCCGATTTCATCCGTGGCGCAATCCATACGCGGTGGTTGGATCAGTGGCTATTGAAAGAACGCCTTCCGAAAGCGGTTGATTCGACAACACACGATGCGGCGCTTGCAGCGGCAGTCGCATGGCACATGGACCACCGTAAAACAGACGCGGTCCTGCCCAATGCGCCAGGCAATCGCCGGGAGGCACACGGCCGCGAACTGAATGACCGTTCGCTGGAGCGGTAGCTCACGATGAAGCTGGAAATATACGCGGGCGGCAAAAAACCTCTCGAAATAGACGCCACTCGAGCGGGCAATCGGTTGCGCATCGCCCTGGATGGCCGAGCGATCGAGGTGGACGCTGTTGAGACCTCGTCCGGCGTCTATTCCGTACTGATTGACGGGCGGGCCTTCGACGTGCGAATTGAGGAAGCGCAGGACCGGATCAAAGCAATCGCCGGCGAAGAAGAGCTTGCTTTCGCGATTACGGACCCGCGCGCCTGGCACCGGCGCCGTGCCGGGATGGTGGAAGCCGAGGGGAGGTTGGAGATTGTTGCGCCGATGCCGGGCAAGATCGTGCGCATGCTGGTTGCGCAGGGTGCGAAGGTGGACGCAGGCCAGGGTCTCTTTGTGATCGAAGCGATGAAAATGCAAAATGAGATCCGTTCGCCGAAGGGCGGAACGGTGGAGCGATTGATGACTCGCGAAGGTCAGGCCGTCAATGCGGGTGAAGTGTTGGCGGCAATCGTCTAGCCGCGAGCTGCAGTTAATGTGCCACGGGCTGCACCGAAGCGGCAGGCAACTTTCCGGAAGACTCGAGCACTTGCTGCGCCAGATAGTTGGTGACCTTGGCATTCTCGCGGGCGACCGTTAAATACGCGACGCGAAGAAGCTGCTCTTTTCGCTGGCGCAACGTGTCACGAATCGATTGCTGGACCGTGGGATCGGAAAGTTCGCGCTGACCCGGCGCTTCCCGCGCCAGGAGCTTCAGGATGTAATACCCGTCATGCAATTGAATCACGCCGCTGATTTGCCCGGCTTTGAGCGAGAGAACAGCCTTCTTCAAGGCCGGATCGGTCTTATCAAGAGACGATTCAGGAATATAACCGACGTCGCCACCGGTGGAAGCGGTGGTGGGATCTTCGGAGTAATCCATGGCGAGTTGCGAGAAATCTTCGCCGTCGTTCAGTCTCTTGAGGAGCGCGGCAGTCTTGGTTTTGGCTTCCGCTTCGGTGGTGGCATCATCATTCTTGCGATTGCGGATCTGCGGATCCTTGTGCGGCGTAACGATAATCTGCGCGATGCGATACTGCGTTTCCGCAACGTTGAATTGCGCCCGATTCTGATTGAAATAATCCGTGACGTCCTGATCGGTAATGTCGATCTTGTTGACGACCTCACGGTTAATCAGTTTCTGAATGGAGAGGGTACGGCGAATATCCTGTTTGAAGTCGTCCATCGTGAGGCCGCGGTCTTTTAATTGCCGCTGAAATTCTTCCTCGGTGTAGGGGCTCTTGGCCTCGGTAAATTTGTCTTCAACTTCGCCGTCCGTCGCCAACAAATTTTCTTTTTGAGCGATCTGCAGCAGGATCTCGTTGTTGATGAGCTGATCGAGGACGTTCAGTTTGAGAGAAAGAGATTCTTCGTTCGAGGGAGGAGTGGTCTGCGACGCGGCAGCGCTGCGATAGTAACGCTCGACTTCGTCGCGCTTGATCTCATGATTATTGACAACCGCCCAAACGTCGGGTTCCGGGGCCTGCTGCTTCTTACACCCCTGAACAAAGAGCAGCGGCAAAGCCATGACGCCCACGGCAAAGCGGACTCGCACCGGGGACGTCCCTCGAAATCGTGAAGCGCGGGAAATTAGGCAGCCTTCTGAACGCGGCCGGAACGGATGCAGGAAGTGCAGACGCGAAGCCGTTGACGCGAACCATTGACCAACGCGCGCACGCGGCGCAAATTCGGATTCCACCTGCGGCGCCGGGTATTATTGGCGTGACTGATTACGTTGCCGAAGTGCGGACCCTTTCCGCACAATTCACATCGTTGAGCCATCGGAACTCCCTGCGAAGAATGTCTTTTCTTGAGCGTTAAGTTTAGCAGAGAAAAGCTCATATCGGAAGCACACTTTCGGGCTGCTAATTGCCCTAGAACGGATAACTTAACTGTTGGTCACCAGCGGTAATCCAACGCAATTCCGTAAATTCCTCCCCGTTGGAGAGACTGCCAAAACGGAAGCCATTGCCTGACGCGCCCGTACCTCCGAACGGTGCGTAGGAGAGATTGTTCACGGTCTGGTCGTTGACGTGGACCATGCCCGTCTTCAGGCGGCGTGCTATCGCCATGCCCCGAGTGAGCGAGCCGGTGCGCACGGCGGCAACCAGACCGTATTCGGTGGCATTGGCCACGCGTACCGCTTCGTTTTCATCTTCTACAATGGTGATTGGGGCGACCGGCCCGAAGATTTCTTCCCGGAAAGCGGGCATCTCGGGTGTTACCTCGGTAAGGACAGTAGGTTGATAGAACTGTTTTTCGTAAGTGCCACCAGCTCGCACCTTCGCTCCGGCGCCGACCGTCTCAGTAACGATGCGATGGATCTTTTCGATCTGACGCGCATTAATGATGGGTCCCAAAGCTACCTGTTTATTGCGAAAGGGATCGCCGACGGGAAGACGCTGCGCTCGTTCGGCCAAAGCCGCGGCATAACGCTCTGCGACGCTGCGCATCACGATGTGCCGGCCGGTGGTCATGCAAATTTGCCCTTGATGCAGAAACGATCCCCAGGCGCCTGCCGAACTTGCCGCGTCAATATCGCAGTCGTCGAGCACGATCATGGCGTTATTGCCGCCAAGCTCGAGGGCTGCTCGCTTTAAATGGCGGCCGGCCAATTCCCCAACCCGCCGGCCTACCGCGGAAGAACCCGTAAAAGTCACCATTCTGACGCGCGGGTTCGTAACCACCGCCTCGCCCACGTCGGCACCACCTGGAATTACAGAGAGCAATCCCGCCGGCAGACCAGCTTCCTGAAACAGACGGGCGATCACGACGCCACCCGACACCGGAGTCTGGGGGTCCGGCTTCAAGACCACGGCATTGCCGACAGCCAGCGCTGGAGCGACGGACCTCATGCCCAGAATGAGCGGAAAATTCCATGGTGCAATCACGCCAACAACACCAAAAGGCACACGAATAGCAAGATTCAGACGGTCCGGCACTGCAGCAGGCAGGACGTGACCTATCGGTTGCGTTACGAGAGCAGCCGCTTGATGGAGCTCGGCGAGCGCCAAGCCAATTTCGAAATCAGCCTTCCCCTGTACTGATCCAGTTTCGCGCACGATCCACTCCGCGATTTCCGCGGTATGATCTGCGAGCGTGCGCGCGGCCTGACGTATTACTCCCGCGCGGACCTCGGGCGCAGCGTCACCCCATTGCGGCTGGGCCGCCGCATCTACCGCCGCGAGAGCATCGACCGCTGCAACGTCGCCAAAACCGGCCTGGCCAAGTGGCTCACCTGTTGCCGGCTCAACGATGGTGGCGGAAACGGGCGCGGTTATCCATGTTCCGTTGAAAATCTTGCCTTCCCAAATTGAGGCGTCCAAAAATTTCATGATGCGTTTCTCCTCTTTGTGGCACCCTCCACATATCACATTTCGTTGCCACGCCCGAAAGCTTTCCAGATGACCTTTATCTGCATGGCTCGGGATGCTTCCTTTGCGAACGAAGGACAAGCTGCGTTCACCTGATACCGTAGTGCGATTCGTTGATCTTCAGGTATAAGTAAACGCTGCGAGCTGAGACTCGATCGGTTAGGGGCAGCATGTCTCCCGGCGAAAACCAACCTCTCCGGCCGCCAAGCCCTTGGAGGCCGCTTCATTTCAAGACTTTTCGTAACCTGCTTGCCGCCGACCTGATATCGGATGTCGGCACGTTCATGCAGACGGTGGGCGCAGCGTGGCTGATGACTTCGCTGACGAGCCGGCCGCTCTACATCGCTCTGATCCAAACGGCCTCCGCGCTGCCCTTTTTCATCCTAGCCTTGCCGGCAGGGTCCATCGGCGACATCGTTGATCGCCGTAAGCTGATACTCGTAACAGAATCATGGATGCTAGGAGTAGCGACTCTGCTCGCGGTGGCCACCTTTGCCGGCCTGATCACGCCATGGCTGTTGCTACTGCTTACGTTCGCGCTATCGGCGGGAGATGCGGTTGAATCCCCTTCGTGGATTGCGATTTTTCCTGAGCTTGTAACCAGGGAAGACTTGGCGCCCGCGCTCGCGTTAAATGGAATCGAGTTTAATCTAGCCCGCGCCGTCGGTCCGGGATTGGCCGGTGTGATTGTGGGCGCAATCGGAGTCGGTGCAGCTTTTGTCCTGAACGCTCTTTCCTTTCTCGGGGTGATCGGCGTGATCGCCCGCTGGAAGCGAAAGGCCAGAACAAGCTGTTTGCCCGCCGAAAAATTGGCAGGCGCTACCGAGGCCGCGTTGCGGTATGTCCGCTACTCGCCGCAGATTCGCGCTCTGCTCTTCCGATCCGTATGTGTCATGTTCTTCGCGAGCGCTTTTTGGGCGCTGCTCCCTGCGATCGCCAAAGGACTAAGCGGGAGTGCGCTCGTGTACGGGCTGCTCCTCGGTGTCTTCGGGTCAGGCGCGGTGATCGGCGCGATTGTGTTGCAGCGGACGCGAAGCGTGTTTTCCGTCGAACGGCTTGTCGCCATCGCCACCACGATTTTCGCTGGGGCGATGATCGGTATCGCGTCGTCACATCGGCTCTGGACTCTCTACCTTTTGGGCTTCCTCGCAGGCGTGGCGTGGACGATCTTCATGTCCATCTTCAACACGCTCGTGCAGACACTTGCTCCAGATTGGGTACGCGCGAGGGTATCGGCCGTTTACCTTCTCGTGTACCAAGGTGCATTCGCGGCCGGCAGCGCGTTGTGGGGTCTTGCCGCCGAGCGGAGCAACTCACACACTGCGTTGCTGATTTCGGGAATTGGGATCGGTGCCTGCGTGTTCCTGCAGTTCTTATCGCCCCTACCGGCCTCTACGCCGTTGCTGGAGGTATGGGATCATTGGAAGATGCCCGCTATGTTTGCTGAGCCATCGCCCGAAGAGGGACCTGTGCTGGTCACGGTCGAGTACAGCGTTGACCCCGCCAAGGCACACGAGTTCCTCGATGCCATATACAAGTATCAGCGAATCCGGAGACGGGATGGGGCATCAAGTTGGAGCGTTTTCTACGATGCTGCAATTCCGGGGCGCTATTTCGAAACTTTTCTGGTTGATTCCTGGGCGGAACACGAGCGGCAACACGCTCGGTTTACAGTGGCCGACAGCAAGATTGAAAAACGAGTCCTCGAGCTCGCGCTTGAGCCTCCAAAGACGCGCCACTTCATCCATGCGGAGGAGCGCAGCCGCCATGCGACAACCTAAGTCGTCTGACGCCATCGTCTAGAAGTCCTCGCGATTTGACAATGAGTGCGTGAGCCAAGCCTACGGTGTGCTTTTGCGCCTAAGCGGTAACCTTGGCGTCCGCGACCTGCATGAAATCCAGAATCACGCGAACGACGGCATCGTCGCCGATCGCGGTGTTCATCATCGCGTGATAGACCTCCCGGCTCGGCCACTCCACTTTGAAGTACTTGGCAATGAAGTCGGCGCGTTCAACATCCACCGTGTCTACGAGCTCCTGGGCTTCTTTCTCACTCTTGCCCCGGGCCAAGAGGCGCCGAATCTTGGCTTCCCTGGGGGCGTAAAGAAATACTCGCAGCGTATTGGGACGGTTCCGGAGAAAGTGCTGCGATCCCCTTCCAACGATGACGCAATTGCCGGTCTTCGCGGCGTGTTGAACGACCCGCTCCGTGGTCTTCAGAATGCTTTCGCTATCCACCACGTTGAGCTTGTGCGCGTTGAGGCTGCCTTCATAGCTCCCGCGCAGGAAGGACTTGAACAGCCGGTAATAGAGCGGGTCGGTCCGTTCTTCCCGAACCTCGACGACGGCCTTGGGACAGTTCGCAAGCCGCGCGATTTCCTCGGTAAGCAACTGATCCCAAAGCTTCCAACCTAACTTCGTCGCAAGCCGCTGGGCGATTTCACCACCACCGCTTCCGTACTCCCGTTCGATCGTAACGATGTTAATCATATAGGTCTACTCCACCGCCACTCTTCCGCCCCCACCCGGATCATTTTTCTTCAAAACAAACGCCAGGCAGAACATGATTGCGGCGCCGATGGCAAGAACCATGAAGGTATCAACGTAGGCCAGGGTTGCCGCCTGCGCTTGCACGCCCCGGTAAATCGTGGCAACAGCCCGCGCGTGCGCTTCATGCGCGCCTAATCCCGAATGGGCCAAACGGTCCGCCAACCCGTTCGCCGAATTCTGGAAATTGGGATTGTCTGGCCGAGCGAATTCGACCAGCCGGGTCTGATGGAATTGCGAGCGGCGCGCAATCAACGTGGTGACCAACGAGGTTCCCACGCTGCTTCCCATGTTGCGCATGAAATTGACGATGCCGGCTACCGCATTATTCTTCTCAGGCGCGATCCCAATGTAAGCCACGAGCGTGATGGGCACGAATAGGAAGCCTAAACCGATGACCTGGTCGATTCGCAGCAACACGGCGGCGTGGAAACTGATCTGCAAATCAATTCGCTTCGTGGAATAGAACATGGCGATGGATAACGCCAACCAGCCGAAGGCAATGAGATAGCGCGCCTGAATCTTCGTGGTTAATTGGCCCATGACAGGCATCTCAAATAGCAAGACAAGCCCCCCGGCCGAAAGCGCGAGCCCGGCTAGTTCGGAGGTGTATCCCAAGAGTGTCTGGAGGAACTGCGGCATCAGAACCAGGCTGCTGAACAGCAAAATCCCCAATGTGAACATCATCAGATTCGAACTGGCGAAGTTAAAGCTCTTAAACATGCGAACGTCAATGATCGGCGCCTTCTGAAACCATTCCCAAATCACCAGAGAGATCAGGCACACCGCCGCAACCACAACCAAGATGGTAATGAAATGCGATCCAAACCAATCGTCTTCCTGCCCCTTGTCGAGCAGAATCTGTAAGGCTCCAATCCCCAGAGTCAGAAGAGCGATGCCAATGTAGTCCAGCTTAACGCCAGCCGACCTGCGCAGCCGCAAATAGGGTGGATCCTCGACAAAGCGCCGGACAAGAAACCACGTGCCCAGTCCTACCGGCAGGTTGATAAGAAAGATCCACCGCCAGGAATAGTTGAAAGTAATCCACCCGCCCAACGTCGGTCCGATCGTCGGGGCCATAATGGCGGTGATGCCGTACAGCGCGAATGCCAGGCCGCGCTTTTCAGGCGGAAAGGTATCCGCAAGAATCGCCTGCGCCATCGGTTGCAGGCCCCCGCCGCCCGCACCCTGCAGCACGCGAAAGAGGAGGAGAAGGCCGAGACTCGGCGCCACCGCGCACAACAGGGAGCTCACGGTAAACACGCCCAAACAGGTCATGAAAAAGCGCTTGCGCCCGAAGGCACCTGCGAGCCAGCCGCTGATCGGTAAAACGATGGCATTCGAAACCAGATAGGAAGTCAGGACCCACGTGCTTTGATCGTTGCTCGCGCCCAGATTGCCGGCCATATATGGCAACGCAACGTTGGCGATGCTGGTGTCAAGCACCTCCATGAAGGCAGCCAGCGCCACAACCACGGCAATCAGCCACGGGTTGTACTGCGGCCGCCAAACGTCCTGGTCAATGGCAAGAGCAACCGAACTCATTGGAGATACACGTCGGGTACGACGTTCATACCCGGCCGAAGCTGGTGGTCCTGGTTCTCGCCCGGATCAAGGACGATCTTTACGGGAATCCTCTGGACGATCTTCACGTAATTGCCTGTAGCGTTCTCCGGCGGAAGCAAACTAAAGAGCGGTCCCGTGGCTCCCGCGATGCTGTCCACGCGTCCTTTGAACGTCCGGTCGCTGGAATCCACGTGAATTTTGGCCCTCTGTCCGGGCTGCATATGTCTGAGCTGTGTCTCTTTGAAATTGGCAGTGATCCAGACTTCGTCGAGCGGCACGACGGTGAGCAACTGCTGGCCCGCTTCAACGTTCATCCCAACCACCACGCTCTTGTTTACCTCGCCGCTCACCGGCGCAACAATCTTGGTGTACTGCAGGTTTAATTGAGCCTGCTCGAGGGCCGCACGTTTTTGCTCCACGTCAGCGAGCGCGGCACGCGCACGGTCCCTGGTTGACGATATTTGTTGCGGGGCAGTTTCCGCGTATCGCTGATTCGCCTCCGATCCCGCCAAACGGCTGCGGGCTTGTTGCACGAACTGCTGCGCAGCGGCCTCATTTGCGGCGGCGGCAGCGATCGAAGCTGTACTGGCCTTGGCGGCCGCCAGTGCCTGATCGTAAACTTGCGCGGCGACTTCCTGCTTATCCACCAGCAGCTTGTAGCGGCGGAGGTCGTCTTGCGCCTTCACATCGTTCGCCTCGGCCTGTTCCAATTGCGCGTGGGCTGCAGCCTCTTGCTTCTCCGCGGCAATGATCCCCGCGTTGGAGTTTGCGACGTCCGACGTGGTGACCTTCAATTGGCTTGCGGTACTTACCGTTGTGACCGGCACAATCGTATTCAGTGACTGCGCGGTTGCCTCGGCGCTCGCGAGATTGGCTTGGGCCTGAGCCACCGCGACCTCGAAATCTTTCGGATCAACCTCGACCAACACGGCGCCTTTTTGCACATACTGGTTGTCGCCCACATTCACTTTAGTCACATAGCCGGAAACACGTGCGCTTACCGGATAGAGATGCACGTCGACCTGAGCGTCGTCAGTCGATTCGTAGCTGCTTAGATGGCGCCACAACAACGCGCCTCCACCGACAAGCACGACCGACAGCACGACGATAATCAGAATATTTCTGCGACGCTTCGAACGCACAGCTCGCGGCGGCGGAGCAGCTACGGGCGGCGTGCTGGAGAAGGACGGCGAGTCCGCCATGGATTCGCCTTTTGCCTCGGGTGCTGAACCGGCTGGATTCTCTTCGGGCATCGTCTATCTTCCTTTGAAGTATTCTTTGACGCCCTCTTCCGCCAAGCCAAGGGCGCGGGCCAGGGAAATCTTCGCGCTGTCGTGGTTATACAAACTTGTGATGTACTGTTCGTGGGCGCTCGCAAGCGCCTCTTGGGATTGCACCACTTCAACGGAATCGGCAACTCCGGCGGTGAAACGATCGCGCGACTGGGTCAGCGTCTGTTCAGCCAGTTCGATATTGCTGCGGGCCACAGCCACGAGTTCGGACGAGGATTCCAGGTTGAAGAGCGCCGTACGGACGTCCGAGTCAATTTGCGCCCGCAAATTCTCCAGGCGTTCGCGGCTCTGCTTGAGCCTCGCATCAGCTTGCAAGATGTCGCCGTGGACACTGCCACCCGTGAAGATGGGGATGGTCAAAGTTCCGCGCACGTCAAACACTTGCGTTGCCGTCGAAGGGTGCAACGCGCCGGCCCCGAGGTCAGCATTAAACGAAACCGATGGGAAATACCCGGCTACCGCGGCCTTCCTCACAAATTCCGCGGCCCGCTCCTCCGCCATTGCCGCCTGGTAGTCCGAACGCGAGGAATAGGCGCGTTTCAGTGCTTCTTCTACCGAAATGCCTTCGAGTGGTTGGTAGGGCGACTTGTCGGTGAGCTCGAATTGCTGTCCGGGGGCCAACCCGATCGCGCGCGCTACCGTGAGCTTCTGGATCGCCAAGTCATTCCTCGCTTGAATGAGGAGTTGTTGCCGCGTCTGCAGCTCTACTTTCGTTCGAAGCGCATCAATCGCCGGTGACGTTCCCGCCGTCACCTGATCCGACGCCTGGTTGTATAGGGCCTGGGCTGTCTTAACTTGTGCTTCCGCCGTTTCGATGCGCGCCTCGTCGGCAATGGCCTGCAAGTAATTGACACCGACGACGAGCACCACCAGATCGCGCGCATCTTTGTAAGAGTACTCAGAGGATTTCACGCTCTCACTCGCCGCCCGCGCGCCACTAATGGACTTCCAATCAAACAGCGATTGGGACACGCTCACGCGCGCGTCGAAATAAGAGTACGGCCCCACAGTAGACGGGATATTGACGCCTGGGATATGAAGCAGAAAACCAAGCTCGGTGAGATTGATCTTCGAGACGTCCACGTAGGGTTCCGCGCTTACGTGCGGCAGAAGCGCGCTCAGTTGTTCCCAGCGCTGCCCGCGCGCCGATTGAGTATCCGCATTGGAAAGCAGCAGCCCGAGATTTTGCTTCAATCCGCGATCAATTGCGTCAAGCAATGAAATCGGTAGGACGCCTGGAACAGGCTGGGCCGGCACGCTGCCGGCGAACGGGTTTGCTGCCTGCACCCCTGGGGTGGCTTGCCCAGCACCGCTCGAACTAGTTGTGGTTTGAGTCTGCCCAACGGATGCGGCCGCTCCGCACAACAAGGTCCCGGCCAGAAGGAAAGTGCGGCCGAGTCCGTCACTGAGCCTCAAGGGAATCTCCTTGACCGCGAACTCTTGCAGCGGCGGTATCGAGGGGGATTATCCTAGTCTGGGAGACTATTCCCGGCAACCTTTGTCTAGCCAGGGCGCAGGCCGAATTTTGCCTCGGCGGGTTCGATATATTTGGCGGTGTAGCGAACGAGTGGGTCATACAGAGGCCCCGGCAGAAAACTCTCAAGCGTGCAAGAAGTATTGTCAAATGAAGTTGCCGATTAGATGAGAAGTATTGGCAAAGATCAATCGCTCCAAGCCAATGAGATGTCCTTTCAAGGAGACGCTCTCGCGGTCGGGGTTTGACACAGTTCTGACACAGTAGAGGGCAACGAATGGATTCTCGGACCTTGCGAATGGTGGCAAATGCTTTAAAATCAAGCAAAGCTTCTGCTGTGGGCGTGTAGCTCAGCTGGGAGAGCACCTGCTTTGCAAGCAGGGGGTCACCGGTTCGATCCCGGTCACGTCCACCAAATCACTCGCTGACTGCGGTTGCGAATCATAACTCTCAGTTATGTGTTCGTCTGCAGATATTCCATTCGAGCGATAAGCTTGGGCCTGACCCAAACTCATTTCTTAATTTCTTGAGCGGTGAGATTCTCACCTCCGCTACTGGATTCTGAGCAGCGGGTCCGCATAGCGAATCGGCACTCCGAAATTGGAACCACCGAAACCTTTGACCACCGCGAACGTCACACCAATCACTTTTCCGTCTCGGTTGATCAACGGTCCTCCTGACCCTCCCGACGTTGTCTGCGCATCGTAGACAATCTTGTCGTCGAGTACGTCGCCGATATGTCCTTGCGTTACAAGAGGCCGGATCAGTTTGCGCCGCAAAAGCTCGCCAGCGATCGTTGCGGGATCACCCCCGGACATTTTCACGATGTCATCCACGGTTTCCTCTCCTGCTCGGGCCAGAATGGCGCTGATTCCGGTGGCATAGCCAACAGAAATCACCGGTTGTCCGCTGATTGCCGCGTCCTTTCGGCTCTCCATCTTCAAAATCGGGCGATTGAGACCGGAAAGATCGCCGTGAAGGAGCGAAAGATCCGCCACCTCGGAAATTTGCGTGATTCCCACGGAGACGCCCGAAGGCGCATCGGGGAAATACGCCGTCATCTCCGCGATTACCGGCACTAGTCCCTGCTGGACGGCTGAACTGAGCTCGTCATTCTTCCACCAGGGTTGCACCACGTGATGATTCGTCAGGATTTTACCTTCCCCGACAAGGAATCCCGTGCCGAAGAAATCGGCTCGCACTTCCGGCGCGCGTCCCTCAAATGTATAAACGGGTTTGCCATCGCTGTCTTTCAGCGGCCCGCCATCCGGATTGATCCCTGCATAGCGCAGGCGCCGTCCCGAGTCCTTATCATTGAACCCCACGGATACATGCAGCAGGCACACGCTTGGTGCATAAGATCGAATCACCTGTTCCGCGGCGTCGGACTCGCTCACTACACGCTTCAACCGGCCCGTTGTTTCTTCCAGTTGCTTTCTCAAACCGGAGATGTCTCCGCCATCTCCGTTCGAAATCTTCTGCCGCAACTCCTCGGTCTGCTTTTGGAGCAATTCCTTTTGCAGAACCGTGTCCGTTTCCTGCAAATCCGCGCGCATCTTTCGGGTTTCCGATACGAGTTCCTCCTGCCGGTTGACGCCGTGTTCAAGCTGGGCGATGACGGAATACGCGCGTTTTGTCTCCTTGTCCGCGCGCCGCGAGTACAGCAGAAAAACGCCCGCAATAACGACAGCAACGGAGATGAGGGAAGCAACACCGATCTTCAGAGCTCGATTCAGCGTGATGGCGTCGCGCGTCATCTTCTCCGTTACCGCCAAGGCTTGAAACGCCGTTTGCGCGATCTCCTGCCCTTCCTCCGCCAGGCGCGTCTTTTCTCGTAATTCGTCGTAGGCGCGCTTCCCACGGAGCTGCACGCGCACGCGCGCCAGCAATTCCGCCGCGTCCCATTGGGGAGAAAGAACATCGTCGGCGCCGAGATCGAGTCCACGGGCGCGTTCCACGCCCTCGCCATGCGTGAGCAAGATCACGCGTGTGCTGGCCGTGGTGGCCAGCCCCTTGACCTCCGCGAGAGCGTTGCAACATTGCAAATCCGAAAGGTCGGCCGAAAGAAGGAATAGGTCCACGCCGCCGTTCTGAACGATCGTGAAGCCCTCCTCCTGTGTGGCGGCAGACAGAACGTCATAGCCTGCCGAATGCAAAAGCTCCTGTAGCCTTTGCAGCGTCTGCGCATCCGGCCCCTGAATCAAAATGGTTTCGCGCCTTGTAAGCATACTCCCGCCTTTCAGGTTGGGCAGTTCTGGGCTTTCTTCGTTTCACCGCCCCTACTTCGACCCCTAAAGATGGCCATTGAGGTTGGCTGGAGCCCAGTTGTCCCCGCAGACCGACACAATAGGACTTTCACCCCCTCCCGCCAAGACATCCTTCTCGGGAACATCGAGTTAGCCGCCTCCTTGTTCCACGTTCGCAGGAATATCGCGGAACGCAATCTGCAACGACAAGCTGCGGTCTGGTGGAAATCGGACGCAGATGACGATATGGTAGAATCCACGCGATCCGATCGACCGTCCGTGGAGCTAAGTTTGCCAAAGACCATTGAGGCACAGTCATCGCCCATTTCTCCCCTTCCCGTGGCCCATGACCGCCATATGGAGGACATCGGGTACATGACCTGCATGACCCTCGTCCTGCTCGGGAATTATGCACAAACAGGCCATTTCGGCGGGCCTCTCGCCTACACCCCGTATAACGTCGCCGTGCACCTCGCCGGACCGGAGCTAGGCGGTCTGCGCTACGATTATCGCCGCCCAAAGCATCCTTATGGGGATAAATTCATGCTGGCCGGTGGCCATTGTATTCCGACCTGCTATGCCCTGTGGATGATTATGGGTCAGGCCCTGGCGCGGAAGTTCGAGATGACCGGCGATCCGCGTTACAAAGTGGATCCTGAGGTTGCCATGTTGCCGGTCGATGCCCTTGGTTTCCGTAGAGGCGCGGGTGCGCTCAAAACGCTGTTGCAAAGCTTGGGGTTGGAAGATCATCCGCTGTTTGCCCAAGCCAAGAAGCGTGGCATTCGCTCTTTGGCGGGTCATGCCGAATCCACAGATCTCACGAACGATGTGAATGGTGGCCCTTCGGGTATTGGCATCGCCTCAGCGGCGGGGAAAGCCGCATTCTGGGATTTCGTCGGTGCCCCAAGCTCCCCCAAGGTGATCGCCTTCGAAGGCGAATTTGCTATGACCGAGGGCCATGCCCAGGAGTTGAAGACACAGGCGCTCGCACTGCAAGTCGGCAAGCGCTTGCGGATTCTCTTATCGAATAACAACAGCGGCATCGACGATTCGCTGATTGGCGGCGTGATTCGCGAAAAATATGACGCCTACAGGCTCAAAGATCAGTGGACTTCGTACGGCTGGAACGTGTTCACCATGGATGATGGCGAGGATTATGGGCAGATCGTAACGACGCTGAAAACCATGGAGGACTGGGACCCGGCCGATCGGCGCCCCATGATTGCCATTGGCAGGACCACCAAGGGTTACTGGCCCACCGCGATCCAGGGAGAGATCCCGCATTACGGCCCCCAGGTGGTTGGCTACGCCAGCCATCCCTACGCGTTCAAAATGAATTCGGACTATTTTGTCGCGCTCGCAAAGACTTTTGAGCGCTCCTACGGCGTCGAGTTCAACGGAATCCGGCAAGGGCCTGTGGCGGATACCAGGGAGCAGCTGATCCAGTTTAAAACGAACATTGACGTTGTGATGTCGGTGCTCGACCGCAACGGTTTGGGGGACTGGCTGGCCGACCGGCTGGTAGAGATCGGCGATCGTGTGAAGGACGAGGTTCGCCTCCGCATCGATGTTCGGCGAGATCCCTTTCTCGACGAGCGCTTGCAAGTCGCAAATTTGCCGCGCGATCCGCAGAAGCTTTCGGTAACGAATCCAATTTCGGGAAAGCAGAAGGAAGTAGGGGTTACGCTGTTTCGCAAACCTGGAGAGGTCGCGGGAGCGAGGCGGGCCATTTCGGAAATCATCAAGTGGCTAAACTATGTGACCGATAACCGCTTCTTTACCATAGCCGCCGATCTGTCCGAGTCGATCAACGTTGAGCACGGCAGTTTGTGGGGTCATTACGATCCGGAAACGAACCCGCTGGGTACGCGCCTGAAGGCTGGCATTCAGGAAGCGGGGAACGTCTCTACTGCGATTGGGCTTGTGAGCCAGAGTGCCTCGGTCGATCCCGCTAAGTTTGCAGGAGTGTGGGCACTCAGCGGCACGTATGGCGCGTTTACTCCGCTGATGTACACCCCCGCTCGCGTATGGAGCCAACAGAATCAGGACAGCAAGTTTCGCATGGGCGTGCTTCACATTTTGGCAGCGCATTCCGGACCGGAAACGGCGGCGGATGCGCGGACGCACTTCGGCATTTTTGCCCCAGAAGTATGGAAGCTCTTTCCGCGCGGGCAAACCATCCGCTTGAATTTCTGGGACTACAACGATGTTGCGCCAGGGTACTTTGCCGCGGCGGAGATTGCTGCGCGCGAATCCAAGGTCGGCATCATCATCATTGAGGTGGCGCGGCCCGATTTTGCGGTGGCCGACCGCAGCCGGTTTGCCGATACGGACCTGAACGCTGCAGCCAAGGGACTTTATGTGATTCGCGATTTTGCCCCGGACCGGCCTCGCCAGGGCTACGTGATCGTCCATGGCGCCAGCGCGACTATGAATACCGTGAAAGAGCTGCCGCACCTGGATGAGCACGGAATCAACGTGAAGATCATTTCCGCCGTGAGCGAAGATTTGTTCGATCGGCAGCCCGAGAGCTACCGCCGAATGGTACTGCCTCCCGCAGCCCTCTTGGACTTGATGGTGATCACCACCGGCACACGCCGCGTTTGGCCCATTCGCGATGTCGGCCCTCTCACGGACGAATATTCTCTTACCGCCGATCAGGGCAATCACTGGTTGAGCGGCGGCCGGGAAGCGGACGTGATTGCCGAGGCCCACTTAGATCAGGCATCGATTCTTTCCGGCATTCAGCGTTTCGCAGAAGATCGCAAAACGCGCTTAGCGCGCCAGCGCGAATTGCTGGGCGATATTGCGTAGGAATACATTGCCCGTGGCGACGACGCCGAAGTTCCATTTCAAAGCGGGTGTGCGCTGAAGTGACGAGAAGAGAAGCGCTTCAGCGCTCGAGCCATCCTCCGCGAAAACCAGCTCGCTGAAGTCCCTTTACGATATAAGGGCAACGCCGAATCGTCTTCCAAATAAGCTCAGACTGATAATTTTCAATCATCATGAGGATCGGACCTTCGTTCAATCCGAATATCCAGGGAGAAACCCACGCGTGCAGATTCGCGTTGGTGACAGGATAGGTCGGATTGTAGCTGGCCACCAATCCATAAGGGCTGCGGCCCAGAGCCTCAAGACGTTCGATGATGTGACGAATCGTCGGAATGACAATTTCGGGCGCGAACGGAAGGGACGTCGCTACTGCCCAGGGGGAAATGGTGCCGTCATCTGGACCAAAAGGAGCGCCTCGGGCTTCGTAGCCGAAAAATTGTCTTTGTACGCCGTCCACCTCTAAAACTGCAGGTCCAGGTCCGTCGCTTGCCGTGAGGCCCCACACAAATTCATTGTAGTGAGAAAACCGAAGTGGATTTTCAATTCCGTACTGCCTGTGAACGTATGTCGCTCGCCGGCTGTTTTCGAAATAATCGATTCCGACCTTCCTGTTGAAGTTGTCGTGTATGCCGCGAAAATCGATCCAAAGATGAGACATCTGATGAATGAACAGCGAGCCGGCGTACAAATACTCTATATCGTAGACTTTCTTCCATTCAAAGGTCGAAATCCAGTCTTCATAGCCCTGCGGCTCGATAGGAAACGTCGGGGACCCCAAAGCAAGCACGTACAAGATGATGGCTTCGCTGTAGCCCTTATCCCATCGGTACGGAAGAAACCCCGACTCGGGAGTCCAACCGTGGGAGATCGTCGTCCCCCTATCAAGAGCCCATTGCCAATCCGTGCGGCGGTAAAGAGTTTCGGCAAGTTTCCGTAGCTCAATTTCCTTGCTGCTCGTCCCAGTGAAATAGCTGGCTGCAGTCAGGATGCTCGCCATCAATATCGCGGTATCAACCGTGGAGAGCTCGCATTGCGCGGCCCGGACACCCGTCTGCATGTCGAGGAAGTGATAGTAGAAGCCTTTGTATCCTGTAGCGTTCGGCTCGGGGCCCTGATGACTGGCTTCGAGGAACCTCAGCAACGTTAAAATCCGCTCGACAACGTCGGTTCGCGGCAGTATGTGTCGCTCTACGGCGACTAC
>DATNLT010000064.1:0-11321 GCA_035602725.1 Candidatus Acidiferrales bacterium
AAGGCGGCAAAAAAGCCGCGGGTTAGTCCGGCATGTCCACCAGCGAGCGATTCAGCCGTGCCGATATCCAGCGCATTCTAAAAGTGAGCGCGAAGCAACTGGCCTATTGGGAACGGCTCGAATTTGTTCCACCGCGAAAGGGCAGCCCCGATAAGTCCTACGATTTCCGCGATCTTATCAGCCTCCGCACGGCGAAACAGCTCATTGAAAAAGGAATTCCCGCGAATCGCTTGCAGCGGTCACTTGCGGCGTTGCGCAAGCAGCTTTCTGAAGTGAACTCACCGCTAAACGAGTTGCGCATTCTTTCCAATGGCCGCCAAGTGGTGGTAGAACAAAATGGTTCGCGCGTCGAGCCGATTACCGGGCAACTCGTGCTGAATTTCGAGACCCGCGAGCTAAGCAGCGTGGTGCAGGTGCGGCCTCGCACGGGCGCGGAGGACTTATTTGCGGCTGCCTTGCGGCTCGATTCGCCCGGCACCCCGCAAGTGGCTGCCATTGAAGCCTACGAACGCGTTCTCGAAGCCGATCCCGATCACGTCCATGCCTGGATGAATCTCGGGACGCTGCACTACGAGCAGGGAAGCTTGGCCGAAGCGGCGGAGTGTTTCCGCCGGGCTGCTGCCTCGGAACCTACAAATGCCCTCGCGCATTACAATCTCGGCAGCGTACTCGAAGCGCTCGGCGAACTCGGTGAAGCGCGCACCCACCTCCGCCGGGCTATCGCACTGAATGAGCGGTCTGCGGACGCTCACTACAATCTGGCATTTGTCTGCGAGAAGCTTGGCGAAATCACCGAAGCGCGGCAGCACTGGCAGCGCTACCTCGATCTCGATCCGAAAAGCCCCTGGGCCAAGGAAGCCCGGCAGCATCTCGCCGCCGTCACGCCGTTTCGTCCGAACCGCAAGAGTTGAGGGAAATCTTCTGCACAGTGATTTTACTGCGTGGTTTGCCGCTTCAATATTTCGCACGCATGGCCGCTGCCAGGAGCGGTTGCAAAGCCCTGCGGCCGATTGTCGCCGCGTAGCGCGAGGCAGATCTTCCAGTTCTCACCATCGAGTTCATAAATGCCGGGAGACGTGTTACCCGCTTCGGGACCAGCCGTGAAATGCAGGTTGAATGTCTTGGGCGATTGACCGGCGTCGATTTCAATCGTCCCTTCATAAGTAGCGCCCATCGCCAGCGAGACAAACTTATCTTGTTGAATGACGATTCGGGCGCTGCCGAGCATGCCGGCTGGAATCATCTGTCCTTCAAGTTCGAGGGACACTATGTACCACGTACCTTGCAGGCTGTGCAGGTCGTCGTTCAGCGGGATCCTCCGAATATTAAAGAGAGATTTTGAGGAGTATACGCCGGCATGGAGCTCACAGCCAGCGCATAGCGCTGCGTCCCACGCCCCTGAAATAGGTCTGAGGGAAAAGCGGCCAGCTTGTAATTACGGCTTCAGGGAGGTTACCGCCCGATTTCCTGGCTGGCGCGGATTTCCTGCCATCGGCGCGGGCGCCGGCCCTGTTGCAGCACTTTCTTGCGGAGACGAATGGATTTCGGCGTTATTTCCACAAATTCATCATCGGCGATGAATTCGATGGCCTGTTCGAGGCTCAACACGCGGTGGGGAATCAGGCGGATTGCTTCGTCCGCGGTAGATGAGCGCATGTTGGTCAGCTTCTTTTCCTTCGTGATATTCACGTCCATATCTTCTTCACGAGTGTTTTCGCCAACGATCATGCCTTCGTAGACTTCGATCCCAGGTCCGATGAAGAGTTCGCCGCGCTCTTGGATGTTCCAAAGCGCAAATGCCGTGGTCGGACCGGGGCGGTCCGCCACGAGCGCCCCGGTAGGACGCAACGCCATATCGCCGGCGTAGTCCATCCAGCCATCGAAAAGAGAATGTAGAATCGCGGTGCCACGCGTTTCCGTGAGCAAAAGCCCTCGTAGCCCGATCAGGCCGCGCGCCGGAATGCGAAATTCCATGCGCACGCGCCCGGACCCGTGACCGCTGTGCTGGCTTGTCTTGATCATTTCGCCCTTGCGGGTACCGAGCGTTTGCAGGATCACCCCGATAAAAGTCTCCGGCACGTCAACTACGAGGCGTTCCACGGGTTCTTGCTTCACGCCCTTCACGGTGCGTACCACGATTTCCGGCTTCCCGACCATTAGCTCAAAACCCTCGCGCCGCATGGTTTCGATCAGGATCGCAAGCTGCAATTCGCCGCGTCCCAGCACGCGGAAGGACTCCGGCGTGTCCGTATCCTCCACGCGAATGCTTACGTTCGTCAGCAATTCCTTTTGCAGGCGATCGCGCAGGTTGCGCGACGTCACCAGCTTGCCTTCGCGGCCCGATAATGGTCCGTTATTGACCGTAAAAATCATTGCGAGCGTTGGCTCGTCAATCATGAGCGGCTCGAGCGGCGTGGGTGTGGCCAGGCTCGTGAGGCACTCGCCGATCTGAATGCCTTCGACGCCGGCTATCGCAGCGATATCGCCGGCGTGGACGGCTTCGGCTTCGTCGCGCGCAAGTCCACGGAACGTGAAGAGTTTTGTAATTCGTGTGGGAAGCAAAGTGCCGTCGAGCTTGCTGATGCCGACTTCTTCGCCGCGTACCAGTGTGCCGTTAAAGACGCGGCCAATCGCAATGCGGCCCAGATAATCGCTGTAGTCGAGATTCATCACCTGCACTTGCAACGTGGCTTCGGGATCGCTCTTTGGCGCGGGAATGGATTTCACAATGGCTTCAAAGAGCGGCTGGAGGTCCTTTGACGGATCACCCAGTTCGCGGTGCGCGACGCCTTCTCGTGCGTTGGTGTAGATCACCGGAAAATCGAGCTGGTCTTCGCTGGCATCGAGATCGATGAAGAGATCGTAGATTTCGTCTAGCACGGCCTTGGTGCGGGCGTCGGGACGATCGATTTTATTTAGGACAACAATTGGAGGTAGCTTTGCCGAAAGAGCCTTTTGCAGGACGTACCGCGTTTGCGGCAGCGGCCCTTCGCTCGCGTCCACCAGAAGAAGCACGCCATCCACCATGCGTAGCGCCCGCTCGACTTCGCCGCCGAAGTCGCTGTGGCCCGGCGTGTCCACGATGTTGATCTTCGTATCGTGAAAAAATAGAGCGGTGTTCTTTGCCAGGATCGTGATGCCGCGTTCGCGCTCGAGATCGTTCGAGTCCATCACGCGCTCCACCAGTTCCTGGTTCGCGCGAAAGATTCCGCTCTGGCGCAGCATGGCGTCCACCAGAGTGGTCTTGCCGTGGTCAACGTGCGCAATGATCGCGATATTCCGGATTTCCATGCTCATAGTTATGCCAAAGGCGCCATTCAGGCGCGGAAAATCTCAGTGCAAATCCTGGTATGCGAGAGAAGGCGCGCAAACAAGAATGCTGCTGAGGAAAGGGCAGCTCGGAAGAAGCTCCCCGGACCGTCAGGTGCAATTCAACACATACATTTTAGCAGAAGTGTGGAATCTGGGCCAGAGCGCAGGGCCCGGTTGTGCTCAATGGAGCCAATTGGCGCCGACGCGAATCTGCAGGCTCAGGAGGCCCCCTGCGTGGCCGAATTTGCAGCCGCGCGTTTCGTCCAATAGCGCGAGAGCCCAAACCAACTGAGCGTGGGATTAGAACCCATGGCATAGCGCTTTACGTCTTCGGGAGGCATGTGCTGCTCGAAATCTTGATTGGCGCGCCGCAGGAAAGCCGGAAGCTGCGACCGCTCGTCCGGTTCGCATCTTAGAATATGCGCGGCGAACTCGGCCCATCTTTGCAGACCCTCCCAAACTTGATCGAGATGTCCTTGCACCGGTTCGGCGGGACCGAAATGCGTCAAACAAAGTCTCGCTGGCTTGAGCCGGCTGATCTCGGCGAGGCTGTGCTTCCAGGCGTCGAGATCAATATCCGGCGGTGGGGTGAGCGGCGCTACGAAGGGCAACCCAGGATAGCGCAGGCCAGTAGTATCGCCGGTAAACGCGATGCCGGTGGATTGGTCAAAGTAGCTGACGTGGTGCGACGCGTGGCCGGGCGTGTATACCACTTCGATTTTGCGCGGACCAAGCTGCAGCGTCTCGCCGCCCGCCAGCGAACGAATATTTTCCTGGGGCACCGCGAGAAAGTCGCCGAAGAGAGTCTGCATTTCGCCGTGATAAAGACGCTCCGCGCTGCGTAATAGTTTGGCTGGATCGGCCAAATGCGGCGCGCCTTTCTCGTGAACGTAAACGCGCAGCTTGGGATTTTCGCGCACGAGGCTCCCGGCGGCGCCGGCGTGGTCCAAATGAATATGCGTCAGCAAAATTAAAGTGAGATCGCGAACCGAAAGGCCCCGCCCCGCTAGTTCCTTTCGCAACGTCGGCAGACAATTCGAGGGACCGCAATCCACTAAGGCAAGTTCGCCGCCACTTTCGAGGAGGCATAGGCCAATCGCCTCCGGGTAGCCGAGGAATATGAGGTCAATTAGGCTCGTTCCTGTTGCGATTTCTCGCATTTCTAAAGAGTACCCTATCAGGGACGATTTGTTGCGGCGGACGGACGTGACGGACCTCTCCGGTCAACTTTCGCAGGTCCGCTGTTTAGCGGCGTTATGCGACCCATCTTTCAGCGCGACATCCAACGTTTGTAGGATAATGTCTAGGTCTCGGAGCAGACCTTAGGTTTGCCTCCGTGACGCTGCCGGGTGCCAACGTGCGCATTGCCATCGCCTCCGATCACGAAGGTTTCGAAATGAAGTCTGATCTTGCCACCTTGTTGGCGCAGGCGGGCCATCAGGTACAGGACTTGGGCACCAATAGCGATGCACCTGTGGACTATCCCGATTATGCGGAGGCCGTGGGCTTGGCTGTGAGCGAGCAGCGTGCCGACCGCGGTGTGATCGTTTGCGGCAGCGGTGTCGGCGCGGCCGTCGCTGCCAATAAAATTCCAGGGATTCGCTGTTGTATTTGCCATGATTCGTATTCCGCGCACCAATCCGTCGAACACGACAATCTGAATATGTTGGCCTTGGGCGCTCGCGTAATCGGTTCAGCGGTGGCGCGCGAATTAGTGGATATCTGGCTCAAAGCGCAATTTACAGGGGAAACCCGCCACGTGCGCCGCCTGGGAAAGATTCGAAAGATGGAAGAGGAATTTGCAAGCCGGCTCACGCCGGGAAAGGAATCCGTGAAATGACGACTCCCGCTCAAACCACCATGGGAGATGCCGCGGCCGGCGGCAACCGCCTAAAGGCCCTCGAAGCGTTGGGACAATCCGTCTGGCTCGATTACATCCGGCGAAAGTTGATCACCACTGGCGAATTGAAGCGCATGGTGGACGAAGAGGGTTTGTCTGGAGTCACTTCGAATCCCTCGATTTTTGAAAAGGCTATCTCCGGGAGTACCGACTACGCTGACTTTATCGCCCAGCTCGAGGCGCAAAGAGACGAGGCCGAGCATAGCCTGAGCGCCGCCGAGATTTTTGAGGCGCTTGCCGTGCGCGATATTCAGGATGCTGCGGATATTCTGCGCCCGGTCTACGATAGGACGCAGCGGCACGACGGCTACATCAGTATGGAAGTCTCGCCGCTCCTGGCGCATGACACGGAGGGTACCGTGGCGGAAGCGCGGCGCCTCTGGAAGGAGGTGGGTCGAGAAAACGTGATGATCAAAGTGCCTGGCACGGTGGAAGGCGTGCCCGCCATCGAACAATTGATCAGTGAGGGCATCAACATCAACGTAACACTCCTGTTCGCACAGGAAGCCTATGAAAACGTAGCCGAAGCGTTTCTCGCCGGGCTTGAGAAACGCGCCTCCTCAGGCAATGACGTTAGCCGGGTCGCCAGCGTCGCTAGCTTTTTCGTAAGCCGGATTGACACGCTCGCGGACAAGCTGATCGGCGAAAAGATCAAGGCCACCTCTGACAACCAGCAACAGGCAAACTTGAAAGGCCTTCTAGGCAAGGTTGCCATTGCGAACGCTCGTTTGGCCTATCAGTTTTATAAGGAGGAATTTAGCGGCTCGCGTTGGGAAAAATTGCGGGCCAAAGGGGCGCAGACTCAAAGATTGCTGTGGGCCAGCACCTCGACGAAAAACCCCGCCTACCGGGATGTTTTATACGTGGAGGAACTCATCGGTGCGGACACGGTGGACACTATGCCACCAGCCACCATTGACGCGTTTAAGGATCATGGCAACGCCGCGCTGACGATCGATAAAGATATTCCCGGGGCCAAGGCCACTCTCGAAAATCTCGAGCGCGCCGGCATCTCGCTGAAACAAATCACGGCCCAGGTGCTCGACGAAGGCGTGAAGCTTTTTGCCGATGCGTTTGAGCAACTTCTTGAGGCCATCGGCAAGAATCGTACGCGCCCCGTTCCGCCGCAGGTTCACCGTCAAACGCAGAGCTTGTCCGCCGAAATGGAAGGCGCCGTCAAATCCATGGTCGATGATTGGACCATGTCCGGAAAAGTCCGCAAGCTTTGGGCGCGGGATGCTTCCCTTTGGACTGGAACGGACGAAGGCCAATGGCTTGGCTGGCTGGATATTGTGGATAAGCAGATCGCCAACGCAGAGCAATTCAAATCTCTCGCCGAGCAGATCAAAAAGGGCGGCTTTACGCACGCCTTATTGCTGGGCATGGGCGGATCGAGCTTGTGTCCGGAAGTTATGAAACTGACCTTCGGGCATATCGAGGGCTTTCCGGAAATGTTTGTCCTGGACTCCACCGACCCCGCCCAGATTCGCGCGATCGAGAAGAAACTTGACCTCAGCAAGACGGTTTTCATCGTCTCGAGCAAATCCGGCACGACGCTCGAGCCCAACATCTTTCACCAATATTTTTACGAGCGTGCTAAGCAAGCGCTGGGCGGAAAGGATCCTGGCGACCGCTTTATTGCCGTCACCGATCCCGGTTCGCAGCTCGAGCAGGTGGCTAAATCTCAGCACTTCCGGCAAGTTGCGATGGGCGTCCCCAGCATCGGCGGCCGGTACTCTGCACTCTCAAACTTCGGGATGATTCCCGCTGCGATTCAGGGCATAGACGTGAAGCACTTTCTCGATCGCGCGTCGGAAATGGTGCACGCCTGCGACGCTTCGGTCCTCGCCGATGGAAATCCTGGCGTGCAACTCGGCGCGGTCCTTGGAGTGCTTGCCAAGCACGGCCGGGATAAAGTGACGCTCATCACCTCGCCTGGTATTTCCGATCTCGGCGCTTGGCTCGAGCAATTACTTGCCGAATCCACGGGCAAACAAGGGAAGGGCTTGATCCCTGTCGATCGGGAAACGCTGGGCGCTCCTTCCGTTTATGGCAATGACCGTGTGTTCGTATACCTTCGCCTGAATGATGCGCCGGCTGCCGCGCAAGACGCTGCCATCGAAGAGCTCGAGAAGGCGGGCCAACCCGTAGTCCAAATTCCCGTAAACGATATTTGCGATCTTGGGCAGGAATTTTTCCGCTGGGAAATGGCCACTGCCGTGGCCGGGTCGATTCTCGGCATCAATGCGTTTAACCAGCCGGACGTGGAAGCCAGCAAGAATGAAACGCGCAAGCTAACTTCGGAATATGAGAAGGCCGGTGCGTTGCCCGCCGAGAAGCCGATTTTTGAAGGCGGTGGCGTGAAGTTGTTTGCCGATCCGCAGAATGCAGAAAACTTGCAGCGAGATGTTGGTGATTCGCCTTCCTTGGCTGGCTACTTGCGGTCTCATCTCTCCCGTTTGGAAGGCGGCGATTATTTTGCCGTGCTCGGATACATCGAAATGAATGATGCGCACGAGCGGGCGTTGCAGACCATCCGGCTGGCCGTGCGCGACGCCAAAAAGGTCGCGACTTGCCTCGGATTCGGCCCCCGCTTCCTGCACTCCACCGGTCAAGCGTACAAGGGCGGTCCCAACACCGGCGTCTTCTTGCAAATCACCTGCGATGATGCCGCAGACATCCCTGTGCCCAGGCAGAAATACACGTTCGGCGTCGTCAAGGCGGCTCAAGCTCGCGGCGATTTCCAGATTCTGGCCGAACGCGGGCGCCGCGCGCTTCGCGTGCACCTCGGAAAGGATGTTGCCGCAGGACTCACCGCTCTCTTGAGCGCCGTGAAAGAAGCGCTGCGAGCCGATTAGAAACGGACGGCGCCGTCGCAATTTTCAGGAAGTGACCGTAAGAAGTTAATGCGTCGGGTGGTAAGTGCGCGGTTGGCTTCAAAGGAGCAAAAGGTTATGCAACTCGGCATGGTTGGTCTGGGGCGGATGGGCGGCAACATGGTGCGCCGGTTGATGCGCGGTGGACATCAGTGCGTGGTTAGCGATCTCACCGCCGCGAATGTGGAGAAACTGGCCTCTGAGGGCGCCACCGGCTCCTCATCGCTCGATGATTTTGTTTCCAAGCTCAAGGCGCCTCGCGCGATCTGGATCATGGTGCCGGCCGGGGAGCCAACCGAACAAACGGTAAAATCCCTCGCCGACAAAATGCAAGCTGGCGACGTCCTGATTGACGGCGGCAATTCCTTTTTCAAGGATGACGTGCGCCGCGCGAAAATGCTCGCGCCCAAGAGCATTCATTATGTCGACGTCGGCACCAGCGGCGGCGTGTGGGGCCTCGAGCGTGGTTATTGCATGATGATCGGCGGCCCGGACGAAGCCGTAAAGCGTCTCGATCCGATTTTCAAGGCGCTGGCTCCGGGGCGCGGCGACATTCCGCGAACACCTGGACGCGAACAGCTCGGCGGCACAGCCGAAGAGGGCTACATCCACTGCGGTCCATCGGGCTCCGGTCACTTCGTGAAGATGATTCACAACGGCATCGAATATGGCGTTATGCAGGCTTACGCCGAAGGCTTTGATATCTTGAAGAATGCCACTTCAACGGAATTACCCGAGGACATTCGCTACGACCTAAAGCTGGAAAATGTCGCCGAAGTTTGGCGCCGCGGCAGCGTAATCAGCTCCTGGCTTCTCGATCTTACGGCTATGGCGTTGACCGAGAATCCTGCGCTCTCTGAATACACCGGCGATGTAGCGGATTCCGGTGAAGGGCGCTGGACGGTGGAAGCCGCGGTGGCCGAAGCGGTTCCTGCGGAAGTCATTACGGCGTCGCTCTACGCGCGTTTCCGCTCGCGCCAACAGCACACGTTCGCGGAAAAGATCCTTTCGGCGATGCGTCAGAAGTTCGGCGGGCATATTGAGTTGGCCGCGGGAAAATCGTAACGGGAATCCGCGCAGACGAACGTTCGCCCGACGATCCATAAACGTGCGATAGAATCAGCGGCATTCTCAAGGAGCTTCCGATATGGCCGTGCAGGTTACTCAGACAGACGTGGAGAATGAAAGCGAGCGCATCGCCCCTGGCCAGCCGAGCGGCCCTTGTTTGATGGTTGTGTTTGGCGCCGGCGGCGACCTGACCAAGCGAAAGCTTTTTCCGGCCCTCTACAACCTCGCGCAGGAACACTTGCTGCCGGAGAAATTTGCCATTCTCGGTTTTAGCCGAACCGCTTACAGCAACGAGGATTTTCGCAAGCAGATGGGAGACGCCCTCCAGGAATTTCTCTCCGAGCACCTCGATCCCAAGACGCGAGATTGGCTACTGAGCCGTATCTATTATTTCGGCGGCGACTTCAACGATGCTGCCGCATTCGGCCAGTTCAAGGAACAGCTCCTGAAAATTGACCAGGAGCATGGCACTGGCGGCAATTTTCTGCACTATCTTGCCGTTGCTCCCGAATTCTTCAGCGTAGTAATCGCGCAATTGAGCAAAGCCGGTCTGGTAGACGAGTCCGAAGGCCGCTGGCGACGCGTGATCATAGAAAAGCCGTTTGGCCGTGACCTTGCCTCGGCGAAAGCGCTGAATCGCGAAATCCAGCAGGAATTGCGCGAAGATCAGATCTATCGGATCGACCATTATCTCGGGAAAGAAACCGTCCAGAACATTCTGGCCTTGCGTTTTGCCAATGGCATTTTTGAGCCGACCTGGAATCGCCGCTACATTGACCATGTGCAGATTACCGTCGCCGAACAGGTGGGTGTGGAAATGCGTGGCGGCTATTACGATGAGGCGGGTGCCTTGCGCGACATGGTCCCCAACCACATCTTCCAGCTCATCTCCTTGATGGCCATGGAGCCGCCCAGTTCCTTTGACGCGAACGTCGTTCGCGACGAACAAACCAAGGTGCTTCGCGCCATCCCGCCCATGACCGAACAGGAGGTGCTCAATCGCGCCGTTCGCGGACAATACGGTCCGGGTCTGCAAGACGGAAAGCGCGTGCCGGGGTATCGCTCGGAAGAACGCGTCAACCCGCATTCCGCCACCGAAACGTTCGTCGCTATGAAGTTGCTCTTGGAGAATTGGCGCTGGGCTGACGTGCCCTTTTACATTCGCACCGGGAAGCGCCTGAAAGACCGCATCACCGAAGTCGTCATTCAGTATCGCCGCGTGCCGTTTATGCTTTTCCGCAAGACTTCCGCGGAGAAGCTTTCGCCGAATCAGCTCATCTTGCACATCCAGCCCAAAGAGGGCATCTCGCTGCAGTTCATGGCTAAGATTCCGGGACCGATCGTCCGCTTGGAATCCGTCAACATGGATTTTCGCTACGAGGATTATTTCAAAACCGAACCCAGCACCGGTTACGAGCGCCTGCTTTACGATTGCATGATCGGGGACGCCACGCTTTTCCAGCGCGCTGATACTGTCGAAATCGCCTGGAATGTGGTGCAACCTGTGCTCGACGTTTGGACCGCCTTGCCTCCGCGCAATTTTCCGAATTATGCCGCGGGCAGTTGGGGACCGCGTGAGGCCGATGAATTGATCGAGCATGACGGCCGCCACTGGCGCAATACCTGAAATGGCTTTCACTCCCGCTCCGCGTGAGATTCTTCCGGGCGTTCTCGTTTTTCCGCAGCCCGCCGATGTCGCGCGCGCGGCCGCCGAGCGTTTCGTCGCCGATACGCTCGACGCGCTCAGCGAACGTGAATCGTTTTGCGTCGCCCTTTCCGGAGGGAGTACGCCCAAGGAAATGTATCGCTTGCTGGCGTCACCGGAATTCCAGCGTGAGGTCGACTGGGATCGCGTCAAACTATTTTGGAGTGACGAGCGCTGCGTCCCGCCCGATCATCCCGATAGCAATTACGGAATGGCCAAGACCGCCCTTCTGGACGCCATAACCATTCCCAGCACGAATGTGTTTCGAATGCCCGCGGATCGCCCTGATCTTGATGCGGCCGCCGGTGAATACGCACAACAGCTTCGGGATACCTTGCCGCTGGACGTCTACGGAGTTCCGCGCTTTGACTTGATTCTCCTTGGCTTGGGCCCCGACGGACACACCGCTTCGCTTTTTCCCGGCATGCCGGTGCTCGAGGAATCGCGCAAACTGGTCGCC
>DATNLT010000100.1:0-2086 GCA_035602725.1 Candidatus Acidiferrales bacterium
CAGTCGGTGACGCCGTCGAGCGCGCGAAGTGTTTCCGGGGATTCGGGGCGTGCGAGTTGGACTTCGATACGGGTTTTGTCGCCCGAGCGGTTTTTTAATTCTTGCGGAGTGCCGAGGGCGATGACTTTGCCGTGATCGACGATGGCAACGCGATCGCAGAGGCGCTCGGCTTCCTCGATGTAGTGCGTGGTCATGACGATGGTTTTCTTCTCGCGCTTGAGTTCTTCGATGATGTCGTAGATTTCGCGGCGCACCTGCGGATCGAGCCCGGCGGTGGGCTCGTCCAGAAAGAGCACGCGCGGCTCATTAACGAGCGCCATGGCGAGGGCGAGCCGCTGCTTCTGGCCACCGGAAAGTTGGGAATAGAGCGCGGTGCGCTTCTCGGTGAGGCCAAAGCGCTTGAGCAAGTCGTCTGGCGAACGATGCTTCTGGTAAAAACTGGCAAAAAGATCGAGCGCCTCGATCACGCGGATTTTTTCGGGCAGGGAAGTGGACTGCAACACGCCGCCGATCAATTGCTTGTAAGCGTTCCCGCCCAGAAGTGGCTGCATGCCACAGACGGAAACGATCCCTCCGGTAGGCTGGCGCAAACCTTCCAGGATTTCGATGGTGCTGGTCTTGCCGGCGCCGTTGGGGCCCAAGAGGCCAAAGACTTCACCTTCCGCGACTTCGAAAGTAACGCCGCGCAGGGCCTCTACGTTTCCATATCGCTTGGTGAGATTGTGAACTTCGATGATCGCGGTATTCACGATTGGAATCTTATCTATAACACAGTCACGCGCCCGGGCGCGACCTCCGCCGGGCACCCAAGTTTTTGCCGCGCCAGGCGTGGCGTTCGAAATCCACGCGGCTGCCGGCGAATCGCACGCCTTCGCTTTCGAGCAGACGCCGCTGCAGCGCCGCCACCGGTTCCCGGATCAACAGACGGCCTTTACCGCCCACAACGCGCTGCCAGGGAATGCCGTGACCTGACGGGCACGCGGCCATCGCGCGGCCGGCGGTGCGCGCCCCGCCTGGCAGACGTAAGCGTTTGGCCAGATCGCCATACGTGATTACGCGCCCGCGCGGGATTTCTTTCACGAGAGCGTACACGCGCGCCCAACCGTGTTTCGAAATATCCGTGTCTTTCGGTGGCTTCTTTTTCATCTTGGTCGCGCTATGCGATCGTTCGAAATGCGCATTCGCCGTGCACCGGCTTGATGCGAGAACGACCCGCGCGAAGTGTTTCGAAATTTCGGCGGTGTCCCGCTGCCGCGTGCATCGCGGAAGCAACCTGAACGCATCCAATTATCAGGAGAACCAGGGACCGGCGAGAGACATGAGATGCGAGCTTTTGCAGAAGGTTCGTATGCGCGATCCGCAAGAACGCTGCTTCAGAACTGCCCCTCAGTACGGTAACCATTAGGATTCACTAAGAATTTTACAGCATCGCCGGTCTATTGACCGTGTAGTGCCCCATTCCTACACTACGCCGCGAGGCTGGAAAAAGGGGAGCGGTTCGTGGCATTTCTTCGCCGCAAAGGCAACGCCTACTATCTGGTGCACAACGTCCGCGAGGGCGGCAAGATCAAGCAGTTGCATCTCGCGCGGCTGGGTGAGCGCCCACGCATCACCGATGACGTGATGCGCCAGGTGAATCGTACGCACCCTACACTGGCTTTGGACTGGCGTAAATTGCGCGAGCAGGTGAATAATCGCGCCGAGATTCCCGACGCGGGTTCGGCTCACGTTCAAAAACTGCTTACGACTCTGCGCACACTCAACCTCGACCTCGCGGATCTGTTTCCGCCCGTCTTGAATCTTTCTCAAACCCGGGGCGTAGCCTCGGAAATTATTACGCAACTCCGGCTCCTGCACTCGACCGTTGGAACGAAATTGGACCAGTTTAATGAGGCCCATTTTCGTATTCGGCCGGGACGAAGGAGTTTTCGGTGAGAGGTAGGTCATGAGCGCTCGCGCCCAATTGGATCCCTGTTTACGCAGCAATGACACACAGGAATTTGAAGCATCCCTGCGTGCGCGGATTGTCGGCCAGGAAGAGGCTATCCGCGCGGTGGTGGACCTGTATCAGGTCTTTACGGCGGGG
>DATNLT010000103.1:0-39992 GCA_035602725.1 Candidatus Acidiferrales bacterium
GCGGCGGGAGAGCCGCCGACGTTACCTGGTGGGGCAAGCGATTCGTCGGTTTCTCCATCGGGTCCGCCGGCTCCTGGACCGCCTCCCATGATCCCAGGTGTCTATGTCGAGCTGGGCGTCGCGTCCTGGTATGGAGTCCCATTTCACGGCCGCCGCGCGGCAGATGGCGAAATTTACGACATGAATAAAATGACCGCCGCCCATCGCACGCTGCCATTTGACTCGGTGGTGCGAGTCACAAACTTATCCAACGGATTGCAAACGGAGGTTCGTATCATCGACCGGGGACCTTTTGTAGGTGATCGCGTAATCGATCTTTCCGCCGCGGCGGCGCGCGCCCTCGGAATGATCGGCCCCGGCACAGCACAGGTGCGGATCGAAATGATCTCCGGAACAGTGTCACTTGCAGGAGCTTTCACCGTGCAAGTTGGCGCATTTTCGGATCGCGCGAATGCGGAGAAGCTAAAATTACAGCTCGAACTCCGCTATCAACCGGTGTTTATCCAGGATTACGACGCACCGAGCGGGCATTTCTTTCGTGTACGTGTGGGAAATTTGCCAACGGAAGGCGCCGCCGAGCAATTCGCTCGCAAGCTTTCTGGCGAAGATGGCTTTCGCACTTTTGTGATCCGGCTGGACGATGTGCCGTCGAAGATTTCGGCCAGAGGGGATACGCGGCCATGACTGACTGCATCTTCTGCAAGATTGGGCGCAAGGAAATTCCGGCGCGTATCGTTTACGAGGATCCCGAACTTTTCGCGTTCGAGGATATTCATCCGCAGGCGCCGATGCATTTACTCGTCTGCCCACGCAGGCACGTGTCGTCACTGAGTGACGCCAGCGCCGCCGACGCCGAATTGGTGGGACGTATCGTGCTCGCGGGCGCCAAGCTCGCCTCCGATCGCGGTTACGGAGCTGGTCATCGCACAATTTTCAATACGGGCGAGGAAGCGGGCCAGACCGTGTTTCACCTGCACTTGCATGTGCTAGGTGGACGTCCCATGCACTGGCCGGCGGGCTAAAGCAGATCTTTACGAAGTTGTCCGTTTTAGAACCGCCTCAATCAGCCTGTATCGTCGGAATGATCGCGGTCTTTTCCGCTTGAGTGCGTCCAGCGCTTGAGCTTTCCCAGCAGTCCATCCGACGGCCCAGGCACACGCACGATCACTGCCGTGATGTTGTCCGTACCGCCATTTTCTTTGGCGAGTTCGACCAGCTTGTCCGCAGCCCGCTGTGGTTCAGGGGAGCCGGCCAGCACGCTCGCAAGTTCTTCATCGTCTAACATACGGGTGAGTCCGTCAGAGCACAGGAGGACCTCATCGTTTGGCTCGATGTGGTGTTCCGCGGCGTCCACCAGCACTTGAGGATGCGGGCCCAAGGCGCGCGTAAGGACGTTCTGCAGCTCGCTCACTTCTGCTTGTTGTTTGGAGATCAAGCCCGTGCGTACTTGTTCGGCTACCAGAGAATGATCGTCGGTCAGTTGCCGCAGCGAGCCCGCGCGCAGTAAATAAATGCGGCTATCTCCGACGTGCGCGATCGAAAGCAGCGGGCCCTCAATCCAGGCCGCCACGATCGTGGCCCCCATGCCCCATTGTTCGGGATTATGCAACGCGGATTCGTAAATGCGGCGATTCGCCAAAAAGAGCGCGCTCGCCAGACGTTGTGTGCGCGGCGAAAGGCCAGGGCGCGGCTCCCCGTAAAGGGGTAACCCCGGATCGTCAAGGGACGCCTGACAATGATCGGCGATCACTTCCACGGCCATGGCGCTGGCCACTTCGCCGTGTGCCTCGCCGCCCATTCCGTCGGACACGATGAAAAGCTGCAACGGTTCGACGACAAGGTAAGCGTCTTCGTTATTTTCACGGACGCGCCCCACATCGGTGCGCGATCCCACGTCCAGTCGCAAGAGATTTCCTCGGGCTGGTCCGGGGGAATGCTCGCCGATTCTTCAAATCGGAGAGCGACTTTGCTGTCGCGAAGGGCTCGCGCCAGGAGCAGCCGGAGAGGGAGGCTAACAGAGCGCTCGCCAACGTGCAAGACGCTGCCTTGGTCAGCCGAAACACTGTCCTTTCGGGTAGGGTTTGCAATTCGGCAATTCACACGGAAGCCAGCGAGGGGTCGCCGACCTCGATTCGCTATACTGACGGTGTTTCCGAACTCCTCTATGCGCTCGCGCTTGCAGGTCTGGGTTTCACCGAAGTGTCCCCGAAAATCGTGGCTAGCATGGCTGCGCAAGAAGTACTCCGTGCGCATGCTTCCTCTGAGCGTAGAGGAATTCCAGGCAGCGCGCCGGAAGCCAAGTCTGCGAATTCTGTGCCTGGCGGATCCCACCAAGGACGATCCGGCCATGTTGCACGCCATCTCCGAATTAGGAAACTCTCGCCTGATCGGATTTGGAGCCTTGCGGCCAGCACAACATGGGGACCGGCTGCACTGGTTTATGTGCCTGCCGGCGACAGCGCCAAGAGAAATCGTGGAGAGCGTCCTGGCTGCCGCGGTTCACAACATCGAACTCGTAACGCGAGATGCGGCTTCGCAAGCCACCCTCGCGCGTACCGAACGCGAGATGGAGCAGCTACACGACATCGGCATAGCGCTGCCCGTGGCGCGCGATGTGCAATCCATTCTGGCGCTGATTCTCCGCAAGGCGCGCGAGATCACCGGCGCCGACGCCGGTTCGCTCTACGTCGTGGAAGAAAAGCGCGTCGAAGGCAGTTCGAACGGCCAGACGGAGCGAACGCTACGCTTCAAATTGGCCGAAAACGATAGTGTGAATTTTCCCACGCGCGAAATCACGCTCCCCATTTCAGAAGAATCCATTGCGGGTTTTGTAGCGCTGCACGGTGCTCCCTTACATATCCAGGATGCCTACCGGATTCCCGCCAAGGCGCCCTATCGTTTCAACAATCACTTCGATCGCGAGTTGGGCTATCGCACGCGCTCGATCCTCACGCTTCCCATGCGGAACGGGAAAGGTGAAGTGCTGGGTGTATTGCAGCTCATCAATTGCAAGCGCGATCCGCGGGTCAAGCTCACCAGTCCTCGGATGGTTGCAAAACAGGTACAGGCGTTTCCGCCTCGCGTGCTGCGCATGGCGCACTCGCTCGCTTCGCAGGCCGCGGTCAGCTACGAAAACAGCAAGCTCTACCACGATATCGAGCAACTCTTTGAAGGCTTCGTGCGCGCTTCCATCACCGCGATCGAGCAACGTGACCCCACCACTTCCGGCCATTCGCAGCGCGTTTCGGACATGACTTGCGGCCTGGCGGAGATAGTAAACCGCACCGGTACCGGTCCCTATGCGAACGTGTGTTTCACCGCCGAACAGATGAAAGAAATCCGCTACGCGGCGCTGCTGCACGATTTCGGCAAGGTTGCCGTGCGCGAGGAAGTGCTGGTCAAGGCCAAGAAGCTTTATCCTTCCCAGCTGGCCATCGTGCAAAGCCGGTTTGACTATGCGCGCAAGGAAATTGAGTCATGCTTCACGCGCCAAAAGCTCGATTTGCTGATGCGGCTTGGCTCGGATGGGGCGCGCGGGGAAATTGAGCGGATCGAGCGCGAAATGCGCGTGAAATTTGCGGAATTGGACGATGCTTACGAATTCGTGCTTCGCGTAAACGAGCCCACCGTAATGCCGGAAGGGAATTTTGACCGGTTGCACGACATTGCGCGGCGCACCTTCTACGATCCGCGTGGCCGGGAACATGCGCTACTCACTTCCGAAGAGGTGCGCTTCCTTTCGATTTCAAAGGGAAGTCTGGACGATGGCGAGCGCGAACTGATCGAGTCCCACGTGGTGCACAGCTTCAATTTTCTGATGCAAATCCCCTGGACGCGCGAAATCCGCGAAATTCCCTTTATCGCCCGCGCCCATCACGAAAAGCTCAACGGTACCGGTTATCCCAACCACATCAAGGCCAGTGAAATCCCGGTGCAGGCCAAGATCATGACGATTTGCGACATTTTTGATGCGCTCTCGGCGTCAGACCGGCCTTACAAGAAAGCCGTTTCTCCCGAGCGCGCGCTGAACATCCTTGAGATGTCCGTCCGCGACAATGAACTCGATCCAGCTCTTTTCCGCCTCTTTGTGGACGCCAAGATCTACGGTTTCATGCATCGGCCTTCGTAAGTTCCCGCCGCACTCCCTCCCGAAACCCGAAAACACATCGGTGCGTCTGTGAATAAGCAGGAGCGAGTGGTTCCCTCACAAATCATCTTGTGTCAGACTGCGCCGCGGAGGCTGCCATGAAATTGCGGAGTCGTGCGTCACATCGAATTTACGGATATCTCCTTCTCGCGTCGATCGCGATGCTGCCCGCGCCGTCGGCGAGAGCGCAGCAGGGCTACCAGAAGCCGCCCAAGGCTGTGCTGGATATTCTGAACGCGCCGCAAACGCCGAACGCCAGCGTGAATCCTTCGATGGATTTTGTCGTGCTATATCGCCAGGTGCCTTACCCATCGATCGCGGACATGGCGCAACCCATGCTTCGCCTTGCGGGCTTGCGCATCAATCCTCTCCAGGGTGGCACGCACAATCCTCCGCACTTCACGGATTTCGCCGTAAGGCATTTGCCGGATGGAGCCGAGCACAAGGTGGCGCTGACGGAAGCCGGCCACTTCGGCGCACCGATCTGGGCGCCGGACGGTAAGCACTTCATCGTTACCGAGGCCACGGAAAATGCAACGCTATTGTGGGTAGCCGATACTACTGGCGCGGCGCATTCGATTGCCGGCTTGAAATTGAACGCCGTTCTCACGGGCGGCTTCGGCGGTGCAAATGCGCCCTGCGAATGGATGGGCAACAGCCGGACGCTGCTGTGCCGCACGATTCCCGCCGGCCGTGGCGCGCCTCCCGCAGAGACCAGAGTGCCCGGGGGTCCTCATATCGAGGAGAGCATGGGCCGTGCGACGCCCGCGCCCACGTTTGAAGATCTTTTGCAGAGTTCGCATGATGAAGACCTGTTTGATTTTTACGCGCGCTCGCAACTTGAGATCGTCGATTTAGCCAGCGGTCGTGCAACCCAGGTGGGCACTCCGGCGCTTTTCGCAACAGCTAATCCCGCTCCGGATGGCGAACATATTCTCGTCGAACGAATCCACCGGCAGAACGGGCATTACTCCTTCCTGCTGCCGGATAGCGAATTTCCGCGCACGATCGAAGTTTGGGATCGCTCTGGCCGCGCCGTTTACAAGGTTGCTGACCAACCTCTTGCGGACACTGTTCCGATTGGTGGCGTGCAGACCGGCCCGCGAAGCATCGCTTGGCGCCCAACCGATCCTGCAACGCTGGTATGGGTCGAGGCGCTCGACGACGGCAACACGCGAAAGAAAGGCATCAGCCCGCGCGACAAAGTCGTGTGGCTAAAGGCCCCTTTCACCGGCCAGCCCGAACAGATTGCGCAAACCGACCAGCGCTATGGCGGCGTGGCGTGGGGCGAACGTGGTGATTTTGCGATCCTCCGTGACACCAGCCGCGCCACCCATCACTCTCGCGCCTTTCTGATCCATCCCGACACTCCCGGCCAAGCGCCGCAACTCTTATGGGACCTCGATACGGACGAGCGCTACAACAATCCTGGCACACCCGTCACGCGCATGCTCGCCAATGGGCATCTGGCCATCCGCGAAAATGACGGCTCGATTTTCCTGGAAGGTGCCGGCGCGTCTCCGCAAGGTGATCGCCCATTTGTAGACCGCTTCAACCTGGGAACATTACAGGCGGAGAGGATTTTTCAATGTCCGGACAAGACCTACGAGATCGCCGTCGCGCTTATTAAGCCGAATGGTTCGGAGATCTTGACGCGCCACGAAACTCCCGATGACCCGCCAAACTATTTCATCCGCACCGCCTCCACGAGCCAGGTCCGGCGCTTTACAAATTACTCCGATCCCACGCCACAACTGCGCAGCATTCATAAAGAGTTGGTGAAATACAAGCGCCCGGATGGCGTAGACCTTTCGATGGAAATCTATCTGCCATTGGATTACAAACAGGGACAGCGCTATCCCGCCGCTTTTTGGGCCTACCCGCGTGAAGTGGCGAACGCCGCCGCCGCGGGAGAAATCACCGGCTCACCGTATCGCTTCACCACCATTCGCGGATATTCGGAGCTCTTTTTCCTTTTGGACGGCTACGTGGTGATGGAAGACGTGTCGGCCATGCCGGTGGTGGGCGATCCGGAAACCGTGAACAACACCTACGTAGACCAGATCGTCGCGGACGCGAAGGCAGCTATCAACAAAGCCGCGGATATGGGCGTGGTTGATCCGAACCGCGTCGGTGTCGGAGGTCATAGCTATGGGGCGTTTATGACGGCCAACTTGCTCGCTCACTCGGATGTGTTCAAGGCGGGCATTGCGGAAAGTGGCGCCTATAACCGCACGCTCACACCCTTCGGCTTCCAGAATGAAGAGCGCACGTTTTGGCAGGCGCAGCAAATTTATCTGAACATGTCCCCGTTTCTTTTTGCCGACAAAATCAAGGCGCCGATTCTGCTGATTCATGGTGAAGCTGACAACAACTCCGGTACCTTTCCCATCCAAAGCGAGCGGATGTACCGCGCGATCAAAGGCAATGGTGGGATCGTGCGCTACGTTACGCTACCACTCGAGGCGCACGGCTATGCCGCTCGCGAGACCATCGAGCACGTAGTGTGGGAGAAACTGCGCTGGTTTGATCTTTACGTGAAGAATCCGGGTGCGGCGACGTCCACGACTGCCAGTGGCTCCCCGCAGTAGGTGATGGCATCTCTTTGCATGCGGAAGCTTACGTCGCCTTTTCTTGATTACTAAGGCTTGGCGCTGCATCCACGCGCCACGCTACAATCGTTCCGTGCTCTGCAATGGTGCGAAAGCAACGGCGCCACTCGCGGCGATCATTGCATCTGTGGTTCTTGTAACAATTGTTTCAAACACGTTTGCCGCGCCGCAGGATTCTCCCAAGGCGTTTCCTTCTGCCGCTGACGCGCATGCCACGGTTGCCGAAGTCGTTCTGCCCGCGCGCCTTGCAACCGATAAGCCTGCCACGCTCGCCGTGCTTGATTCGCAGGGGCGTCTCGCTCCGGGCGTGAGCGTCGAGCTTTCCACCGGAACAAGGGTCGTGACCAACGCAGGCGGCGAGGCCCGCTTTGTCGCGGGTTCTTCCGCCGGCATTCTCACGGCAAGCGTTCCCGGCACGCCCGTGCAGGCTGCCTCTCCGGTGATTGCCTCGACGGGCGATTCACCTTCAGCAGTGGCAATTGCAAAGTATCCTCGCGTGATCACACGCGCCGGACACTTCCCGGTAACAGGCTTCAACTTTCGCGGCGACGCCGATCTCGATCGGGTGGCGATCAATGGCCAGCCTGCCCTTGTACTGGCCGCTTCGCCATTCGCCTTGGAAATCTCTCCAGGCCCCGGCCTCGCTCTCGGAAGGGCGAACTTGCAGATCAAGGTAGCCGGCGTGGAACCCTCACCCATGCCTCTCGATGTCGTTGCCATACGCACCGACCGTCGCGGTCCACAACTCACACCGGGCCGGCGTGACGATTTCGTGATTCACGTAGATGGCGACGCGGAACGCCTCGCTCTCGCGGTGTGGAACACTTCGCCAAATGTGGTGGCGCTCGATGGCGGCAATTTCCAGAAGGTGTTTACAAAGGGCGGCAAAGATAACGTTGCCATCTTGAAATTCCGCGGTGTTCACGAGGGAGCAATTGCGATCAGCGTGCGCCTCGTGACGGACTCTGTGGCGATCGCTGCGTCCAGCCAGGTACAGGCTGAATTGCAGAGTGCATTTCAAATGGCTTCCGGCGATTGGGTGCCTCGGGTGGCCGCGGCGCTGGAGCGTTTGCGGGCCGATCCACAAAATGTGGAATCCGTACGGGGCGATCTCGAGCGCATGCTTGCCGAAGCCCCGCCGGCGGCCATGGGCCGTCACCTCGAAAATGCCTGGATGGGCTTGCAAAGTTGAGGCGGGTTCTGCGCCCGGACAGCCTGTCCTGTGGAACAGAGTAACTTCTAGGAATGGCGAGGCTCCGGCCCCTGCCAGTGACGTGCTAAAATTGTATTTTCCACTCAGGAAAACCTCGCGAGGCGGGTATGAACCAGTTGATGCAGACCGATCCACTTGAATTCGCAGCGATCGTCGTAGCGGGCGGAGCGCTGCTCTTTGCGGCGGCATTTGCCCTCGCCTGGGCCTGGGGACGTTCGCGTCTGCGCGAACAGACCGCAGCGCGCGTGCGCGAACTGGAAGTGACGGCCGGCGGCCGTCAGGATATCGAGGCGGAGTTGCGGCGCCAGTCTGTGGAATTGCGCACGGAGCGCGACGTCTTGCAGGAAAGGCTTGCCGAGGAACAGCAGCGCCGCGTGAGCGCCGAAACTACCGCGCAAAAAGCCCGCGAAAATATGGAAGAGCAAAAGAAGCTGCTCGATCAGGCCCGTTCGCAATTGATCGAGGCTTTTCAATCGATCGCTTCCGAAGCCTTGGGCAAGAGTCAGCAGCAATTCCTCGAATTGGCGAATTCCAAGTTTGAAACATTGCGAGGCGACACGGTCGGCGATCTCGAACTGCGCAAGCTGGCCATCGAGGGCCTCGTCGCCCCGCTGGAAGACACGCTGGGAAAGCTAAATGAACGGCTAACTCAGGTGGAATCTTCGCGGAGCGAAGCATATGGCGAACTGCGAACCCAATTGCAGATGTTCGCGCAAACCAGCAAAGAACTCCGTGAAGAAACGGGTATGCTCTCGAACTCTTTGCGCCAGCCGCAGGTTCGCGGGCGTTGGGGCGAATTGACTCTCCGCCGAACGGTGGAACTGGCCGGGATGACTTTGCATTGCGATTTCGCCGAGCAGGTTTCCATGGAAAGCGAAAATGGACGCCTCCGGCCGGACATGATCGTCCACATGCCCGGTGGCACGCGTATCGTGGTCGACGCCAAGGTTCCGCTCCACGCGTTCGTCGAGGCGGCCGGGGCGGAAACCGAGGCCGCCCGCGACCTTGCGATGAACGAGCATGCCCGGCTGGTCCGCAATCACGTGCAACAGCTTTCTTCGCGTGAATATTGGAAGCAGTTCGAGCACTCGCCGGAATTTGTGGTTTTGTTCGTTCCTGGTGAATCGTTCTTCAGCGCAGCGCTGCAGAAATGCCCCACGCTGATCGAAGACTCGACGAACAAGCACGTCGTGCTCGCGAGCCCCACCACGCTGATCGCGCTGCTTCGCGCCGTAGCCTACGGTTGGCGGCAGGAACAGCTTGCCGAGAACGCTGCGCACATCAGCGACCTCGGCCGCGATCTTTACGATCGGCTGGCCGTGTTCACAGATCATTTAAACGAGGTTCGGCGCGGTCTTGAAAAGGCCAATGAGGCGTATACGAAGGCCGTTCGCTCGTTCAATGCAAAACTCTTGCCCGGCGCGGCAAAATTCCGCGAACTGGGCATCGCTACTTCCCGCGAGATTGAACCGCTCGATCCGGTCGACAGCCTGCCCGAGCCCATTAGCGCGGTGTCTACAGATTCCAACCCCTAAGAGGCAAGCGTCGTCTTTCGTGTTCTTACTTCTTCCACTTTGCAACAGCTAGAAGTTCAGCTTCAGCGCGAACTGAAATTGCCGCGCATCATAGGACGCCGTCGGCTGTCCCGCCAGGCATGTACTCGGCGAACCCGGATCGCAGACGTTGTTTACGCTCGCCACGTTATTCTTGTTGAGCAAATTGAACATGTCCGCGATCACATCCAGACTCATCCGTTCGCTCATGGCGATTCTTCGCGAGAGCCGCATGTCCCAACTGAAAAAATACGGCAGGTGGAAAGTATTGCGCCCGAGATCGCCCGTGCACCCGTTGGGCGGCACTTCCAGCATGGCGTTGTATGCTGTCGCGCAAGTCGTCGGCAAAACGAAGTACACACCGGGTAAGTATGGCGAGGAAACAGCCCCCGCTGTATTGCCCGAGACCACCGACGGACGGTCCGTGTACGGGCTGAAGTCGAGGTTGTAATCCGTGCCAGTAAGAACGGTAAAGGGCAAGCCGGAAGAAACCTCGATAATGGGCGACAAAATGAAATCCGCAAAGACCTTGTGGACCACCCCGCCATCGCCCCAGTGATAGCCGCTTTCGAAGACCCCGCTCGTCACCCAGCGGTGCCGCTGGTCAAAATCGGAGTTGCCCCGTTCGAGCTGCGGATTGCTGTTGTCCTGCGGCTCAAGCAGCGATTGCAGGTCGGTGGAGTTATCGATCGCGTGCGAATAGGTGTAATTCGAAAGAAACTGGACATGCTTCGAAAAGCGTTTCGAAAACGAAAACGTCACGCCGTTGTAAACGGAAGTGCCGGTGGATTCCTGCTGCTCCACGTCGCTGAACGGCGCAACCACGCCAGCTTGTCCTGTAGGAAACCCCGCCAAACCCGCAAGCTGTTGCAGCGTGCCAAAGGGCAGTCCAAGCTCGCCGAAGGTGGGATTTGGTCCCGTCGGCCGGAAATCATTAAAGATGGCAGGAGTGCCGATGTAGCCGATGCCCGTGCCGCTACAATTCGGTCCGCTAAACGCATAGGCTAGCGCGATTGGCGCGATCAAAGCCAAAGTACCGCCATTGGGCGAACTGACAAACTGCGTGCCCGCAGGGAAGGCGCCCGCGACCTGCGCCGGACACGACGCCGGGGTCCCGCTTTGAGGGACCGCCACGCCCAACGGACTACTGGTACCGGCCGCGAGGCCGGCTTGCACCGCGTTCGAAAAATTCTTCATGATGATGGATGGATTGGCTGTGTTGATGTTGCGCGGCCGGTTGAGATGCGCGGCGTGGAGGTAGGTGTAGGTCACGCCCAATTTGTAACTTTTGCCGAACTCTCGTTCGATCGATAGCGTGCCTTGTTGCGCCATCGCGAACTTAAAATTTGCCGATACGGGAAACGTGAACGGCAAAACCGTCAGCGGCAAGGCCGTGCTCGGTGAAAGATAATTCTGATTCACAAAGAAAGAATTGGCCAAGAACGGATCGAAGCGCTGCTGGTTGCCATTGGCCTGATACCCCAGGTTGTAACTCGATGGTACGTTCAGCACGCCCATAAAGATGGAGGACGCATTCAGCGCGCTCAGCGCGGTCACGGGATTGATCGTGGCGTTGCTGGCCAATCCGGGACCAAACGTCAACTGCACGGACTGTGCTCCGTCGGCCGTGGCAGCCAGGAAGGCGCTCGCGAGCGGTGGATGATCGTAAAAGATGCCATAGCCTGCGCGAACTACGGTCTTGCCGTTGCCCCAGGGATCCCAGGCCAGCGAGAAGCGCGGTGCCACGTTGTTGTAGTCTCGCGGGATTCCCTCGATTACGCCCAGCTCTTTCTCCGCCGCCGCGTTATAGGAGCCAACCGGCGTGAAGATCGGCGTAAGTTCAACGTCATAACGCACGCCGTAATTGAGCGTCAGGCGCGAAGTGATCTTCCAACTGTCCTGGGCGAAGCCTGCAAACACCTTGTTGTCGAACGTCCGCCCCGAGCTGCCGATGCCCTGCAGGAAATAGCTCGGAAAGCCCAGACCGTAGGCCTGCACGGGCGATAATTCTGTGGGCAGGATTTCGCCCGCCGGAATGGTGCTGAAGCGATAATCGCCGCCGAAATCCAACTCGAAAATCTGGTTGCTGGGGGAAACAAGCTGAATCAGATTGGCGTCCACGCCGAATTTGAAGGTGTGCCGCCCTTTCACCCAACTTAGGTTATCGGTCCACTGGAACCGCCGCTCGGTCCGCGTCACCGTGGAGTAAGGCTCGCGGCCGAAGGAAGCGTAACCGAGGATGTCAACACCCACATTGCTGCCGCCGGGACTGTTCGAATAGCCATAGTAGAGACCCCGGCGCGCAAATTGGAAGCGCAGTTCGTTAAAGAGGTTATTCGAAATCGCCGTGGAGTGTTGCGCCACGACCGCCAGATCGCGGGAATTCTGCAGCGAAGTCCTGGAAAACGCCACGGTGCCGGCCACTTGATTTTGTGCGCTGCCTTGCAGGCCGGTTACGCTCGAAGGCGACACATTCACGCGAAGAAACGTGCTATTGCGCGGGCTCCAGATCTGATCGATGCGCCCGGACCACAGGCTCGTACCTTCCGAAATCGGGTAGTTGCCGCGCAGCGAATTGAGCCCCACGAACGAGGGTGTGGGCAAGGGCGCCAACGGATAGTTCGCCACGGGCAGTACCGGAAAGAATTTTGAACCGAGCGCGGAGGGAATTCCGAGCGTCGTCGAAATCGGCACCGTCGTACCGTTCGCATTCACGTTCATATTGGCGTTGAGCGCCACGTTCGAACTGGCCGAAGTCAGCAAGGCTGCGCCAACCGCTTGCTGCGCGCCGGCCGAGGCACACGCGCCACCCTGCCCGGCGGGACCAAGCGCCGCGTTGTAGAACGCAAATTGATCACTCGTCATCGTGATCGGGAAGGGCAGGCATGGAATCGAAGCGGTCTCCAGGCCGAAGTCGTTCTGGCCGATGCTGTTGAAGCCGGTCTCCTGCCGGCGCGTGGTCTCGTAGGAGAGAAAATAAAAAGTCTTGTCCTTCTTGATGGCGCCGCCCAGCGTCGCGCCGGCCTGCACGCGCGTGTAAGCCTGCTTCACTGGGTCGAGCGCTCCCGTGGTGGGGTCCACCTGAAACGAGAATGGATTCCGCGCCTGGATCGCTTTATTTCGCAGATAGCCGAAGACATCGCCATGCGTTTCATTCGAACCGCTCTTCGTGACGATGTTGATCACCCCGCCGATGGCGCGGCCGAACTCCGGCATGTAATTGCTCTGAATGATCTGGAATTCCTGCACATCCTCTTGCGAGACCGTGGCGCGAATGCCGTTCACGGAATTATCCACGGCGTCAGCACCATCAATTGAGACCTCATTCGACCGCGCGCGCTGCCCGTTGAAGTTCAGCCCGCTGGTAGGAGCTGCGCCGATTGTAGGTGCACTGTCGCGGTGTGTATCGGAAAGCGTAAGCGTGAAGTTGATGTAATTGCGCCCATTGATCGGAAGATTGTTGATGCTGGTTTGGTTGATCGTATTCGCGGTTTGGGTCCGGGACGTCTCGATCAAGGCTGGCGCAGCGTTGACGGTGACGCTCGTCGCGGCGGCCTGCAATTGCAGTTGCGGATCGAACTCTCCGGCTTGGCCAATCGTTAACACTACATCCGGGTTCACCAATTTCGCGAAGCCGCTCGTGCCCTCGACGGTCAACTCATAGTGTCCGGGAGGCAAGCCGACGAACTCATAATGGCCGGAGCTGTCCGCAGTGACGTCGCGGGTTGCCCCGGTCGCTAGATTTCGAACACTGACCTTTGCATTTGCCACCGCGAGCCCTTGCGGATCGGTCACTCGACCGCCAAGCTGGGCCGTATCGATCTGCGCGGCCGCCGGGATTGCAGCAAACAAAACACCTATCGCGATGACTAAGCAGCCGAGAAGGGACGTGCGGCGCATGGATTCCTCCACTGTCGATCGCTGGCTGATTGAATTTAAGATGTAAACTACCAGGCAGCAGGGAAGGCTGCTTGCGCGCCCTGACCTGGTTCGGTTGCTCTTCCTTACTCCAGTGCGGAATGGAATTCAACAGGAAAGGACGAAAAGATGAGAGGCGGGATATAGGCCTAGTTGCTAGCGGGCGAACCGCGCTACCAATCGCCGCAGGCGTTCGCGATTTTCATGGGACATGTGCAAAAACTCGATGCCGGCGCCGGACGGCGTCACGTTTCGGACGATGGCGGACAAGCGTATCTGGCGCAGCCCGGCATGCACGCTTACCCGAATTTGATCGCCGGCCGTCAAGCGCGTGCTGCATTGCAGAAACGCGCCTCCCAAGCCAATATTTCGCACTTCGGCCTTCGTTGTAGTTGCGAATTCAATGCTCGCGCCAAAGGGTTTCTCGAGTTCGATCCGGCGATACCGCCGCGGGCGCGGGTATATTTCGCCCGCACGGGCGCGCTCTTCGTCTTCTGCGCGCAACCGCTTCGCGGCGGGATGATTCTCCATCAGCGCCAGCGCCTCCTCGGCGGCGGCACGCAGTCCGGCTGGTTCGGTATGGACGAGACCTTGATGCTCGCGAACGATTCGGCGCAAAATATCGGCGCCCTCTACAGCGCGCATACGGCCCAACGCCTCAATGGCCTTGATGCGAATGAAAATGTCGCGAAGCGTTTCCATTTCTCCCGACGCGATTCGCGTGAGCAACGGCACGGCCGAGACTTCGTTGGCCATGCCGATTTCATCCAGCATCATCGGCGCGACCATCGAGTGAGCTTCCTGCACCACGGCGGCAAACGCGCGGGCGATGCCTTTTGGACGCACCAAACCTTGGCGGCGCGCCAGTTCGGCCACCGCTAAATCCTGCAAATTCCAATCCCATCCTGGAAGCACGCGAGGCAGCACGTCCACCAGCCGCTGTGGTTCCGCAGCGGAGAGAAGTTTTATGGCGATACCGACTCGCTGGCTGCGCGCGTCATAGAGATGTGTTTCGAGCGCTCCGATCACCGGCTCCCCGGCGCTGCGAACCAGTCGCGCGATCGCGGGCAGCGCGCTCAAGCCTTCGGGCGAGGCCAGCAATGCCCCCAGGCGCTCCGTTAGGCGTGCAGGATCGCGCCGCAGCAAGCGCGGCAACGCTGGATCGAGTGGCTTCGGTTCGACCGCAGCGTCGACAAGCTCGAGCCATGAGGATCCTGTCGTTAGACGCCCCAACAGAGCCGACACGTGGGCGTGCTCGGCGTCGTGTGGTAGGCCTTCCAGGGCGCTGACGATCCGTTCGAATTCTGCAAAATCGCGAGTTTGGCGCGCGACCTCAGCGAGATTCTCGGTCAAGTTCACTAACAGGAGGGAAATGCCTGGGGAAGTTTCGGCGGCGAGCGCTCGAAGCACGATGCGAGCGAGTTCACCCGGACCGTCACGCCGCCAGAGGCGCTCGATGAAAGGCGTCAACTCAATCAGCGCGCTCGCCACGGTCCTCCGTGGGCGCGGCTCTTCCGCTGCTAGCGCTCGTGCGTAGTTCAGCAAGACGATGCGCGATTCGCGTAGCGGGGCATCTCCCTGCTTTTCCGGTTCAGGACCAAGAACCTGATCGAGATATTGCCGGAGGGCGGAAACCGGCATGCACCAGGCGTCCTGACCGCGGAGGATCGCGGCTTTCGAGCGAGCCGGGAGCTCCAGCCAGAATCGATCGTGAAGCGCTTGCACATAAGCTTCGGTCGCCGGAGCTGTTTCCAGTGCATGACCGGTGCCCGGCGCCAGAATCATGTTTGGGTACAGCGCGCGCGCGGCGCGCACCAGCGCAACGGGAAGCGGCGCTATAGTGGTGCTCGCCTGCGCTTCGGGCACACCGGGAATTGCTTGACCGACGGAGATGGCGCGCGCCATCGATGTGGACTGCCTCATGGCTTCGGCGAGTGCGGTAAAAAGAGGCTTCACTTCGATCGCCACCAGCCGGTTTGCCGCAAATTGGCCTGCAAGCGTCTCGAGCAGCAACCCTTCGGCAATTCGCGCCAGGTAACGCTCCACGGATTCTTCCTCGGCCAGCGGCTGACCGGACATCGTGCGGACCAGCACCGCGAGCGTGCGGCGCTCTGCATCGCTCAAAATGATATGCAGCGCATCGGAAATGTATCGCGGCGTTTCTTGTGGGGCGCGCTGCATCAACGGCTCGAGTTGCGCGAGCAGGTTCAGCGTCGCAGCTAGATCGTCGAGCGTCGTGGGAGCTGGTGTGATGGTACCGGCGCCCGCGGGAGAGCCACCGTGTGCCACCAACGCGGCCACCAACGTCGCCAGCACCGGGCCCGGACTCTTCTCGATCGGGACATTCACGCGAATTCCAGAGATGCGCTCAGTCTCCAACCGGGCGCGTAGGTCCACGCCTGCTGGAGTCCGTGTCGTGTTCAATACACGTGCAAAGGCCTCGAGTTCGCGTGCACTCGTCTGCGCCAGAAAAATTACCGACTGCAGTCCGCGCCGCCGCCAATCTTCCGCGATGCCGGCCCAAGGATCCTTCCGGTCGGCGCTTTCCAGGCGCGTCGGACCATTCCCGCTGGTGCGGCGGAAAATCAATGCGTCACCTTCCACGGCAACTCCGACCTGCGCCACGTGCTGCAACGCGAGGCGCAGTTGAAAGAATGCCGATTCAGCGGCCGCCGTAGCCAATGGATGATGGTTCTGGTAGAGGCGCGCCGCTACCAGCAGTGCTTGAAACGCACGAAGAAATCGCGCTACGGCAATTTCGGTGGGATCGGTAGCGGCTAGTTTTGCCTTGCGGTCTCCGGAGCCGGGAGCCTGAATGCCGCCCCGTACAGGACTGGCGCGGCGATCCGCTGGAGCATCTTTCTTAGCTCGCGATGAATTCGCCATGATATTCCAAGCGAAGAGCATTTCGGTGCGCAGGGCTTACAAAGCACACACTCCTGCACGTCGCCGAAATCCTCGCAGATCTACATGCAAGATTGCCTTCTTATTGGATTGGTTTACAGCGAATTGCGAAGCCACAGCGCCTTATCCGTCATGGAAATGTGCCCAACCTGTTAACGTCCAGAGGGGCTATTTCCTATGAGCTGAGGTCTTCGGAAAATGCGGGTGCTTTCGCCAAAGCCGTTACTGGATTTGCACCAGTTCGCGCGGTGGCGGCGGGGCGGCTTGCGGTTTCAGGGTTTGTTCGCCGCGCCAGTTGTCCACCACCGCGATTTGTTGCACGCACGAGACGGTGCACCGCGGCGCGCAGGGTTTGCGCGTGAAGTATTCGCGCCGGATATCTTCCTTGGTGTAGCTGGCGAGCGGCACACCGGGCTTGCCGCGCTGCTGCGAACACCAGTGCACCAGGCCATCTTCGCAAATGTAAAGGTAGCGCGAGCCGGAGCGGCAACGCCACTCATTCGGTTTACCTTGCGCGATGTTGTGCTGGAATTTATTGAAGCGCGAAAAAGAGCGCTTGCCGAGCGACATAATCTGTTCGAAAAGCTCTCGGTCGCGCGCGCCAAGCGGACGAAGTTGGCCGTGCCCATCGTGAATGATGCCCACCGTACTCGTGAAACCCAGTCCTAAAGCCCGCTGCGCTACGGCGAGGGCGTCTTCCGAATTGGCCACGCCGCTTCCGAGTACCGAATTGATATTCACCTGAAAAATTGCGTGTTCCGCGAGCAATTGGAGCTTCTGATCGAGCACCTTGAGGCTCTTCTTTGAGACCTCATCCGGCTGCGCGTTATCGATACTGATTTGCAGGTGTTCGAGCCCGGCGCGATTCAGGCGCTGGATGCGCTCCGCCGTGAGCAAATAGCCGTTGGTGATCAGTCCGGCGATCATGCCGCGGCTGCGAATATGCGAGATCACTTCGTCTAGCTGCGGATGCAGCAGCGGCTCTCCACCGCTAATCGTGATCACGGCGGTACCCAAGTCGGCCAGATGGTCCAACCTGCTCTTCATTTCGTCGAGCGGCACGGGCTTCGAGAAATCGTCGAACTCATTGCAATACGTGCAGGCCAAATTGCAGCGCCGGATCGGAATGATGTGAACCAATAGCGGGTGATTCGTCGAAACCAGCCCCCAAGCGATCATGCGCAGCTCGCGCACACGGGTCCGCAAGAACCGCAATTTGCGGCGCAGTGCGAGATATCGGGGCGGTAACGTGGCGGTAGCCATGGCTCGCTCGATCGGGACCTACACCGATTGTATCAGACGCACCGTAGAGTACATGGCGTAACTCCTCTCCTTTGGCACGGAAGGCCGCCAATGTTTGCGATTTGAAAAGGTTTCTCTATTTGCTGATGGACACGCCATTCCAGTCGGGCGAAATTAGTAGAGAAGCGGTGCGACGCGGCCTCTTCCGCTATTTGTACTCCTATGAGTTTATTGCAACAAAACGTCCGCATTCTGCTTTCGTTTTATTGGGACTGGATCGCCCTAGTATTTCTGCTAATCCTTGCGTGGCGATTCCCACTCTTGGGAGACCGTTGGTTCGGGCACGTAGAACGCTTTGGCGCTCGCTTTGCGGTGCACAAACGTACGGCGGTGCTCGCGATCGTACTGGCTACGATCGCAGTACGGCTCAGCCTTTTGCCAATCTTTCCGCCCCCGGTGCCCACCATTCATGATGAATTCAGCTACCTACTGGCAGGCGACACATTTGCCCACGGCCGCCTGGCAAATCCGCCGCATCCCATGGCGGTTTACCTGGACACCTTTCATGTGCTTCAACGGCCCACATACGCCTCCATGTATCCGCCGGCGCAAGGCGCCGTATTAGCGCTGGGAGAATTGCTTGGCCACCCGTGGGTTGGAGTTGTGCTCAGCATGGCCGCTATGTTTGGAGCGGTAGTGTGGATGTTGCAGGGTTGGTTTGCCCCGAAGTGGGCGCTGTTAGGGGCAACTCTACTTGTACTGCGCATTGGAATCTTTCCGTATTGGATGAACAGCTACTGGGGCGGCGCGGTCGCGGCATTCGGAGGCGCAATCTTGATGGGCGCGTTACCCCGGCTTCTTCGGTGGACACACTGGCGGCATGCTGTGCTGCTGGGATTGGGAACCGGAATTCTCGCCCACAGCCGTCCCTTCGAGGGTGCTGTGTTCTGCATACCGGTATTCGTGGTTTTGGGGGCGTGGCTCCTGCGACATCAAGGCCCGCCATGGGGTGTGAAAATAAGGAGCGTCATCATTCCCCTCGGTGCCACGCTCGCGTGCGTCGCAGCCTTGATGTTCTATTACAACTGGCGCGTGACCGGGCACGCTCTGCTGCTGCCCCATGCGCTGGACGACCGCATCCATCTAACTGTTTCGAACTTCATCTTCGCGCGGCCCAAGGCGCCACTGACGTACGTGAATCATGAATTTGAGATCTACTACAATCATTGGCAGCCAAATCAATACCACCACACCTGGGCCAGCTTAAGGGACATCTCTTTAGAGAAAGCGTCGCTCTTCCAATATTTTTTTCTTGGAGCCGGACTCCTGTTGCCGTTCATGGCGCTGCCTTGGTTGCTCCTCGACCGGCGGACCCGTCTGCTCGTAGTCCAATTCGTCCTGTCTGCGCTGGCCACGGTCACGGTGATTACCTACTACCCCCACTATTCGGCTCCAGCCGTCGCAACTTTTGTGGCGCTCGAAGTGCAAATGCTGCGTCACTTGCGCCGCTGGCGGCACGCTGGTAGGCCGGTCGGTGTGGGCCTGACACGCGTTGTAGCGTTTCTGGCAATTGCCGCTTTTCCTGTCAATGTCGTTCACGTCGCGCGCGACCCGTATTCGGTCGCGGCGCTGCTGTATGGATTGCCGCCCAACACTCCGCGAGATGAGATCGGGCGTGTATTGGCCAGAACTCCCGGCCGGCATTTGGTCATCGTGCGGTACTCGCAAGAACATCACCCGGTGAACCGAGAGTGGGTCTACAACGCCGCGGACATAGACGGAGCAAAGGTTGTGTGGGCGCGGGAAATTCCCGGGATCAGCATGGAGCCCCTGCTGACATATTTCAAAGACCGAAGGGTTTGGCTTGTGGAGCCGGACGTTTCTCCTCCTCAGCTAAGGCCGTATGTTGGTAAGCGCTAGATCAGAATGCTGATTGAACTCTACCGCTACGTCGGACCATATCTCGATTGGACGATGCTCGTGCTGATCTTGGCCCTAGCTTGGCGGTTTCCGCTTCTTGGGAACCGCTGGCTGACCGGGATAGAAAGATTCGCTTCAAGGTTCGCATCGCGTAAGCGCTTAGCGATTATCGTCATCGCGCTATTCGTAATGCTGGCACGAGTTAGCCTGTTGCCGCTTGTGCCGGTCCGGCCTCCCGGCATCCACGATGAATTCAGCTACCTGCTGCAGGGCGACACGTTTGCACACGGGCGTTTGACGAATCCGCCGCATCCCATGGCGTTTTATCTCGACACTTTCCACGTGCTCCAGCAGCCGACCTACGCCTCCATGTATCCACCAGCGCAGGGAGCGGTCCTGGCCCTCGGGGAACTCCTCGGAAATCCATGGATCGGGGTCGTGCTAAGTATGGGAGCCATGTTCGCGGCGCTTCTGTGGATGTTGCAGGCGTGGGTGCCCTCCGAATGGGCGTTATTGGGAGTGACGCTGCTGTTTTTTCGAATTGGAGTGTTCAGCTATTGGATGAACAGCTACTGGGGCGGCGCGGTGGCATGTCTGGGGGGCGCGTTGGTGATGGGCGCGCTACCTCGGATTCTAAAACGGCCGCAAGTAAGCGATGCGATATGGATGGGCTTAGGAATAGCGATTCTGGCGAACAGCCGTCCGTTTGAAGGTTTGGTTTTGTGTGTGCCCGTTTCTGTAGTGCTGGTGACTTGGATTTGGAACCGCTGGCACGGATGGCAAACGGACCTCTTGCGCGCAGCGCTGCCGCTGGGAGCGATATTGATCTGCATGGTCGGATTCATGCTGTATTACAACTGGCGCGTTACCCAGCATCCCCTTCTCTTCCCGCATAGCCTGGACGACAGAGTGCACCTGTCGATGTCGGAATTTGTGTGGCCGAAACAGCCCCCCCCCATGCACTACGCCAACCCGCAATTCGATGCCTTTTATAATCATTGGACGCGAAACCAGTACACGCACAATTGGAACGATTTCCTCAGGATCACTGCTAGGAAGTTCCAAGATTTTCAGGATTTTTTCCTGGGGGCCACGCTCACCATTCCGTTTGTTGCTCTCCCCTGGGTACTGTTGGACCGAAGGATGCGCTTGCCTCTTCTTCAGTTAGCTTTGTATTGCGCTGCCGCCATCGCCGTCGTGTGGTTTAGCCCTCACTACGCCGCGCCTGTAGTTGGAGTTTTTCTCGTGGTGCTGGTTCAAACGCTGCGGCACTTGCGCCGCTGGACTCATCGCGGGAGGCCGATCGGCATTGGCCTGACCCGGGCAATTGTTCTGTGCGCGGCGAGTTGTTTGGTGTTTGGAGCGCTGCAAACCGCGAAGTATCCGACCGGACCGCTCTATGGCGGGTGGGGTTGGTTTGGTCTATGGGATCGCGCAGCAATTGAGGCGAAGCTCGAGGGCACACCAGGCGAACATCTGGTGGTCGTTCGCTACGGTCATAATGAAGTCGCCCGAGAATGGGTCTACAACAATGCAGATATTGACCATTCGAAAGTTGTTTGGGCTCGGTACATTCCCGGCGCCGACATGCAACCTCTGCTGGATTATTTTAAGAATCGAACCGTGTGGCTTGTCGACGTGGGCAATACTTCCGCTCGGCTCGCAACGTATCCTCGGTGAGAGAACGCGCCGCCGGCAAATTTCGTCAGTTTCCCGCGTCAGAGCCGGAGCGGTTCTGGGTTGGACATGACTTGGACGAGTCTCCATGATTGACAATTCTAAGCCGAGCTTTCACGCGGACGGCAAGACGGCTACTCCGCAAATTCCGGGACCTGAGCACGCGAACCCTAACCCGGGCCCCTGGGAAGCTGCTTATCTTCGGTTTGAAACCCCTGATCAAGAAATCCGGAAATTCGTCGGTCGCCTGAAACGATTGGGAGCGCGCCGCTGGCCTCACGACGCAAGAATCGTCGAATTATTTTGTGGACGGGGTAGCGGCCTTCATGCTCTTGGCCGTCTGGGGTTCAGGTGCATCGAGGGCGTTGATCTCTCCAGCCGTTTGATAGCGGAGTATCGCGGTCCTGCAGAAGTTTTTGTGTGTGATTGCCGGCATCTTACCTTTGCGGACGAATCGCGAGACATCCTGATCGTCCAGGGAGGTTTGCATCACTTGCCGGAGCTACCCGAGGATCTGGAGCAGACTCTTCGCGAGGCTCACCGCGTTTTGCGGCCGGGTGGAAGATTCGTTGCCGTGGAGCCTTGGCAAACGCCATTTCTTCGGTTCACACATGCCGTCGCGCAGAGGTCGTCCGTCAGGCGCATCTCGGCGAAAATCGACGCGTTACAAGTCATGATCGAACACGAGAGAGAAACGTACGAGAAGTGGCTTCTACAACCCCAAGTCGTCTTGGATTGCCTGAGGACATATTTTCACATCGAACAGTGCCGATTCCGCTGGGGAAAGCTCATGTTCGTCGGACGCAAGCAATGAATGGATCCCGCTGGAATCAGAAATTCGTAGCTTACGATGTCGCTCGATCGCTCTCATACACATCGTTGGCCGCCGCATCATCTGACTGACTCCCAGCGAATTGGCCTAGTCGTTTGCCTTTCGCAGTAGCGAGATCACGTGCAGCTTTCGTCCGAAAACCATAGAGAAGGGCGCCGGATACAGCGGCAATTCCCGTTCCGAAAAGACCCGCTTGAGTCCAAGATTGCCTTCCAGCCGATTCCATTCTGCCGACGAAAGATAAGCGTATGGCAAGACCACGCCATGCGCCCGATTTCCCACCCAGTCCATCAGCCGCAGCGTCCAGTGATCCAGTGATGTTTCCGCGACGTGGTCCTTGATCAGTATGAATTCCCGGCTGACGCGACAGGCCTCTTGCAGAACGGTTGCTGGGTCATTCGTATGGTGCAGCACGTCTACGAAAAGGCACCCGTCAAAAGAACTGTCGGGAAAAGGCAGGTGCGCGCCATCGAATGCGCTGCATTTGATCGCGCAATCCGGACGGGGAAGGATCTCGACTCCTTCGATGTGCAAATCCCGTACCTGCGAACGCAGAAGCAAATCCAGTTTGCCGTCACCGCATCCGACATCGAGAATGCGGCACTCGGGCGAGAGGTGCTTTGCCAGAAGCTCCGTAAGGACAGCGACTCTGCGCTGATGAACGAACCGCCCGTGAAGCTTGCCAAGGGACTTGATACCGGGAAGATCAGCCATGCGGGCGTTCGTAGTCGCCGATATACGTGCCTCGGCTAATGCCGAGCATGCTGAGAAAGAAGGAAGAAAAAATCGTTTGCACGCCCAGAAACAGCCACATCGACCAGAACAAAACTTCGCGTACGCGAAACAGCGGCCCGAAACCACTTTTCGCCCAATCCCAGGCGATGTTCAAGTCGCCCCCCAAACCGGCCAACAACAGGATCGCCCCGATCAAAAGGCCATCCTCAAGCGTGACCCCTCGCAGCGCGCGTTTTAGAGAAATCGGATCTCGGTCAAACCGCTCCGAGTAGCTGAAGACCTTCGCAAACAACCCTATAGAAATGATCTGGGCGCCCATCAGCGTAAAGATCATGCCGAAGATCATCGAGTGCATGTCTACGATCACGTTCCGGGTTAGATGGCGTTCGCCGGGCAACAACCAAAATACCAGCGCGAGACCTAGACCCATCAGCAGGATGCCCGGCAGCAGGAAGAGCCAGTTGGGCGCGTAGAGCAGCATGAACCGTACGCTGCGCCATCCATCCCGAAAACTCCTAAGATGCGGCGGACGGCCACGCTTGTCGGGCCACAGTGTGATGGGGATTTCAGTTGTGCAGGCGCGAAGTTGCGCGGCCTTAATCACAAATTCCAGGGCGAACTCCATCCCCGTGCAGCGCAAATCCATCTTTTCGTAGATTGCTTTTGTGAAGCCTCGAAGTCCGCAGTATGTGTCGCCCATTCCTGTTCGAAAAAACAGGTTGAGCAATGCCGTCAGTCCGGGGTTGCCGATATACTTGTGGTGCCAGGGCATCGCGCCTGGCTGTACTCCGCCGGCAAAACGGTTGCCCATCACCACGTCGTAACCTTCGCGCCATTTCGTCACGAATTGCGGCACCGCGGAGAAATCGTAGCTGTCGTCGGCGTCACCCATCACGATGAATTCACCGCGCGCTGCCGCGATACCCGCGCGCAAGGCTGCGCCATATCCCCGCTGTGTGACGCTCACTACCCGCGCGCCATGCTCTTCGGAAATTCGCGTCGACCCATCCGTTGAGCCATTGTCCGCGACGATCACCTCACCACGCAGACCGGACGACTCAAACGCGCGCCTGGCCTTATCGATACAAAAGCTGACGGAATTTGCTTCGTTGAGGCACGGAATTACCACAGAGACGTCCACTGTAGCAATCTTCGCCTCTGACATAGTTGCCGGAGCATCGCTTAGGGCTGTGGGGCACACGGGTCGGGGATCCTTCGGCCATTTGACCACGCCTGGCGCCTAGGGAGAACAGCCGTGCGAATCGCGTGTGTCTAGCCAGTGAATCGCCGGCGCCGGGAACGTTCGCGCCTCGCGCATCCTCTCGGCCAGACCGTTGTTTGCGTTGCCGACGTTGACACGCCGTCCCGAGCGACTTAGCATCGATGCAATTGCCGGAGGCCTGCGTGAGATCCGGTCGCCCTTCTGCAGTAACGATTGCCGCCCTCCTAATTTTCTCTGCCTCGGTCTCTGCCCAAAAAGGCCATTGGGACGCACTGATGGCCGATGCCGATCAAGCGTACCAATTGCGCGATTATGTGCGCGCCGAGCAACTTTTCTCCGCAGCCTTGAAAGAAGCGCAGGGTTTTCCGGGCGATGATCCACGTTTGGCCTCCAGCTTCAACAACCTCGCCGAGTTGTATCGCCAAACGGGGAAGTATGCGGAGTCAGAAGCGCTCTACAAGCGCGCGATCGATACTTGGAAGAAGGTGGGCGGCCCCGAGGGCGCTACGCTCGCCTCCACGCTGAACAATCTCGGTGAACTTTACCGGCAATTGGGACGCTACGCCGACGCGGAGCCGGTCTACAAACAAGCGTTGGCAATTCGCGAACAAATTGCGCCCCCTTCCGCGGCGCAGATTGCCACTAGCCTCAACAACCTGGCGCAGCTGTATCGCGCGCAAGGCCGCTATTCCGAGTCCGAAACGTTTTTCAAACAAGCTTTGACGACTCGTGAGGCGTCGCTCGGTCCCGAACACCCCTTCTTGGCCACGGAGCTGAATAATCTCGCCGGGCTCTATCGCTCCGAAAGCCGTTACGCCGACGCGGAAATGCTTTACCGGCGTGCGCTGTCGATTCAGGAGAAAAGCCTCGGCCCAGACTCCCCGGAACTCGCCATCACGCTCAATAACCTGGCGGAAAGCTACCGCACGCAGAGTCGCTATGCCGAGGCCGAACCCCTCTATCGGCGGTCCCTGGCCATTCGCGAGAAAGCGTTTGGACCGGACGACGCCCGGGTAACGGTGGTCGTGAATAATCTGGCCTTACTCGAGCGCTCGGAAGGGAAGAAGCTCGATGCAGAAGTCCTCTTTAAGCGCGCACTCGCGGCACGAGAAAAAGCGCTTGGTGCCGAACATCCTGACTTGGTGACGCCAATCAGCAACCTTGCCGATCTGTACGAAGAAGAGAATCACAATCCTGAGGCGGAAAAGCTTTACAATCGCGCGCTCAGCATTCGCGAAAAAGCCTTCGGCACAGACAGCCTCGATGCCGCTAACAGCATCGCCAGCCTCGCGGAGTTTTATCGCCACGAAGGCAAATACTCGAAAGCCGTGAAGCTCTATCTGCGCACGCTGGAGATTCGCCAGGCGAAATTGGGACCCATTCATCCGTCGATCGCCACGAACCTCAATGCTCTTGGCGAGCTTTACCACCTCCAGAAGAAAGACGCCGGCGCCGAGTCGCTTTATAAACAGGCGCTCACCATGCGCGAGCAATTGCTCGGTCCGAATCACCGCACCGTAGCCTTCACGCTCAACGATCTGGCCGAGCTTTACCGCGAGAACGGAAGATATGGCGACGCCGAGCCGCTTTACCAGCGGGCGCAGGCGATCCTCGAAAAGGTGCTGGGTCCGGAAAATGTCGAGGTGGCCGCCGTGCTCGAAAACTACGCAAAGCTGCTCCGCGCAGTAGACCGCCACTCCGAAGCGGAAGCCTTTGAAGCGCGGGCGCGTGCCATCCGTGCGAAGACCACATCCGCGCGGGCCTGAACAAACGCGCCTCCGATCGCGAGACTCGCGCCAGCCCTACGCGCCGGTGCCGCGGCGTAATCCAGCCCGCATGCTATGATTTCGCCGCCTGCATGGCGAACTCAAAAGATAAGCGCGCAAAAAAGCGGCTGGAGATTTTGCGCAGCGCGGCCAGTGCGTTTCGGCGCCATGGATACCACGGCGCCAGCGTAGGCCGGATCGCGCGCACGCTGCGCATGACAAAGGGAAGTCTCTACTATTATTTCAAGAACAAAGAAGAGATTCTTTATTTTTGCCACGATTATTCGCTCGATCTGCTGCTGAATCTGCTGAAAGAAGTGGAAGCGAGCGGCGCCCCACCGGACGAAAAGCTGTACTCGCTGATCGTGGCTTTCGTGCACACGATCATTGACGAACTCAACGGCATCGCGCTCACCATGGACCTGCAGCCCTTGTCGCCCGCGCGCCTCCGCAATATCATTGCCAAACGTGACGCGTTCGATCGCGGCATTCGCCACATCCTGCAAGCCGGCATGCAAAGCGGAGCGTTCCGGCGGGGTGATCCCAAGCTTCTGAGTTTTGCGATTCTTGGCGCCGTCAACTGGATCACCCGCTGGTTCAGTCCGCGAGGACCGGCGGATTCGGACGAAATTTCGCGCGCCTTTGCCGATTATCTGATCGCGGGTCTGCGCGAAGGGAACCCGCGGAGCCGCACGGCCTTGCGCGAAATTGCCGGCTGAATCGGCGCCTAGAGGGTTTCGCGCAGCATGCGCCGCAGGATTTTGCCCGAAGGATTGCGGGGAATCGCGTCCACAAAGCGAACTTCGCGCGGCTGTTTGTAGCTGGTAAGCCGCTCGGAGACGTACCCACAAAGCTCCGTTTCGATAGGAGCGCCCGAGGCGAACCCGTCCCGCAACACGATAAACGCACACGGAATTTCGCCCGCCGCCGAATCGGCCCGGCCCACCACGCCGCAATCGCGAACCGCAGGATGCTCGAGCAGCACCGCTTCGATTTCAGCCGGCGCCACCGAAAACGACTTGTACTTAATCATCTCCTTGCGCCGATCGATGATGTAGTACAGGCCTTGCTTATCCCGCCACGCGACATCGCCCGACCAATACCACGTGCCATCGTTCGGCAATAAACGCCCTTCGGCCGCAATGCTGCTTGGCAACGGCCGCAGCACCTCCGCGGACGCTTCCGGCGCGCGCCAGTAGCCGCTCATAAATTGCGGCCCGCGCATCACCAGTTCGCCCGGCTCGCCATCGCCGCATTCCGCGCCATTCTCCGCAATCAACCGGCAATCGGTTTGCGCCACTGCCAATCCAATCGAACCAACCATCTCCATGCAATTTTCCGCGACGCCAATGTGCGTCACAGGCGACGCCTCCGTCATACCGTAGCCCTGCACAACCGGCACTCCGGTAAGCGAAATAAACCGGCGGCCCAAGTCGGCCGCCAATGGCGCCGCGCCGCTCTTCACGAAGTGCAGCCGGTGCTCGCGGGGGAAAAGTCCTTGCTCGGCAGCCAGGCAAAAAGCATTCAGGACCGCAGGCACCGCCGGAATAAACGTAACGCCTTCCTCGCGGACCAGTTGCAGTACACGAGTTACTTCAAATCGCGGCATCAGCACCAGGGTTGCGCCCAAAGTGAACGAGGGATTGAGCACCACATTGAGACCATAGATGTGATAGAGCGGCAGGAAGCAGAGTATGACCTCTCCATCCGCGAGGCTGGAGCAACCCGGACCGAGCAACTGATACACGTTGGCCACAAGATTGTGATGCGTGAGCATCACGCCTTTCGGCAGACCGGTGGTGCCGCTCGAATAGGGAAGCGCGGCCAGGGTTTGGTCGCTCGCTTGGTCCACTTGAGGAAGCGCCGCTTCACGCAGGCGCAACAAATCCGAGAACATCCCCGCGCCCGTTGCAGAGGCATCTCGCGTCGCATAAATGCGGCGCAATTCCGGTAGACCGGCCAGATTCATGCCGGAAATCAGCGGGCCATCCGTGATCAGGAGCACTGCCCCGGAATTTTCAAACTGGTAGCGTACTTCGCGCTCGCGATAGCTGGGATTGAGCGGCGTCGGTATGCCGCCTGCAAGCGTCGTGGCATGATAGCCGACGCAGTATTCCCACGAATTCGACAGGTAGATTCCGACACGCTCGCCCGGGCGAAGACCGGCGGCGACGAGTCCCCGGGCCGCGCTTTCCACGAGTGAACCGTACTCGGCATAAGTGATGCGCCGCGGTACCGAGTAGGACGTATCCACAAGTAGCGTGCGGGCAGAAAACCGCCGGCAGGCCTCCAGCACCAGATCGTGTACAAACACGCCGGTGGGATCAGCGCGGAGTTCGCTACGAATGTTCATGGACGGATTCTATCGTGATGCGTGTGCTCTTGAACATGAACCATTGCGCCGCGGCCATCTGGCCGTGACGAATGGCTGTTTCGATTGTTCGCAAATGATGTTTCACGTGAAACAATTCTAAGTCATGTGCTGACAAGCACTTGATCTCGAGATTTCGAAACAATCAGCCGAGCGAGAGATTTTCCGTTATGGCACGGCTGGCGTCGGCGAGTCTGGCGCCGTCTTCGGGAAATATTTCTCATACCACGCAATGGAGCGCTTGATGCTATCCACCGTGTGCCCCGATTCGCGGATGCCGTGTCCTTCGCGCGGGTAACGCACGAAAATTGTGTCCACGCCCACATCTTTCAGCGCGATGTAGTATTGCTCCGCCTCGGCGATCGGCACATCCGCGTCATTTTCGCCGTGCATGAACATGGTCGGCGTGGCCGCCGCGGCCACGTGCTTCAACGCGGACCGCTCCCACATGAGGTTCATCATGTCGTCCTGATGCGGAAGCTGGCCGAACTCCATCTGCTCGTACTGGTTGTAGTAAGTCATGTAGTTGTAGCTGATCAAATTCGAAATTCCGGCGGTGGGAATCGCAGCACGGAACATGCGCGTCTGCGTGATCAGCCAGTCGGTGAGCTGTCCACCGTAGCTAACGCCCTCGATGCCCATGCGTTCGCGATCGAGCCACAGATAGCGCCGCAGCGCCGCGCTGACGCCATACAACACGTCCTGCGCCTCATTGCCGTCCTGGTCGCCAAAGACGCCGTCGGCAAACGCCTGCCCGTAGCCCGTTGAGCCGCGATAGTTCACGTGCAGCACGGCCCAGCCGCGCGCGGCATAGACCTGGTCCTTGAAATTGAATGCTGGGCCATTTTGTCCGTGCGGTCCGCCGTGGATATTCACGATCAGGGGATGTTTCGAATCAGCCGTCAGGCCCAAGGGCTTTACCAAAAACGCTTCCACGTCATACTTATTGTCGTTGCTGACGAATGTGAACGATTCCACGTCCGCGATCTGCTTGCCGCCGAGCAAATCGGCATTCAAGTTCGTGAGTTGTTTCGAGTTTGCGCCGCTGCGAAGGTAGACCTCCGCCATATCGCGCGGACTCGCTAAGGTGTAGGCAATCGCGCCCGATTTCGCCACGGAGAACGCTCCCACCGAGCCGCGATCGCCGATCACCAGCTCCGGCTTGCCGCCTGAAAGTGGCTGGCGATAGAGCCGCACGTTGCCGCGTTCCTGCGCGGTGAAATAGATGCTGCGGCCATCCGGCGCCCAGGTGGCCTGTCCTTGCCGGTCGTCAATCGTCGCGAGTTCGCGCCGGTTCGAGCCGTCCGCGTTCATCACCCACACATGCGTATCTTCCATGGTGGTTTCGCGGTCGGTGAGGCCGCGCTTGGTGGCTTCGAACAGGATCATTTTTCCGTCGGGCGACCATCGCGGGTGATACTCGGCGGTTTCCGTGGCGGTGATGCGACGGATCGAACCGTCGCTTACTTTCACGGCAAAAATGTCGTAATTGAAAAATTGGTCCGCCGCGGGCGATGGATCGGATAGAAATAGAATTTCATCGCCATTGGACGACCAATCGATCGAGTGCTCGTAGGCGGTGCCGTTCGTAAGCTGGCGCACTTGCTTGCTGGCCACGTCCACCACGAAGATATGCAGGCGGCGATTGTCGTTGAAATGGGTGAGGCCCTCGCCCGCATCCGGCTTGTACAGATAGCGCGTGATCACTATCGGATCGCCCGATGCGTCGGCAGTTTCGGGGCCGGGTGTGGCGGAAACAAAGCCGATCTGCTTGCCGTCGGGTGACCAGGTAACGCTGTTGCCGGTGGAGGGCAATGGAGCGTTCGTGCCGCTGACCTCCGCGAGAAATGTAGCGCCCGAGCCATCCGGACGCGCGACTGCGAGCCCATGCTTGCCTTCGGCTGCCCCCATGTAGGCGATCCAGCGGCCGTCGGGGGACCACACGGCTCCTCCCGAGGCTTCATTTTCGCCGCCGAGCCGCGTGGATTTGCCGGACGCAAGGTCCATCACCCAAAGCTGGCCCCACGGGCGCCCAGGACGGTCGTACCGCGTAACGGAGTAGGCCAGAAGCTGCCCGTCCGGCGAAAGTTCGGCCTGGCCGGCTGAGCGCAAGCGCTGGTAATCGTCCGGCTGCAGGCCGTTTGCGCTTTGCGCGCGAGCGCGCGGAATGCTTGCCAGAAGCGCGGCAGCGAAGATGCATGCAAGGAGGTAGAAACGTGTGCGCATAGTGATGCACCTCATCCAAGAAAATGGTTTAGCGCTGGAGCAAAGGCAGACCCATAACGGCGAGAAAGCGTGAAGGCTGGGAACATTCGAGAGCGGCGGCATTCTATCGAAGAAGCGCCACAAACGCACCCGGGATTGCGAGCAATGCACGGCAGTAGTGTTCGATCTGTGGCGATGATATTAGAATTGTGACAGTATTTTGCTTTTAGTTCATGAGTAATCCGCAGCTAGCCATATCGGCTAGGAGGTGGACTATGATCGAGCGTATCTTCTATCGCGTCGCGAGTGGATTGATGCTATGCACGTGCCTAGCCGGTGTGGCAGGCGGGGCCAGAGCCGGTCACGAAGGTGCCCTTTGGCTCAAATCGACGCTCGAGGGGCGACGTAACTACGCAATCGGATATGTCCTGGGCTTTTCCCACGGGGTGCAGTCGGCTTGCATCGAAGCGAGCAAATACTTTGCAAAACCAACGGATCCCAACGTCGATCCGCTCAAGTCCTGTCTCGCACGTGATATCGAAGTTTCCGACACGGATAAATTGGCGAAATCCGTGACAGATTTCTACCGGCGCTATCCGTCGGACCGTTATCTATACATCACCGAACATCACCGACGTAATGGCGGCTGTGGGAAGAGGCATGACTCTAGATGAGATTCACAAGAATGCGGGGCCTGGTGGCGTACGATCTCCGCGCTAGACGACTGAAGGCGCCAATCGCATCATATCAACGGCTGGGGTGCGATCCGAGCTGATTGGAGTAAGTTGAGACTGGCGACGCTTAAGCTTTAGCTCCCACCCCGTCCACGAATTCGTTGATCTTCGCCCTGAGTTCATCGCGCACTTCGCGAAATGCCTGTTTCCTCTCTTCGGCTGTACCGTTCACAACGGTAGGGTCTTTTAGGCTCCAGTGAAGCAAGTGTGGTGTAAAGGGGAACACTGGCGATCGCTCCCTCGCCGTATCGGCGAGTGTGATTACATATGCGAAATGCTCTTTGAACCATTCGCGGACGTTCTTGGGGAGCTGACCGCTAATATCGACGTCGATGTCCGCCATGACCTCGATCGCAATTGGATCAAGCTCGTTGCCGGATTCGACTCCTCCGCTTGTGGCAATGAAACGATCGCCGGCTACGGATCGCAAAAAGCCCTCGGCCATCTGCCCTCGAACCGAATTGTGCACCGATAAGAACAGTACTCTCTGCCTTTCCTCCATGCCTCCTCCGCAGTCTTGGACCCTAGTGTCGCGATAATGAAACGGGCAGGTCAATAACGAAAACGCTGTAGGTTCTGCGTGTCGGTCTCGGCCTATCCCGACGCGATCTTGGCGACGCTATTCCTGATTGCTTGGTTCAAGACAAAGCCAGCCGGGCAGCGGTCTTAGTCCACAAGAGGCCGGGCGCAAATGACGCGGCGCACTTCAATTGCCAATGATGCCACCGAAGGACGTCCATTCGTGTCCATCGAACCGAATCAGAAAGAGCTGCTTAATCGGCTGGTAGTCCGTAGAGCTGGTCTTGATCCGAATGCCCGGCCGGAGCATACCGAGTTCAATGTCCAGGTTGGCGGCCTGCTTCATCACGTTGGCGCGCGTCAGATTGTCTCCGCACTTTTTCAGAACTTCCGCGAGAGCCTGCGCGCGCTCGTAGCCGGCGACATTGTTCTGGTCGCGAAGGCTGGCCTGCGGATTGTACTTCGCCATCCAGTCCAAAAATTCGTGCACGGCGGGATCGGCCTGCGCGCGGGCATTCTGCCAGCCTTTCGAACGCGCGTTGCTAATCACGCCCGCGGCCTTTTCGAGGCCCGCGGCATCGAGAAATGCGGCCACCGAAAGCGAAGCATTCGGAATGAACTGCATCGGATGCCAGCCAAGATCGTACGCGGCGCGAATGGTCTGCGTGGCAAACGGGCCGATCGAGAAATTCAAGAAAACGTCGGCCCCTGAGTCCCTCAGTGCGACAACCGCCGGTTGCACATCGCGTTGCGACAAGTCGTAGGGAATTTCTTTGACGATCAGCGCCGAAGCTCTCGCCCCGAGCCCTTCGTGCACGCCCGCGACGTATTCCTTGCCGCCGTCATCGTTCGCGTAAAGCACTCCGATCTTCGCCGCCGGCTTGTGCTCCAGAATATATGTCGCGTATGCCAAACCTTCGCTGCCGTTCGTCGCGAAAAACCCCATGGTCCAACGGAAGTGCGGGGGATCGTCAAAGGCCGCGGAGCTCGATTGCACGAAGAGCTGCGGCACCTGCTTTTCGTTCATGTAACCACGAATCGCGAGGTTGCTCTCCGTGCCGATCGAGCTAAAGATCAGCAGTACCTTTTCTTCTTCCACCAGTTTCCGCGCAAGCGGCAAAGCATTTGCCACGTCCGAAGCATCATCCAAGCTCACGAAGTTGATTTTGCGGCCGTTGATTCCGCCGCGGTCGTTGACCATCTGGAAGTAGGCGGCTTCCGCGCGAGCGACGGCGGCATACTCTTTTCCCCAGCCCGTATAGGGTGCAATGTTGCCAATTTTGATTTCTGTATCGGACGCTCCGGCGTCGTAGGATTTTTGCGCGGAAATCGATCCGCCGATCCCGATGGCGGCGAGCACTACAAAAACGGGGAAACGCGCTAAGGAGCGCTTCACAAAACCTCGCTTGGAATCGAACCCGGCGCCAGCATATTCGGAACGGACAGGCTCAGCGACATTTCTCCGGAAGGTTTCATCGCCGCGCGAACGATACTTCCTGCCGGCTTTTCCAGTCAAATTGGAATCATCCTCGCGTGCACGATCGGTTCGCGCCAAGTATTCAGGCGAAATGCGAACTCAAAAAATCGGGTATCATAGTGGCTCGTCGGGGCCGTAGCTCAGCTGGATAGAGCGAGCGATTCCTAATCGCTAGGTCGTGGGTTCGACTCCCTCCGGCCCCACGAACATTTCTGGCTTTAAATTTTCCAACTACGATCTGTGGTAGTACATCGCGCCGATAGGGTAGCCTTCCGCGCCTATGACCAACAAACCCCTAAAGCACACATTCGCAACATTTTGCATGTTCGCCGTTCTTATTCTTTCGGCCTCCGTCGTTCGCGCTCAGACGCGTGACCTTGCTGCACTGGAAGGCCATGTCCTGGACGAACAAGGTAAGGCCATCGCCGGAGCCCAGGTAAAACTGACAAACGTCGATACCGGCGCGGAACGCGCGACCCAAAGCGACGCCCAAGGCAAGTATGGTTTCGCTGGTGTCTCCCTCACGGGTCACTACACTATTGCCGTAAACGCCAGCAATTTCAACGCGGCGGAGCAGCAAAACGTCGACTTCGTCGCCGGTGTCACCGCCACCGTGAACTTCACGATGAGCGTCTCGGGCAGCCATGCCGAGGTAACGGTGTACGGCACCACACAAGGCGTCCAGACCGATTCGAACCAGATCATTGACCGGCTCGATTTGCCGAAAATCGAAAACACACCGATCCTCAGCAATAAGTTGACCTCACTCTCGCTGCTGGATTCCTCGGTGCGTCCTTCGCACACCACCGGCGACCTTTTCACGAACGAAACTCTAATCGTGATCAATGGCGGCGGCAGGCGGCAGACCACTTTCTCGATTGACAATGCCGATGCCGACGATAGCTGGGGACGCCAGACCATTTTCACTACGCTGCCCTTCGCGACGGTGGAAGAATTCGACGTGGTGACCAATTCCAGCTCGGCCGAATACGGCAGGAACGCCGGGTCCGCTGTCAACGTAGTGACGAAGTCCGGCACAAACAACTATCACGGCGACTTTATCGGCATGGGCCGCCCCGGATGGTCCGAAGCCAGTATTCCGCAGGTCTCCCCGCTGGCGCTCACGAAAGCCACGGACACGTTTGCCGATGGAAGCGGCGCGCTTTCGGGACCGATCATCAAGGACCGCACTTCCTTCCTGATCGGCGCGGAAATCAACGAGGGCTTTCGCGATGCGGTCATCACCTCTCCGTTTGATCTCGGCGCTATTTTCCCCGGCCATTTTCAACAAGAGTTGGGTTTCGTCAGGATCGATCATGAATTGACGAGCAATAACCACCTCACTTTGCGCGCAAACATGGACCGCTTTTTCGATACCAATCCGCAGGATAACGTCAGCGGCGTCACCTTGCCTTCCGCTGCTCGGACCTTCGTGAAGCATACCTATTCCACCGTGCTCACGGACGTCGCCACGCTCAGCCCGAGCGTGGTCAATGAGGCAAAACTTCAATACGCCATCGGGGACCCGATCACGCAATTCGTGCCGCAATTCCCGCAGCCCCAGGTTTCGCTTTCCGGCTTTTACACCTATGGCGATTCCCGCTTTGCCAATTTGGCCAATCGCCAATTTGAGGAAGGCGACACGCTAACCATGATCCACGGCCGCCACACCATTAAGGTAGGCGCCGATCTGATTGAATCCTCCTCCGGCGGCTTTGGCCAGGAATTCGGCAGCGGATACTTGGATGGGCAGTGGGCCGTCAATAATCCCGCGTGCTTCAACTATTCCACAATTTCGCCGACGCAGGTGATCGCCGATTTGCAGGCCAATACGGCTGGCGCGCCGCCGCAGGCCATGTACGTGCCCAGTGCCACTTGTACCGCACCGGCCACGCCTCCACCGGCTTTAATCAACACCTATACGCAAACGTTCGGAAACCAGACCTACAACATCAAGGAAACGCTTTTTTCGGGATTCGTGCAGGACGACTTTAAACTCCGTCCCGACCTCACCATTAACGCGGGCCTGCGCTATGAAGGCCAAACCTGGCTCGGCGACTTCAATAACGTTGCTCCCCGGCTGGGATTTGCCTGGCGCTTGCCGCACACCAAGGCCACCGTGCTGCGCGGCGGCTACGGCATCTATTATTCCGAGATTCGGGCGGACGAGGCGGCCGGCTATGAAGAGGGCGGTCCGCAAGGCCTCTTTACGTTCGTGGCGAACCCGGGCAAGTGCGGTTACCCCAGCACTTTCGCGCCATTTGCTTCGCTGGCCGCTTTGCTGGCTTCGCCGAACTGCACCTCACCTTCCGGTGCGGCCCAGGTTCCAGAGCGCAACATCACGATCAACGAGGGCGACACCACCTATCTCAGTCAGTATTTCAATGTGTCCGCGCTGCATTTCTATCCCAGCAGGTTGCTGAATCCTTATACGCAACAATGGACTTTGGGTGTGCAACATGAGATCGCGCGCGGCTGGATCTTGTCCGCGGATTACGTCGGATCGCTTTCTCTGAAACTCGAGCGGCCCGACGATCTAAACGCGCCTTCAGCCTTTATCCGTACCGCGCAGGGGCAGACGCGCTCCGCAGCGGTGGCAAACGCTACGCGCCCTATCCAACCCACCACGACCTGCACGACCCAGAGCGCCACCTATAACGCCAGCGTGGGCAATTGCTTCAATAATTACGCGCAGATCTCGGCGATCATCAACCAGGGCACGGCGTATTACGATGGCCTGCAAATGAAGCTCACCAAGCAGTTCTCCCACAATCTCTCGCTGCTGGCGAGCTATACCTATTCGCATGCCATCAATGACGTGGAACCCGACGCTGCCGGCCAAAGTCCGAATGACTGGAACCTGCTTGGACCCCAGTACGAAAAGGGCACGAGTATCCTCGACCAGCGGCATCGCGCCGTGATCAGCGGCTACTACCAGATGCCCTGGGGCTTTTCGGCCGAGTTGAATTCCCAGTTTGCCTCCGGCCTGCCCTACGCCATCACCGTGGGCAGCGATGTCAGCGGTGAAGGTGCAACGCCGCGTCCGATCGTCAACGGCTTTGTGCTCGCCCGCGATTCGGGCAGCGGAACGCCGACCTATGAAGTCGATCCGGCTTTGCAAAAGTCCTTCAAGTTCGGCGAAACGTTCCGCGTGAACTTCCGCGCCGAGGCCTTCAACGTGTTCAACCACTTTAATGTGTTTGGACGCAACGGCACCTACGGTAACAATGCAACGCCTGCGAGCGCGCTGGGCGCGCCGCTTTCCGGTATTGCCAACGTTGGACCGTCGCGCCAGTTGCAATTCCAAATGCGCTTACTCTTTTGAGGGAGACAGGGAATTCGGTTAGGTGATGATGGGAAAATCGTGGATCGCTTAACTCGTGGAAGGATTTCGCTGTTCTTACTGCTGGCGTTCATTTGCGCTTTCTCCGGGCCGCTCCTGCAAGGGTGCGGTCACGAGGAGCATGGCGCGGAAGGCGCGCGCTCGAAGGTCAAAACCTCGCTGCCCGACGGCGTGGACCCCAATCGGCCAAGAACTCTTTCCTTTGCCGACCTCGCCGCTCTACCGGACCCTCCCGGGGTGGTGAAGAATGACCCGCGGTATCAGAACGCGCGCATCCCGGCGTTTTCGAATGCTTTAGGTGTCAGCGAAGGGGACGCCGTAAAAGTCGGCGCTTATCTGCACCGTGTGACTTATATGGGTGATGGCGACTACAACTTGCGTTTTTCGGCCAGTCCAACTTCAACCGACAATTACATCGTCTCAGAAATTCCGGATGATGACGATGTGCCCCGCAAGCTCCGTCCCATGGTCGTGGCTGCGAGAGCCTATCTGAAGTCACAAATCCTAGGCGGTAAGCAACCGTCGAAGCAGGGAACCGAGCTCAATCCCGCGCCTTATGTCGAAATCACCGGCGGATTGTATTTTAGCGATTCGCACGTGGGAGACCCGCCACGCCCCGATCAGCAAGGTCTCCATCGCGCTTCAAGCTGGCAAATCCATCCGGGGATTGATATCCGCCTGGCGACAGCACCCGTCTCTCAATGAACTGCCTTGAATGGATTCGGCCGCGTTGGGCGATGCCGACGAGGCACCGAGCTTCGAATGACTCCGATGCTCTCGATTAGTCCGTAGGTTCAATGCACCAGAAATCCCGAGATGGCGCTGACGATGCCGGCCACACCCAGCGCCATGCCCGCCCACCAGAACGGTTGGCGGCTGGTGATCAGCGCGATCGATGTAACTACCAGAGCCATTTCAAGCAGCGCTTCGCCAAGATCGTAACGGTCGGCACGGCGCTGCTCCGTGCGGACTTCTTCTTCGAAATTTCGCGCCTGTTCGCCCAACACTTCCTTACTTTTCGAATAGGTTTGCGATTGGCGTTCGAATGCTGCGCGGATGCTCTCCGCCTTGGGCGCATCCTTGAATTCGCTCACGGACATCAACTGCGCAAAGCTGTCATAGGTATGCTGGCGAATGCTTTGCGCCTGATATTCCGCCCACGTGTCGCTGGCCTTGCTTTGCATTAACAGCTCGTGAGTGTGCGCCCGGTGCCCTATCAGCGTCACGAGCGCCACGAAGACGGCCAGCACCGCCATCGTGAACGTGATCGGCAATAGCTCTCGATTTTCACGCGCATGCTCCGCCTGCTCGTGAATTTCGTGCAACTCATCGGCCATTGGCGCGCTCCCGCGGACGCGGTGCGTCGGACGCCCGCTCTGGTAGAAAATGAAAGGTGACAGTGTACACTCAACGGCGCCAAATCCTGTTTGGGCCGCCTCTGAGGTGAAGCCATGAATTCGAATTCGCCAACCGGCGCGAACGAGCCTTTGATCCGCAATATCTCCGACACCGCTCGATGGGTTGCCGCCTATCGCGCAATGGAAACCGAGCGGCCCGACGCACTCTTTCACGATCCCTACGCGCGGCGATTGGCAGGCGAAAAGGGTGCGGAAATCGCCGAAGCCATGCCGTTTCAGGGCAAGACGATGTGGCCTTTCACCATGCGGACCTATCTGATCGATGAGTTCATCCGCGGCCAAATTCAAAAGGGGACCGATATGGTAATCAACCTCGCTGCAGGTCTGGACGCGCGGCCGTACCGCATGGATTTGCCCAGTTCGCTGCAATGGGTGGAGGTCGATCTGCCGGAAATCCTGGCATACAAAGAGCAAATCCTGGTAAACGAAAAGCCGAAGTGCGCGCTCGAGCGCGTGCGGCTGGATTTGTCCGATCGGGACGCGCGGAAGGCGCTCTTTCAGCAACTCGGTAGCCGTTCGAAATCGGCCTTGATTCTCTCCGAGGGTTTGTTGGTCTACCTTACGCCCGAAAACGTCGCCTCGCTGGCATCCGATCTTGCTATGCCACAAAGTTTTCGAAACTGGATTCTCGATCTGGCCTCGCCAGGCTTATTGAAAATGCTCGCGAAGCGAAAAATGGGCCAGGAGCTGAGCAAGACGGGCATTCCCTTTAAGTTCGCCCCGCCGGAAGGCCCTGAGTATTTCGAAAAGTTTGGCTGGAAACCAGTCGACGTGCGGTCCGTGTTCAAAGCCGCCGCGGCGCACAAGCGTTTGCCATTCTTTATGAGGCTTTTCGCTTTTTTTCCGGATACGAAAGAGTCGCGCATCAAGCGCCCCTGGACGGGAATCTGCCTTTTCGAAAAGCAATCAGTCTGAAGTGGACGGGGACTCGACGGGCCGGTGCGCGCGAGCGGGCCGCAACCAGGTTTGCAGACGATCGAGGTAGAGATAGACCACGGGTGTAGTAAAGAGCGTGAGCGCCTGGCTCACAATCAGCCCACCTACAATCGTGATGCCCAGCGGACGGCGAAGTTCCGCGCCCGTGCCGCCTCCAAGGGCCAAAGGCAGCGCCCCAAACATCGCCGCCATGGTGGTCATCATGATCGGCCGGAACCGCAGGAGGCACGCCTGGTAAATGGCGTCGAGAGGCGATTTGCCCTCTCCACGCTCCGCTTGAATCGCAAAATCAATCATCAAGATAGCGTTCTTCTTGACGATGCCAATCAGCAGGATGATCCCGATCAGCGCGATCACGCTCAAATCGGTATTGAAATAATAGAGCGCCAGGACGGCGCCAACTCCCGCGGAAGGAAGTGTAGAGAGAATCGTGATCGGATGAATGTAGCTCTCATACAAAATTCCGAGCACGATATAAACCGCAGCCAGCGCAGCCAGAATCAAATACGGCTCCGAGGAAAGCGATTGTTGGAACGCCTGCGCGGTGCCTTGAAACGTGCCGCGAACCGTATCCGGCATGTCCAGTTCGCGCTCGGCGGCGAGCACGTCATTTACGGCCGTACCGAGTGACGCGCCGGGCGCAAGGTTAAAGGAAAGCGTGATGCTCGGGAAGATGCCCGTGTGGTTTACCGTGATTGGAGTGTTTGAAGCTTGGTAATGCGAGAGGGCGCTCAGCGGCACCATCGTGCCGTGGTTCGAACTGACATAGATATCTTTCAGTGCTTGCGGATTTGCCAGGAATTTGGGATCGACTTCCAAAACCACGTGGTATTGATTAATCCCCATATAGATATTCGAGACTTGCCGTTGCCCAAAGGCATCGTTGAGCGTGCTATCAATCGCGGACATGGAAACACCCAGGCGCGAAGCGGAATCGCGATCCACGACGAGCCTGGCTTCGAGTCCGTGGCTTTGCGCGTCGCTATTGGGGTCCTGCAGCTCGGGAATTTTGCTGAGCCGGTCGAGCAGGACTCCGGACCATTGGTTGAGTTCGTTAAGGTCATCATCCTGCAGCGTAAATTGAAATTGCGAATTGCTGCCACGCCCACCAACGCTGACGTCCTGCGGCACCTGCAGATAGACGGAAGCTCCGGGTATGGTGGCGAGTTTGTCGCGCAGACGATCGATCACTTCATCGGCGCTGACGTTGCGCTCGCCGAGCGGCTTGAGTTGCGCGAACATACCAGC
>DATNLT010000109.1:0-4417 GCA_035602725.1 Candidatus Acidiferrales bacterium
AAGTCAGGCGAGCGGCTGGTCGGGCAAGTGGCGAAGCGCCAAGCGGTCACGAACCCGGAAAATACGGTGTATTCGATCAAGCGTTTCATGGGACGCCGCTTCGACGAGGTTAGCGACGAAGCGAAGCTCGTTCCCTACAAGATCGTCAAAGGACCGCATGACGATGCGCGCGTGGAAATTCATGGGCGTGTGTACAGTCCGCCTGAGATCTCGGCCATGATTTTGCAGAAGCTAAAGACGGCCGCGGAAGACTTTCTGGGAGAAAAAGTGGATAAGGCCGTGATCACGGTGCCGGCCTATTTTAATGACGCGCAACGCCAAGCGACGAAACAAGCCGGTGAAGTGGCCGGCATGGAGGTCGTGCGCATCATCAACGAGCCGACGGCGGCCGCGCTGGCCTACGGCTTGGATAAGAAAAAAGACGAAACGATCGCCGTTTATGACCTGGGCGGCGGAACGTTTGATATTTCGATCCTGGAAGTGGGCGAAGGCGTGGTCGAAGTGAAATCCACGGCAGGCGACACGCATCTGGGTGGCGACGACATCGACCAGCGCGTCGCGGACTGGATCATCGACGAATTCAAGAAGGAAAACGGTATCGACCTGGGCAAGGATCGCATGGCTCTGCAACGGCTGAAAGAAGCGGCGGAGAAGGCGAAGGTCGAGCTTTCGCAGGTTGCCGAGACCGAGATCAACCTACCGTTTATCACGGCGGACGCGACTGGGCCGAAGCATTTGCTCAAAAAGCTAACGCGGTCGAAGCTTGAACAGTTGATGGAAGACATTCTCCAGCGCACGACCGGCCCGGTGAAGCAAGCGCTCAAGGATGCGAATCTCACGCCAGACAAAATTGATGAGGTGGTTCTGGTGGGCGGTTCGACACGCATCCCGCGCGTGATCGACATCGTGAAGGGCCTGTTTGGAGGGAAAGAACCGCACAAGGGAGTGAATCCCGACGAAGTGGTTGCCGTGGGCGCGGCGATCCAGGGCGGCGTGCTAGGCGGCGAAGTGAAGGACATTTTGCTGCTGGACGTGACGCCGCTGTCGCTGGGCGTTGAGACCTATGGCGGTGTAATGACCACGCTGATTCCGCGCAACACGACGATTCCGACGCGTAAGTCAGAAATCTTCTCGACGGCGGCGGATAACCAAACCTCCGTGGAGATCCACGTGTTGCAAGGGGAGCGGCCACTGGCGCGTGACAATCGCACCCTCGGCAAGTTCCACCTCGTGGGCATTCCGCCCGCGCCACGCGGGATTCCGCAAGTCGAGGTGACGTTCGATATCGATGCTAATGGCATCCTGAACGTTTCCGCGAAGGACCATGCGACGAACAAAGAACAGAAGATTACGATCACCGCGTCGACGGGTCTTTCCAAGGACGAAGCGGAGCGCATGCGCCATGACGCCGAGTCGCACGCCGACGAGGACAAGAAGCGTTTAGCAGAGATCGAGGCGCGCAACCAGTGCGACAACCGCATCTACCAGGCGGAAAAGCTGCTTCGTGAAAATCGCGAAAAGATCGCGGAGGCGGACGCCAAGGCCGTGGAAGCAGCCATCGAAGCGGGCCGCAAGGCCATGAATGACGGCGACGTCGAAGCGATGCGGTCGGCTGGCGAGCAAATCGAGCGGGCCACGCACCAGATTGCGGAGGCGATGTATAAGGCGAACGCGGCCGCGCAGGGCGGCAGCACCTCCGGCGGTCCGCAGCAGGGCGGCGGAAGCACATCCGACGGAACCAAGCCCAACGAGGGTTCGAAACAAGGCGATGTGATCGACGCTGAATATGTGGATGTGGACGAGTCAAAGAAGCCGAACTAATCGAAGCATCACGGCGGACGGAGCTTCCTCACTGGGCGACGTCCGCTTTATGCATGATGATGAGGAGCCGCGTTGACGACTACGGTTGAAGGAGTGAAGCGGACGGGTCCGCCCGTAGCGCTGCAGAAGCTTCGCGACAATTTCTATATGGTGCAGGTTCCGCTTAGCGAATCGCCCAGTGCGGATTGGAAGCGCTTGTTCTACGACACGCAGCAGGGCGTTTCGGCGGAGTTTCTACCGCGGTCCGTGGAAATGATGGGAGCGGCGCTGCGATTTCGCTCCGGCGGCGAGGAAGTCGCGTCGCGCATGGCCTGGATCGACAAGTGGATCGAGCGCGCGAACCAAAAGGAAGCGAGCCGGGGCGGGCGTCTGGAAGAAGAGCGCAAGCGCCGCCGTGAAGAACTGGCAAAGGAACATCAGGAGCTTGCGGAGCTAAACGCCCGCTGGGCGAACCTGTAAGCGGAAACAAGGAGCGCTCCTCTCGCACGATCGGGCGAAATGGCGCGCTGACGAACAACATGGTCACCACCACGAAACAGGATTACTACGAACTGCTCGGCGTGCCGCGCAAGGCGCCCCTCAAGGAAATCCGTCAAGCCTACCGTAAGCTGGCGCGCAAGTATCATCCCGACCTGAATCCCGGCGACAAATCCTCCGAGGAAAAATTCAAGCAGGTACAGGAAGCGTACGACGTTCTTTCCGATTCGAAGAAGCGCCAGATGTACGACTTGCACGGTTTCTATTCTGAGAGCGGCCCAAATCCGCCACCAGGAGCGGGACCGGAATCGGGCGTCAATGTGGATTTCGGGGGTTTTGATTTTGGCGGTGGCGGAGCTTCTGGCGGGGCGAGCTTTCGTGATTTGTTCAGCCAATTTTTCGGCGGAGGCGGCGGCCAAGCGGCGCGGATGGAACAGGAGCCGGGAAGCGACCTCGAGTATCGCGTTGAAATCGGCTTCTGGGATGCCGTGCGCGGCGCCGTCAAGAAAATTACCATCACTCGCCTGGACACTTGTAATCAGTGCCACGGCACGGGCGCTGTAGGCTCATCCGAACAGGTGTGCCCGCAATGTGGGGGCAGCGGCCATACCACACGCGCCAGCGGCAACATGCGCTTCAATATGGCATGTCCGCGCTGCGGCGGCACGGGGCGTTTGCGTACCGCTTGCCCGGGTTGCGGCGGCGAAGGGCGCGTTCGCCGAACGGAAACGCTGGACGTGCGGATCCCGCCGGGCGTGAACACCGGATCGCGCGTACGGGTCGCGGGGCATGGAAATGCGGGCACGGACGGCGCGCCTCCGGGCGATCTCTACATCGTGTTTGACGTGCAGCCCCATCCGTATTTCGAGCGGCGCGGAGACGATATTTATACACGTGTGCCGATCACGGTGAGCGAAGCGGCGCTGGGCGCGAAGATCGAAGTCCCAACCATTGACGGCCGCGCGATGCTGCGCATTCCGCCGGGATCTTCGAGCGGCAGACTCTTGCGATTGCGCGAAAAGGGCGTGGCGCTCGCGCGTAAGCCCGGACATCGCGGCGATCTCTACGTGGAGCTGCAGGTGGTGGTGCCCGAAGCCGTGGACGAAAAAGTACGAAACCTGCTCAAAGAGCTGAGCAAGCTTGCGCCTGAGGATCCGCGCGGCGATTTGTTCGCCCGCGCAGGCGTGTAAGCGTGCAACGCGAGCCCGGTCCGAGGAGAAGAAATGGCTATGCGAGCAAAGAAAAAAGCGCGCGCTGGATACATGATCAGCGCCGTAGCCACGCTTTACAAAATCCACCCGCAGACGCTGCGTCTTTACGAACGAGCCGGCCTGCTGCAGCCTTCGCGGTCGCATGGGAACACTCGACTCTATACGGATCATGACCTCGAGCGCCTCGAAGTGATCCTGAATCTTTCCCGGGAATTGGGCGTAAATCTGGCCGGTATCGAAATCGTTCTGAATATGCGCGACAAAATGTCACAGATGCAGCATCAGATGGAACAATTCATGCAATTCATCCGGCACGAACTGGCTCCGGCCCTGCGTTCGGCCGATTCGCGCGCGCCACTTGAAGCGATCGTTCACGTGGGCAGCCCGCGCGTGATTCGCGTCCACAAGCAGCCACATTCCTCCTAACTGCGAGGGCTGCGATTCCTCGCTCAAAACTTCTCTTCGATTAGCTTCACAATTGCCGCCAGCGTGTGGTTGACGGGCGTGGGAACTCCGAATTGGCGTCCACGGCGGATGATCACGCCGTTGAGCGCATCAATTTCGGTGTGCTTGTGGCGCGCCACATCCTGCGAGGTGGAGGAAATAGCTTGAGGCATGGTATCGCCCAGCTTTACGCAACGCTCCAAGAGATCTGCGGGCAGCCCATTGACGCCGGAGGCATGAGCCACGGCAATCGCCTCGCGGGCTGTCTCGGCAATCACATCACGGCTCGCGGGGTTCTTGGTGGCAGCACCGTAGGTGCACTGAGCGATCGCGGAGAGTGCGTTGTAAGCACAGTTCATCACGAGCTTGGACCAGAGATCGGCCTGGATATTGGCGGAGAGCTTGCACGGCACGCCGGCCAAAGTAAACGTGGCAATGATCCGCTCCAAGTCGTCGTGGCGGGC
>DATNLT010000002.1:0-25513 GCA_035602725.1 Candidatus Acidiferrales bacterium
TACCTGCAGCAAATCCACGTGACCGGAATACCTAAACTGCACCGACAGAACGCTTCTATCGGGGCGGATGGGACGGTTAAGGACGCGCGGCTGAAACGCCAGGACAAGAGCGAGAAGAAAGTCGCCAACTGGCCCTGGAAACAGAATCCATTTACGGGCACGAAAGAGCTCAACGGCTTGCGGGTGATGATGGCCTTCCTCAACAACTGGGACTTGAAGACTGTGAACAATAAGGTTTATGAGGAAGATAAATCCGAGCGGAGATTCGTTGTTAGCGATCTAGGCGCGAGTTTTGGCAAGACCGGCGGCGTGACCAAGCGTTCGAAGGGTGTGCTTGACGACTATGAAAATTCGAAATTGGTCGCGCACGCCAACGCAAGTTCCGTGGATTTCGAAATGGCCACGCGCCCCTTTCCGCTCTTCGCACCGTTTGACCCGGGAAACTATGCGAAGAGGGCGGATATCGAGGGCGTGGTGAAACACATTCCGGAAACCGACGCCAAATGGATTGGCCAGCAACTTTCAAAGCTGACGCCGGAGCAAATTCAAGACGCCTTCCGAGCGGCCGGGTACTCCCCGGACGAAGTCGCCGCATATGCAAAAGCGGTAACAGAAAGAATCGCGACGCTGAACCAACTTCCGTGAAGTCAAGTCGCCGTCTCTGTGCTGCGAATTATCCGGCGGGCGTAGGTTCCGGCTCGCTTTCGGCGGGCGACCGCTGCAGATTGTAAAGATCGGCGTAGACGCCGCCTTTCGAAAGCAGGTCGGCGTGGACGCCATGTTCCACCAGCGCGCAATCTTTCACGACGAAAATCTCGTCGGCTTTTTGAATAGTGGAGAGGTGGTGCGCGATTACGATGGAAGTTTTCCCCTGCATCAGGCGCTCGAGCGCCTCTATCACAAGTTGCTCGGAAGACGCGTCCAGGCTCGAAGTAGGCTCATCTAGAATCAGGATGGGAGCGCCGCGCAAAATTGCGCGGGCGATGGCGATGCGCTGGCGTTGGCCACCGGAGAGCGTGACGCCACGTTCGCCGACCATCGTGTCATAGCCATCGGGCAGCTTGTCGATAAATTCGGAAGCGTTGGCCAATTGCGCCGCACGCACGATTTCGTCGCGTTTCGCCTCCGGCTTGCCATAAGCGATGTTCTGCCACAGGGGCGCACGGAAGAGCAGCGTGTCCTGCAGGACGAAACTCATCTGCCGGCGCAGTGACTTCAAGGTGAAAGACCGAATGTCGCGACCATCAATTTTGACGATTCCCGATTGCGGATCGTAGAAGCGCGCGATGAGGCCGATGATCGTGGATTTGCCCGCACCCGTAGGCCCCACGAATGCAACAACTTTACCGGGGTCGATGCGAAAGCTGACGTCCTCGAGCACGCAAACGTCTTCGGAGTAACCGAACTTTACGTGCTCGAACTCGATCAGACCCTTAAAGGCCGGCGCAGGACGTGCGCGTGGCAAGTCCTTGACGCGGCTCTCCGTTTCGAGGACCTCGTTGATCCGTTCGTAGCCGACAAACGCTTTCGAAATCGTATCGGTCATTTTCGAAAGGTCACGCATGGGTTTATACATGCTGGCGAGATAAAGAACGAAGACCACGAGCGTACCGACCTCCATCCGATCCGCCAGGACCAGACGAGCGCCCAAGCCAAGAACGAGACACGTACCCACCGCGACGATCACATCCACAATCGGCGCGAGCTTCGCTTTCATGACGCGGGCGCGCAACGCCGTTTCGACATTCGCGAGACTGGTACCTTCGAAGCGCTTTTGTTCATAGTCCTCGCGCGCAAAGGCTTGCACCACGCGAATCGATGAAAGCACCTCCTGCACCACCGAAAGTAATTCGCTTTCTTTCTTACGGACATCGCGGGCGGCTTTTTTGATTCTTCTCGTATAGAAATAGACGACCACAAAAAGCGGCGGGACCACCGACAGCGCGACGAGGGTAAATTGCCAGTTCAGATAGAACATCACGCCGACCATGCCGGCAATCGTCAAGACGTCCACCGCAATGCCCAACAGAGCCTGCGTGATGAAATCCTGAATGGCTTCGATATCGCTGGTGACGCGGCTGATCAAATCACCGGTGCGCGCTTCATCGTGCTGCGAAAGGGAGAGGCGATGAATGTGGTGATAGAGGGTACGCCGCATGTCGTGGGTTACCCACTGGCCCACGCTGGTGGTGAGATATTTCTCGGCGTAACTGCTGGCGCCGCCGACGATAGCGATGACGACGACCGCGCCGATGGCCACGTTCAAGATGGCGAGATTATTTGTTCCGGCAACGCGATGCACGATTGCAGCGAGCCAGCCGGGCATATGCTTCGGATTTTTTGGGAGTACGTAATCGAGGACGATTTTTAGCGGCCAGGGCTGGGCGAGATCGGCGGCGGTTTCGCCGATTACGGCCACGGCAGCCAGGGACATCGCTACCCAATGCGGGCGAAGGACTTCCGCGAGCCGCAAACGGCCCTTAACGGGGGGACCAATCTTCTTATTTTCTTCTCCCATCTCGATGGGGCCAGGTTCCCCGCAAGAGCACTTATAGTGCCTCTATAAGATGCTGGAGCTGCTAGCTCCGCGCTCGGACCGAAACTTCACCAAGTCGCTGTCCCATCGCTTTTGAAAGGCTCTGCCTTTTTATCGCACGTGATAGAATCGGCGCCGCTTTCACTTCTCTCAATGACCTCTTCCCTCCGCCGGTCGATGGGACTCTCCCACGCCACGGCTATGGTCGTTGGAATCATCCTCGGCGCTTCGATCTTCGTGCAACCGTCGGAAATGACGCGGCTAGTGCCGTCGCTTCGCGGCTTGCTGATCGTCTGGCTTGGGGCCGGGGCACTCACAGTCAGCGGGGCGCTCGTTTGCGCGGAGCTGGCTGCAATTTATCCGGAAACTGGGGGTGTTTACATTTTTCTGAAGCGAATCTTTTCTCCGGCATTTGGATTTTTGTGGGGCTGGGCGATGTTCTGGAGCATCCACTCCGGAATCATCGCCGCCATTGCGGTGATTCTGGCGCGTTACGCCGGTTACTTTGCGCCTCTTGATGAGACAGGCATCCGGGCGCTGGCAATGGCGGTCATTTTAGTGCTGTCCGCGATCAACTACCTGGGTGTTCGGCCAGGCAGCGTCGTGCAATTGGCGTTGACGGCGGCAAAGGTTGGCGCGATCGTCCTGATGGCGCTATTTTTCTTCTCGCTTGGCGCTCCCGCGCATAAGACGGTGCCGGCACCCACGGCTGAAGGATCTATTTCTTTGGGCTCTTATGGCCTAGCGATTGCGGCAGGGTTATTTGCGTTCGGCGGATGGCACATGGTGACCTATGCGGCAGGCGAAACGCGAGACGCCGCACGCACGATTCCAAGGGCATTGCTCTGGGGCACGCTGATCGTGACGGCATGTTATGTGATGCTAAACGCCGGCTACTTGTACGTGCTGCCGCTTGGCGAAGTCGCGCACTCCACGCGCGTGGCCGCGGCAGCGACAGAACGGGTGCTGGGTACAAAAGCGGGGAGCATGATTGCCGTGCTTGTGATTCTCTCGGCGCTGGGCGCGTTAAACGGGATTATTCTCGCAGGTCCGCGCGTCTACTACGCGATGGCGCAAGACGGACTTGCGTTCCAGTGGATGGGAGCGGTGCAGCCGCGGCGGCAGACACCCTATCTTGCCATCGCGGCGCAGGCGGTTTGCTCTTGCGTGCTGGTGGCCACGAACAGCTATCGCGAGTTATTCTCGCGCGTGGTGTATACGGAATGGCTTTTTTTTGCGCTATTGGCTGTTGGTCTCTTTGTGCTGCATAGGCGCGGAGAGTATCATTCGGCGTTTCTCAGGCGCGGTTATCCCGTAATTCCGGCCCTGTTCATCGCGGCTGCGCTCGCGATTGCCAGCGTGCAGGCTGCGGCGAATCCACGCGGCAGCGCTTTGGGATTGGGCCTGCTGCTTCTAGGGTTACCGGTTTATTTTCTATGGTCTCGACACACCACAACAGAGCCAAGGGAGGCCGCGTCCGATGCCGGTGATTGACGTTCACAACCATTACTATCCGCCGGTCTATATCGACGCGCTCGAGCGCGGCCCGAGCACGGTGCGGATCACACGCGATGCCGAGGGCAACCCATGCCTGCACTATCCCGGCGACTACAACGTGGCCGTGCCCGGCCATCGCGATATTGACTACCGTGAACAGGTGTTGCGCGAAGCCGGCGTGGATACGCAAGTGATCACCTTGACCACTCCGGGCACGCATGTGGAGGAACCGGCAGCGGCCGCGCGGCTGGCGAGTTTGGTTAACGATGCGTTCGCACGCGTTGTGGCCGATCACCGAGGACGCTTCGCCGCGCTTGCGACGCTTCCTCTAAATGACCCCGCCGCCTCTGTGATGGAATTCCGGAGAGCTGTCGAGCAATTGAAATTTCCCGGTGCGATGCTCTTCAGCAATGTGAACGGCACGGCGCTATACGACCGCCGATTCTGGCGGCTCTATGAAGTGGCCAACGAGCTCGAGGCGGTGCTTTTCATCCATCCTACAAACCCCGTGGGCGTGGAGGCCATGCTGGACTATTGGCTGATGCCGCTGGTGGGCTTTTTGTGCGATACGACGCTCGCGGCTGCGGGACTTGTTTTCAGCGGCGTGGTGGAAAAATTCCCGGAGATTCGATGGATTTTAGGCCACTTGGGCGGCGCGATCCCCTATCTGGCGGAACGGCTGGACCGCGGCTATTTCGCATTTGCCGATTGCCGGCAACATATCGCGCAGGCGCCGAGCGTCTACTTGAAAAAGCATTTCTACTACGACACGGTGAATTTCGATCCACGAGCGATCGAGCTGGCCATTGCGTTTGTCGGCGAAGATCACATTTTGGCGGGAAGCGACTATCCGCACCAGATCGGCAGCATACCGAAGATGTTCTCAAGTATCGGAGACTTGCGCGTCTCGAGCGAAGTCCAGAAGAAGATCCTTGGCGAGAATGCGGCGGGTTTGCTGGGAATCGGAGGTTCCTGGGAGCGATAGCTGTACGCGCGTACTATTGCCCTTTGCAATTCCTTGGAGGAATCTCGCATAGGGGAACCATGCCACAGACTTCGGCCGACATACCCTCCCAGGAGCCGACGGAACGCCGTATTTCCCCCCGGTATCGCTTCTATCTGGACGTTGAAATTGCCTGGCAAACGAAAATCTTGCGTGGCCGAGCCTGCGATTTCAGCGAAGAAGGCATGTTTATCGAGCTTCGCGATCGTGTGTGCCTAAGCACGTGTTTTTCCGGCCGGCTGGCGCTGGACGCTCCGCTACACGTGGAATGCGTGGTACGGCGAATCGTGCGCGGCAAAGGTGTGGGCGTTTCGATCGTGATTCCCGAGGAAGAGAACAAAGTCCGATACCGCGCGCTGTTGAGGGCCCTGCAGAAAACCTCGGGGCCGTCCCGAGCTGGGGCGGTTTTCCCGCCCAAATCTAAATTACTTTACGCCGTCGCGTCGTCCCTGGACACCTAAGTCCGGCTGTTTCAGCCCTGTAGAACTCCCAAAAACTGTAGGTATGCCGAAATCTTCCATTTGGTGTGTCTCGACGCCATTTGGGGACGAGTCGCTTGATAGCGAATGTCAGCGCCCCGCATCCGAGGACGGGCCAAAAACGGCCTATGTGCCTATTCATAGAAGCCCTCGCGGGCCGCTCGTAAGTGACTGATTCTAAAACTAAAAGTTAGGTCTGCATCGTGCTTTCACCCTCACCAGGATTGGAGTGGGTTTCAGTCCTGGAATAGCGGGTTGGAAGTGATCAAAGCCGCAAAATCAAATGCGAGAGGTGAGCAGTTTATGGAAGCACGTGCCGTAAGAAGCGCAGGGGTGCGTTCCGCGCTCTTTGGGCTGGCACTGATCTGCGTAGTGGCTCTGTTAGGCCTCAACGCGATGCCGGCCTGGGGGCAAGCGGGCGTAAATACAGGAACGATCGTAGGACAAGTTTTGGATCCGTCGGGTGCCTCTGTTGCAGGCGCGACGGTCACCATCACAGACAAAGCTACGGGCGCTGCGCGCTCATCCACCACAACGGATACCGGGCGCTATGTATTTACCGAGGTTCCGCTCGGGCACTATGACATCACTGTTACCAAGGAAGGCTTTACCCAAGCCAAGGTAGCCGACCAGGAAGTACAAGTCGGACAGTCGCTGACGGTAAACGTGAGCATGAAGGTCGGCTCGGCTTCCACGACGATCGAAGTAACAGCATCGGCGGGCGCGGAATTGCAGTCGATGAATGCCACGGTCGGTGACACACTTTCCGGGCAAACGATTTTGGATATGCCCAACGTCACGCGCGAAACAACGGCCTTGGCTACGCTCCAGCCGGCGACCACGCCGGGCGGTAACGTCGCCGGCGCAATCATGGACCAGAACACCTACCAACTTGACGGCGCCAACAATACGAATGACATGGATGGCGCGGGGTCTGTCTATAACCAGAGTTTCGTGACCAACAAAGTGTGCGGACCTCCGGACGGGGCGATGCCAAGTCCGGCGGAAAGCATCGAGCAGTTCAAAGTCGCCACGAATAACATGACCGCTGACTTCAACGGTTCGTCCGGCGGCCAGATTTCCATGGTGACCAAGCGTGGCACGAACCAGTTTCACGGATCCGTGTATGACTACTATCTAAGCAGCACCTTTGGCGGTGCGAACACATTCGACAATAACGCCAACGGTGAACCAATCACGTCCGATCATTACAGCCGTTTTGGCGGAAGCGCGGGCGGTCCGATCCTTCCGAAGTTCTGGGGCGGTAAGACCTACATCTTCGGCAATTACGAAGGCTTCCGATTCCCGCAATCCGAGGAACTAACGTTTGCAGTCCCTTCGGCTCTACTTCGCCAGGGCATCGTTCAGACCAAAGACGCCGCTGGAAACGTCGATCAGTACAATCTAAATCCCGTGACGACAGCAGGTATCGCTCCGGCCATGTGCGGCGCGAGCCTGTGCGACCCGCGCGGGATTGGCCTGAACCCGGTGTTCAGCTCTTTGTGGTCGAAGTACGAGCCACTGCCGAATAATCCAGGCTGTACAGGTTTGAGCAGCTCGGTTTGCGACCAACTCAACGAGGAAGGGTATCGGGCGGCCGTAAACATTCCGCAGAACTCGAACTTTGGCGTGGTCCGCATTGACCACGACTTCGGCGAGAAGTGGCACTTCAACGCGACGTATCACTATTACAAGAACGTTCCGACGACGACCAGCCAGATCGATATTGGCGGCGCGTTGCCAGGCGACACGCTTGGCGTTCCCGCAGCCAAGTCCATCCGCCCGGTGGTGCCTTCACTCTACTCGGCAGCGATGACCACCAACATCAGTGCGAATACGACGAATGACTTCCACTTCAACTTCCTGCGTAATTTCTGGCAATGGACCGACCAGACGCCCATTCCACAGCTTTCCGGCTTGGGCGGCGCGCTCGAAATCGGCGGCGAAACCACAACTCCACTTGTTCCGTTTAACGTGAACTCGCAGAGTACGCGGCAACGCTTCTGGGATGGACACGACCAAACCTGGAGAGATGACATCTCTATCCTGCACGGAAACCATTTGATGCAGTTTGGTTTCCTCTACCAGCGCAACTTCGATTACCACGAGCGTAATGACAACGGCGGCGGCATCTTGAATGAACCGGTGTACATTAGCGCGAGCGGTAGTCCGGGCATCAACTACTCGAACACAACCACGAACAATTATCTGCCAGCACCCGTATGCGCAACGTCTACGTCCACGAATTGCATCCCTTCGGGCGAGACGAGCACATTCTACAAATTGTACAACGAGGATCTGGGCATCATTACTCAACCCCAGGATCTCTATACCCGCAGCGGCCCGAACTTGTCTTTGAATCCCGCGGGAACACCGATGTTCGATCAGAGCATCATCCCGACGTACAACGAGTATTTCAGCGATACCTGGCACCTGAAACCCACCTTCACACTTACGATGGGCTTGAGCTACCAGATTGAAATGCCCCCATACGAACTCAATGGCAAACAGGTCGAGTTGGTGGATCAGTCAGGGAATCTGGTAACCGCTCAAAACTATCTCTCGACGACCTACAGGGATGCGATCCAAGGACAGATTTACAACCCAGTCCTGGGCTTCGCTACGGTTGCCAACGTCGGCAGCGGTCAGAAATACCCCTACAACCCCTTCTACGATGGCTTCAGCCCACGCATTTCCACGGCTTGGAACCCGAGCTTTGACGACGGGATTCTGGGACATGTGGTCGGGCACGGCAAGACGGTCGTTCGTGCGGGCTACAGCCGGATTTACGGCCGCCTGAACGGAGTGGACCTCGTTCTCGTTCCGCTGCTCGGCACCGGCCTTGGACAACCGGTATCTTGCGTTGGCGCGGTAAATGCGGCCAATGCAGTCGCCGGAAACCAGTGCTTGGGTTCGGCTGGAGCCACTCCGGTGTCCGCCTTCCGCATCGGTACGGATGGAAACACGGCCCCGCTACCTGCGGTTACGCCTACGCTTCCACAACCGTACTATCCCGGCGTAAATGGCAACGCAGCCGCGGGCGCCGGCGAGGTGTTGGACCCGAACTTCCGTCCTTCGCGGTCGGATGAAATCGACGTCACGATTCAACGCGAAATGCCCGGCAAGGGTGTTCTTGAGGTTGGTTACATATTCCGCAGAATTCGAAACGAATACCAGCCTCTCGATCTCACGGCTGTACCGTTTATGTTGACCGAAGGCGGACAACAGTTCCAGAACGCCTGGGCCAATATGTATACGCAGCTTCAAAACGGGACAGCGTCGACCGCAGTAACGCCTCAGCCGTTCTTTGAGTCCTCGTTGAGCGGGTCTGGGTACTGCGCCGGATTTGCATCGTGCACGGCAGCGGTGGCTACCAAAGAAAACAACCTGATCGTGAACAATGCCCAGGTCTATGATTTCTGGCAGGCACTCTCGCCGAGCTTCAGCTTCGGTCGCAGCATGGCGAGCAGCCCAAATTGCCAAACGGCAGTCGTTCCGACGATCAGCGCAAACCCAGTGCCCATTTGCAACCAGATGACCGGGGTCGCCGACAATACATCGCTCGGCTACGGCAGTTACAACGGTGTCTTCGTTTCTTACAACACGTCTGCGTGGCACGGGCTGACGGCCCGCTCCAACTTCACCTATAGCCGGTCGCTCGGCACGCAAGGTGTAGTGCAGGCGAGCAGCGAATTCACTGAACCCAACCCGTGGAACCTCGGCAACAGCTACGGGCCACAGCCGTTTGACCTGAAATATGTCTATAACCTTGCCATGCTGTACCAGCCTGCCATTTATAAGGGCGAGCATGGAGTGATGGGCCGTGTGTTAGGCGGGTGGTCGTTTGCTCCGATATTTACGGCGCGTAGCGGCTTCCCGTTGGCGGTAAACATCGGTCCTCAAGGCACGCTCGAAGATTGCGAACAGTTCGGAGAGGCGGATTGCGGCGCCTTTTCGACGGATTCAAACGCGATCTTCGTGTCGTCAGCGGCTATCGCAACGGCGCGAGGAGCGGGCAATTCGCTTCACAACGTCGGGGCGGTTGCGACCAGCGTTGGCTCCAACGGCAACCCGGCAAACGGTGGTTCGGGGCTCAACATGTTTACGAACCCGGCCGCAGTTTTCGCTGCGTTCCGTGCGCCGATTCTCGGTATAGACAATGGCACGGCGGGTAGCGGCGGCGCAGGCGTGCTCCGCGGAATGCCGACTTGGAACCTCGACTTGCAACTGATCAAGGACATCAATATCAATGAGCGGTTTGGGATCCAGTTGTTCTTCACGGGTCTCAACGTCCTAAATCATATGCAGCTCGCGGATCCACTCCTCGACATCACCGACCAGAATGACTTCGGTGTGTTGGATGGGGCGGGCGGAGGTCAGTTAAATACTCCGCGTCAGCTCGAGTTCGGATTCCGTTTCCACTTCTAACCCGGCTAGCACCGGAACCAAGAAAAGGCCGGGGCGCGATCGGCGCTCCGGCCTTTTTGTCTTGCGAATCGCCAAAAAAAAAGAAACAGCCGAAATTCTAGAATGGGAATTGTTCTTTCCGATTCGCGCAGAAAGAACCCTGGGCTATGTATTCCTGTAGAAAAACTTCGGATTACAGTAGAAAACTTCGCAATTTGGTAGGAACGAGCCGAAAGCGAATATGGTCGGTTGCCTTACAGGAGGTAATCGCTTCCGGCTCGCATTATGGTGATTCTTTTATAGCCCGCAGCATAAGAAATCCAAACCATTATGTGACGAGGTGCGTCTATATAGGTGCGAATGCTGATCTCGGTGTGGCGTGTGAAGATTACGCAGATAAGAACGGGCCGGCGTAATAATGCAAAATTACTGCAACCTGAGTTTACAGTGAGGCATCCATCCTATGGGTGTTGTAGCGCGCTGGCAGAGTCTTCTCAGGCAATTCAGGCAGTCCGACCATGGGTCTTCAACGATGTACGGCCTCTCAGTCCAACGACACAGTGACCGATGAATAGAATTTTCGATTTGCGCATGTCCGATTTTACAGACGAGCACGATCGCGACAGACACAATGGCCATTCCGCACCGCTTGTTGTCGAGGAACACGAGGTGGCTTCGGTAGCAAACGAGGCTGCCAACGAATCCGTGTCAGGAATTCTGGAGAAAGTTCAGCAACTGGAGCAACTCTTGGCGAAACCTTCGAGAATCGCCATTAAGACCGGCGGAAAAATCGTATTCATCGATATTTCTGAGGTCCGCGCGGCGGAAGCTCAGGGAAATTACGTTTTGCTGCAACGCCAGCCGGATTCCTATCTGCTGCGCGTGCCCATTTCAGAGCTCGCGGAGAAGCTCGAACCGTATGGTTTCGTACGCATCCACCGATCTGTGCTGGTAAACGCCTCTTTTGTGCTGGAGATCGAGCCTTCGGTGGCAGGCAGCTATGTGCTGCGCGTGATCGGCGGCAAGGAATACACGGTCTCGCGTACGTATAAGGCTAATCTGAAATCCCTCGCGCAGTTTTGGGTCGGTACGGACGAGACCATCGGCTGATTTCTTATCCGGCCAAATTTTCGCACACAGCTTACCACGATCTTCTGCGGGTGTTTCTTCCAGACCAAACCGTGGGCCCGCGCGAAGCCAAGATTCCTGTCATTTCCAAGTTGGTGCCCGGGGCGGGAGTCGAACCCGCATGACCCGTTAGGGCCGGAGGATTTTAAGTCCCCAGCGTCTGCCATTCCGCCACCCGGGCGCTCTTCACTACAGATGATCTTGCAGTGGCACGCACTCGATGCCACGGCAGGCAGGATATCGTACACCGGGCAGAATGCAGCGTGAAGCTTCACGCGATTCGCATTCGCGGTTTCGGTCTTAATGCGATAGCTCCCTCCAGCATTGTGATCTCTGTTTGGGCATTTCCATGTAGAAGTCACCGATTGCCTGGGTAGCGGCAGCATTTCCCCCCCCGCCTTACTGCTATCATCGATCCGGACAGAACTTTGAGTTCTCCGCCAACCAGCGAACATCTCTCCGGCTGGGCGCCGCTCCGGCGACCTCTGTTTCGGACGATTTGGCTCGCGTCGCTTATTTCTAATCTCGGTAGCTGGATGCAAGACACGGCGGGCACCTGGCTGATGACGGCGCTCACCACTTCCCAGCTGCTGATTGCGCTGATGCAAACGGCAGCAAGTTTGCCGGTGCTGCTGCTGGGATTGCCGGCCGGCGCCACCGCGGACATTTTCGAGCGGCGACGGCTACTGATTTTCTGGCAAGCCTGGATGTTGGCAACAGTGGCCATTCTGAGCGTGCTGACGTTCACGGGCGTGATTTCTCCGTGGACGTTGCTGGTGTTGACTTTCCTTTTGAACATCGGGTCGGCGATGAACAACCCGGGATGGCAGGCGATCATACCGGAACTTGTGCCGCGCACGGAATTACCGGACGCGATCTCGACCAACAGCGCGGGATTCAATCTTGCACGCGCCGTGGGCCCGGCTTTGGGCGGGCTGACGGTCGCTGCATTCGTGGTGGCCGCGCACGGCGCGGGATTAGTATTTCTGCTGAATTCGGCATCGTTCATCGCGGTAATCATCGCGTTGTATCGCTGGAAGCGCTCGCCGCCCTATAAGAGCGCTCTGCCCTCCGAGCGCATGTTGGGTTCCATGCGCGCGGGCATTCGCTACATCCGCTACGTACCGGCGCTGCAAAATGTGCTGTTGCGCGCGCTGATCTTCACTTTTTTCTCGAGCGCGGTATGGGCTCTGCTGGCGGTTGTTGCAGAGCAGGACCTGCATCGCGGAGCGATGGCTTACGGTATTTTGACGGGCTGCCTGGGTCTCGGCGCGGTGGTAGGAGCTTCGCTGCTGCCCAAAATCCGGCGGCTGATTTCCGCCGACCAGATCGGAGCGATTTCGAGCGGAGTGTTTAGCATCACGTTGCTGGTGCTTGCGCTGGTGCGCAACGTGCCCGTTATCGTGATTTGGCTGCTGGCCGCCGGCTTCGCGTGGACGAGTATGACCAGCACGATGAACGTCGCTGTGCAGCTCACCGTGCCAGCTTGGGTGCAAGCGCGCGCGCTTGGCGTCTACCAGATGATTTTTATGGGCGGGATGGCGGCGGGCAGCACTTTGTGGGGCTTCATTGCCGAGCACGCAACGACTTCGCGGTCGCTGCTCGCAGCGGGAATCGCGATGCTCGTTTCGATTCCCATCGCGGGTAGATTTCACATTCTGCGCGGTCAGCCGCCTGACGTAAGCCCATACCAGCTCAATCGTCCCGCTCCGCAGGTGGTGATCGAGCCGCATCCCGAGGCCGGGCCGGTGATGGTGACGATCGAATATCTCGTTCATGAGCCAGATTACGTGGCATTCACGCACGCCATTCACCAACTGCGAGACGTGCGCCTCCGCGACGGCGCGATCCGCTGGGGCATTTTTCAGGATGCGGCACAGCCCGACCGCTTCGTGGAAACCTTCGTCGTGGAATCGTGGCTCGAATTTTTGCGTGAGCGCGAACGCATGACCACGCATGATCGCGCCATTCGTGACCGCGCGCGACAATACCATTATGGGGAAAGCGAACCGAAAATTTCGTTCATGATTTACGCACGTGAAGATGCCACGTCCTGATCAGCCACCCGTAAATATTTTCCTCCGGCGTGGCGCTCGTTCGGTGGCACAATCGCCCATCGCATGAACAAACCTTCATTCGATCGAGCGCCGCAACATGTCCCGAGCGAGCCGCCTACTTCGGTTCGGTGGCAGGTGATGTGTTGCATCACGCTGGTCACCATGCTCACTTATCTGGACCGGCTGAATCTAGGCGTGGCCGCCAAGTTCATTCAAGACGAATTCGCCTTCGACACGCGTACCATGGGGTGGGTTTTCAGCGCATTCTTGATGGGCTATGCGCTGTTTCAGATTCCGGGCGGTTGGGCCGGCGATCGCTTCGGTCCAAAGCGCGTGCTCGGGCTGGCGATTCTTTTTTGGTCCCTCTTTACCGCGCTGACAGGCCTCGCACCAAGGTTGGCGGCTGGCCGCTGGGCAAGCGTGCTCGTCACGTTTCTTGTCATTCGATTTTTGGTCGGTGCCGGTGAGGCGGCTACTTCACCCAACGCAAACAAGATTGTGATGAATTGGATGGGCCCTGGCCACCGCGGGACTGGTGCGAGTTTTACGATTCTGGGCGTCGGGCTCGGCGGCGCCATCACACCGCCGCTGATCGCCTGGATCATGCAGAAGTACGGCTGGCGAATGGCGTTCTATCTGGGCGGCGCGCTGGGTTTGGGGGTTCTGCTGTTTTGGCAGCTCTTTGTCACCAGCACGCCGGAGGAGAATCCGCGTGTCAACGCTGCAGAGTTGGCGCAAATTCACAGCGAACGATTTGGCATTGCGCCGAGAGAGCGCTACGCTCGAACACCTTGGCGCCGGTTTTTATCCTCCGCCTCATGCTGGGGACTCTTTCTCGCATATTTCTGCCAAGGTTTCCCGATCTATTTCTACCACACATGGTTTTTTCAGTACTTGATACAGGTGCGACATCTCAGCATTGCGCAGACGGGGCTTTGGGGCGCCACGCCTTACTTGGCGATCGCAGTATTGGCGCCGTTGGGAGGGTTCTTTTCAGATTTTGCTTCGAGACGTTTCGGAAAGCGGTGGGGCCGCAGGGCCGCCGTTTGCGTGGGGATGGGTTCGTCTGCGGTGCTGCTTTGGGTGGGCAGTAGCATGGTAAGCACTACGGCAGCGGTAACTGCATTGGCGGTCGGCGGCGGTATGAATATGTTTGCGGCAAGCACCTTCTGGGCAACGTGCATTGACCTGACCCCGGAATTTACTGGATCGCTTTCTGGAATGATGAATACGTTCGGCAATTTGGGCGGATGGCTTTCACCGATCGTTACTGCGTTCGTCGCAACGAGCTTTGGGTGGAATCGCGCGCTGGATTGCGCAGCCGCAGTTTCGATCGCTTCGGGCGGTTTGTTCTTGTTGGTGAAGGCGGATCAGCCGCTCGATGCCGCCGCATCATCGGGGCAGCCTGGCTTTGTGAAGCCTGCGGTGCGCGTGGCTTCTTGACTCGTGCGCTAGCTTGACCGACGAAATCGAGGTCAGCGCAAAAAGGACGAGTCCTTCAGGCCCTCATTTGCGCCCGGATTTTACGCCGAGCGCGGTATTCCGATTCGGCACGGCCTTGCCGACATCCGGATACTTCGGCCTGCGCGCAATGCTACCCGCGGGCGCCGCACGCAGGTATTGTATCGGCCAATCCACGCTGAATCCGAAATCCCTCGCGGCAGCCAACGGCCAGTATGGGTGGCGCAGAAATTCTCGCGCCATAAAGATCATATCCGCTTTGCCTAGGCTGACGATCTCATCCGCCTGTGTTCTTTCAGAGATCAAGCCAACCGCACCGGTAAGAATTCCCGTCTCTTCCTTGATACGCCGAGCAAAATCAACCTGGTATCCCGGGCGCGGCTCGATTTTCGCGTACGGCACCAAACCTCCGGAAGAGCAATCCACCAGATCGACGCCCACATTTTTGAGTTGGCCCGCCAACTGGGAAGATTGATCGATGTCCCAGCCACCATCGACCCAATCTGTGGCGGAGATTCTGGTAAAGAGAGGCAAAGACGCGGGCCATACGCGCCGCACCGCCTTGGCTACCTCGACTACGAATCGCGTCCGGTTTTCCAACTCGCCGCCGTAGGCATCCTTGCGCCAATTGCTGAGAGGAGAAAGAAACTGGTGGATCAAGTATCCGTGCGCCGCGTGCAGCTCGATCACTTGAAAGCCTGCAGCGAGCGCCCGGCCAGCCGCGGCGGCAAATCCCTCGATGGCGGCGCGGATTCCGTCGAGGGAAAGCTCCTCCGGTACGCGGTACGTCTCATTAAACGAAACCGGACTCGGAGCCACTGGCGTCCAGCCGCCGGCTTCGTCGGTCAACGCGTTCTGTGGCTCCCAAGGAGGAGGCAGGCTTGCCTTTCTGCCGGCGTGCGCCAGTTGAATACCGGGCACGGCTCCTTGCGCGCGTATGAATTCGGCGATGTGCGCCAACGCGGGGACGTGCTCATCTTTGTAAATACCCAAGTCCTCCGGGCTGATGCGTCCTTCGGGCAGCACGGCGCACGCTTCCGTCATTACCAGCGATGCTCCGCCCACCGCGCGGCTGCCAAGATGCACCAGATGCCAATCATTGGCGAAGCCATCCACGCTCGAATACTGGCACATGGATGAGACCGCGATGCGATTGAGAAATCCCACTTCGCGAATTTGTAATGGCTCGAACAGGTTGGGCATAGGCTAGTCCTTTCGGATTCAGGTAGATGGTTTGATTCGCCGAAGAACGCTGCCGCTACATGAGTATGGGAACCACAACGATGAAATTACTCGCCGGAACGCCGCAGTGCATTTCAGCGGCAGGAAGGGGTCTATAACGCGAAAATTGTAGGAACGGGCTAATCGCTTTCCGGAGTCGCAGCCGGTTCAGAGGGTTGCTCCGCTTCGCCCTCGCCAATATTTTCCGGCGGGTTAGGCTCGACGCGATATTCGGCGGCTGCGGGTTCGCTCGTTAGCGATATGGCCGCGGAGGTCTCCGCCGGCGGTTGCTCTTCCACGAGCCTTCCACTCAGCACCGAGACGATCAGCTCAATCAAGGCACGTGCACTGCTACCGTCAGGGTCAAGCTGTGGATTGTAGGCTGTGACTTCGAAGGCAGCCAGATTCTTCTGAGCGGCAAAGACGCGAAGAGCGTCGCGCGCTTCGTCGAGGTTTAATCCGTCGGTAGAAGGAAAGTTGGTGGCGGAAAACTGGTTACCCGAGATCGTATCCACATCGAAGTGCAAGACGAATTCGTGTTGCCCGCCATGCATCTGCCGGATCGCGGACTGCGCGGCGTTCGCAGCGCCGGCGCGCCGCACCTCGTTCGCACGGAAGCGGCGCATCGGCGAACGGGAAAGCGCGACTTCTTCCGCCGGGTCAAGCCGCTCAAACCCAAACAAGACAATGTCGGGCTCGCGGACGAGCGGCGTTTCGCCCCAGAATCGCACGAGTTCCGGTGCGCCCATGCCGATTACGTGCGAAACCACCATTCCATCGGTGCAGCCGGAAGGGGTGGTCGCGGGCACATTCAGATCCGCATCGCCATCCACGTAAACCAAATCCACATGCCGGTAATAACGCCGCGCGCCCGCCACGGTAGCGAGCGCGATACTGCAGTCTCCGCCCACAATCAGGGGCAAGGCTCCGGACTTCACCGCGTGTTCGACGCGCGGCCGCAGATCGTTTAGAACGGCCACAACCGCAGCCACATTGCGTGCGCGTGGATGTTCGTCGTCCGGTTGAAAAGTTTGCGTAATCGAATCGCCAAGATCCGTGACTTCGAAGCCTGCTTCGGTGAGTTTTGCGACCAGTCCCGCTTCGCGCAGTGCAGCGGGGGCCCGTTCATGGCCTGGGGTGAGCGCCGCTGCGGAAGTCGGCGCGCCAATCAAAGCTATTTTTCTGGGCTGACGGACAATCTTGACCGCCAACAGTAGCTCCTTCTGCCAGAGTCTCCGAACACTGTCCTGTGGCGCAACATACGGCTGAAATCTAGTTTCGCCTGCCGCCTGGAGCCACAGCCGCCAGCTCCGTGGGCAATGTGAATCTCACGTCCTCGCGAATCAAATCGAGATCGCGCTGGTTCGTAAATCCGAGACCCGCCAGGCGCTCGCTCACCTGCTCCACGAGCACCTCCGGTGCGGACGCGCCCGCCGTCAACCCGACGCTGCGCACATTCTCGAGCCATTCCGGCTGGATCACGGAGGCATCGTCAATCAGTCGCGCGGCCACACCAGAGCGTTTTGCCACCTCGACCAGACGATTGGAATTCGAGCTATTCGGTGAGCCGACGACCAGAATGAGATCGACGTCACGTGCCATCTGTTCGACGGCTTCTTGTCGATTTTGCGTGGCGTAGCAGATATCGTCGGAGGCTGGCCCCTGAATGCTCGGGAACCGCTCACGAAGGCGCGCCACGATTTCCTGTGTATCGTAAAGGCTCAGCGTGGTCTGCGTGAGGAACGCTAGCCGCTCGGGATCGTCCACTTGCAGACGATCTACGGCCTCAACGCTATCCACGACGATGGTCTGCTCGGGTGCCTCGCCGGACGTACCGACAATTTCCTGGTGGTCTTTGTGGCCAATCAAAATGATGGTGCGATGTTCGCGCGCAAAGCGCAGCGCTTCAAGGTGGACCTTGGTGACCAAAGGACAAGTGGCGTCAATCACGCGCAGTTGCCGGGTGGAAGCCTCGTCGCGTACCGGCGGAGGAACACCGTGCGCGCTAAAGATCAACACTGCACCGTTTGGCACTTCGGTGACCGTCTCTACGAAAATCGCGCCGCGGCGGCGGAGCTGATCCACCACGTAACGGTTATGGACAATCTCATGATGTACGTAAACGGGCGGACCATATGCCTCGAGCGCGAGCTCAACGATATCCACGGCGCGTACCACCCCGGCGCAAAAGCCGCGTGGCCGCACGCGAAGGAGCGTTTTGCCACCGGCGGTGTGGGCGCCGTTGCCGCCCCGAATTTGAATCAGAGAATCACTCATCTAGTTTGTTCGCCCCTGAACCGTTTAATCATACCTTATCTGCGCGGTATACGTCATGCGCCTTTTGGGATCGAGCGCATGGAAGAGGCTGGCGCAGAAGCTCGCATCTTATTCATAAATAGAACAGTTAGCGTGAGTACACGCTTCGCGTAGGGCGCTCGTTAGCGAACGATTTGTTTTGCGGGTCGCAGCGGATGTTATCCTGCTGCGCCGACATCGGCCTACATCAATTGGGAGGTTGCATGCTGCTTTCCGGCAAGGTAGCAATCGTCACGGGCTCCGGGCGTGGAATTGGACTTGCCATTGCCAAACGCTTTGCCGCGGAGGGAGCCGCCGTTGTGCTCGCTGCGCGTACCGAGCGCGAGCTGGAAAATGCTGCCGAAGAGATTGCGCAGGCTGGGGGCCGGGCGGCATGGTTGGCTGCAGATGTTTCGCTGGAAGCAGATTGTGAACGCATTCTGTACACCGCCAAGGAGAAATTTGGCGGGGTGACAATTCTCGTGAACAACGCGGGAATCTATGGTCCCGTAAAACCCATCGAGGAGATCACCCTGGGGGAATGGGACTCCGTCGTGACCTCAAATCTGCGTAGTGCCTTCCTGATGACACGGCTCCTGCTGCCCGAGTTTTATGTGCGCGGGGGCGGTGCGGTGCTAAATATCTCAAGTATCGCGGCAAAGGCGGCCTTCGGATGGGGAGCAGCATATGCCGCCGCGAAAGCCGCATTGCTCGGACTCACCCGAACAACGGCCGCCGAAGGAGCGCGACAAGGCGTTCGCGCAAACGCCATCTGCCCGGGGCCTGTGCCCGAAACGAAAATGTCACAGGAGCTCGGAGAAGGCCTCGCGCGGCGCGCAGGCCGCGATGCGGATGAAATGTTTCAGGAGTTCCTGAAGGGGATCCTGCAAGGGCGTCCGCAAACTGCGGACGAAATTGCGGCTGCGGCGCTCTTTCTCGTGAGCGATCAGTCCAGCGCCATCACGGGGCAGGCGCTGAACGTGGACGGCGGGATGCTCTTTTGCTGAAATCTTCGGCGAGCGCAATGCCGCGCCGCGCCAGAGGCTCCGCCAACGAAATGGTAATCTCTCCGGAGCGCCCGAGCACATAGACGATTCCCGCGACCAGGGCAACCACAATAAAGAGAATGGTGAAGACGGCCAGCGCCGCGAGCATTTCGCGCACGTAGTAGGTTTGCAGAATGAGTGCAGCGACCAGAAGGCGCCAGAGCCACTTGCGCCAAATATCTTCCTTCTTACGCTCAGAGGTGTCCCCGCCGGCCGATTCAAGTGCGCTTAGAAACGAATCCGCGTCCTGCAATTCGAGCCCATCGTGTAATTCGACCGCAGACTTCCTCGCTTCGACCCTCGCCCCCATACACGCCCCCCACGACATGAAGTCTGTTGCACGTGCGTGCCCAAGAGACTTGCTCCAACTAGTAGAGAGCTAAGTTGCTTTCGCCTCAATGGTACAGACGATTGAACGGTCTATAGGCCGGGCGTACCTGGTACTAGAAATCGTCAAGATGGGATTCACAATTCGGGAAAATGATGGGCCGTCATCAAAGTCGGATTCGGTTCGAAGCGAAACACAATCGTTTCGCGCGATTTTCGTACAGTAAAACCCGGAGATCGCGACGAATCGCGCAGGAAATCAGTATGAGGCGGGTACTCCCAGGGTGGTTCTGACGGAGAGTAACTTAGCGACCTTCAAAAGGATACCGATCGCCCGATTGAACTGCCGCAGCGACCTGTCTGCGAAGTGCGATCGTGTCGACAGGGACGCGCTTGGTGAAACGCTTCAGCACCGCCATCTGCGTGGTTAACATGTCGCCCGAGTGAACGGCGGCGAGAGCGCGGCGCGCATCGTGTTCGACGCGTTCCATGGCATCGCCGATCAGTACGCGCGCGGCGGTCACCATTACGGCCGAGGCTTCCTCACCCCGCGACCTTGCCGCCTTCTGGGCGCGCAGGAGCGACGACTCCATCGCGTAGATTTCCATCACAATATTGGCCAAGGCGCCGACCAATTCCTGTTCCTCAGCTAATTTATCGCGATATTTCTGCACGGCGCCGCCGGCAGTCTGCAAGAAAATCTTTTTTGCGCTCGAAACAAGGGCCGCTTCGTCCGCTAAGACGCCTTCGGACGCATCGCGTGGAGAACTTCCGGCCAGGACCTCATCGGCCAGCTTCATCGCGGCCGGGATCAACGGCAACGCTCCAGACATCGCGCGCCGCATCAGCATCTGAATGATGAGCATGCGATTGATTTCGTTTGTGCCCTCAAAAATGCGGTTTACGCGGCTATCGCGATACGCACGGCTCACCGGATAATCCTCGTGAAAGCCGTAACCACCGAAGATCTGCACACCTTCGTCCACCACATAATTCAGCATTTCGCTGCCGTAGACCTTTGCAATCGAGCTTTCGATCGCATATTCCTCGAGCACCTTCATCGTCTGCTGGGTTTTGTCGCTGGAGCCCGCAGCAGCGGCCATGGCGGTTTCCATCGTGCCTGCGGAACGGTACACCATGGACTCCACGGCGAAGGTTCGAATGGCCATCTCGGCCAGCTTCTCTTTCATCAAGCCAAATTCGCCGATCTGTTTGCCAAACGCTTTGCGCTCCTTCGTATAGCGCGACGCGATCGCGAGAATTTGTTTCGCGCCGCCCACGCAGGATGCTCCTAGGGTGAAACGTCCGGCGTTCAAAATATTGAACGCGACGATATGACCGCGTCCGATTTCGTGCAGCAGATTTTCCTTGGGAACTTTACAATTCTCCATGAAGATCGGCGTGGTGGAGCTGCCGTGGATGCCCATCTTGTGCTCTTCATTGCCCGCCGTGAAACCCGGAAACGAACGCTCGACGATAAATGCCGAAAATCTTTCGCCGTTTACTTTGGCGAAGACGATATAGACGTCCGCAAAGCCGCCGTTGGTGATCCACATCTTCTGGCCATTCAAGACCCAGTGCTGGCCGTCGGCTGAAAGTTCCGCGCGGGTCAGCGCGTTCTGCGCATCCGATCCGGCTTGGGGCTCCGATAGACAATAGGCGGCGAGCCATTCGCCGCTGGCAATTTTCGGAAGGTATTTTTTCTTTTGCTCTTCCGTGCCGAAATAGACGATAGGCAGCGTCCCGATTCCCGCTTGCGCGCCGTGCGTAACTGCAAATCCGGCATAGACCGAAATTTTCTCGGTCAATACGGTGGTCGAAATCTTATCGAGTCCCGCGCCGCCATATTCTTCGGGCACGCCTCCGCCGAGCAGGCCTAGCTCCCCAGCTTTCTTCACCAATTCCACCATCAAACCCGGCTTTTTTTCTTCGAGTTCTTTTAGCCGCGGCAAGACTTCCTTGACCACAAATTCTTCCGCCGTCTGGCCAATCAGGCGCTGATCGTCATTGATTTGGGCGGGCGTGAAGACCTGATCGAGCGGCGTGGTTTCCAGCAGAAAGCTGCCCCCCTTCGTCATATTCGCGGGAACCGTTGTGGTGGCCATGGCTCTCCTTGCTGGGGCGTCTAATCAAGTGAAGCGATTGCGCAAACTTAGCGCCCGGTTGCGACCGCGCGAACCTGTTCGATGTAGTCGCCGGGGAAGCCCGCCTGCGTGGCGCCCTCGACGATAGACTGAAGATAGTGTCCCGCGGGGCGCAGCCCCGATTCGACTTTCGTGGCGATATAGACTTGCGCGTTAATTTCGCGGCCGTCCGCCGCCGTTACGCGAACTTCGATGCGGCGATAGTGCATCGGCACGCCTTCGAAGCGGTCGAGGGTTCGAAACGCCGACTCCGGTATGCGGTAAAGGATGCCGTGAATGCTCTTGCCGGGCGCCTGCTTGATGTTGGCGGACGCAGTGCCACCGCGCACTTTATGATTGAACGCGATTTCGTAATTCTTCAGCTCTCCATTGATTTCTTCCAACACTTGACCCGCACGAGAACGGAACTGCACGCGATTCAAGTTACTGCCATACGCGAAATACCAGGAAGCGTTTTGCACCATTTTCCGATCCAAAACAAGGTGGGCCGCCGTAGCGGTGCTTCTATCTTACCGGGAAAACAATCGTGGGGGCAATTCGTAGGGCCCTACTTGGGAACCCTGGGGCAGAAACAGGAGCAGGCCCTTTCCCTCAGGCTCCCAGCGAGATGGGCAGCCTAAGACAGGCGTTCGAAGATTCCCGCGGCGCCCATGCCGCCGCCGACACACATCGTGACCATGCCGTAGCGGGCATCGCGGCGCTCGAGTTCGCGCAGGATGGATGCGGTAAGCTTGGCACCCGTGCAGCCCAGCGGATGGCCAAGTGCGATTGCGCCGCCGTCGGGGTTTACGCGTGAAGGATCGAGCCCCGCAAGCTGGATCACAGTGAGGGCTTGTGCAGCAAAAGCCTCGTTCAATTCAATCACGGTGATATCTTCAAGCTTAAGACCGGCGAGCTTTAGCGCTTTGGGAATGGCGTACACCGGACCGACGCCCATCTCTTCCGGCGGACAGCCAGCAGTGGCGAACGAGACAAACCGCGCGAGTGGTTTTATCCCTAGCGCACGAGCACGCTCCGCGCTCATCACCACCGAAACCGCTGCGCCGTCGCTAGTCTGCGAACTATTGCCTGCCGTTACCGTACCCTGCGCGTGAAATGCGGGTTTTAGCTTTGCGAGAGCTTCAAGGGATGTGTCGCGGCGGGGACCCTCGTCAGTGTCGAACGTGGTGGTGAGCGTGGTTACTTTTTCCTTGAGCGCGACGCTGCCGCTGTTCGCCTGCCCATTTGCGCCCGCTGTTGCCGCATAAGCGGTAAGCTGCACTTCCACGGGCACGATCTCGTCCCTAAATTTTCCGGCAGCGATGGCAGCGATGGCTTTCTGGTGGCTGGCCAGTGAAAATCCGTCGGCCTGCTCTCGGGTGATCCCGTATTTTCGCGCGAGATTTTCCGCGGTGAGGCCCATTCCCAGATATGCATCCGGGTAATGATCCATCAGCCAGGGATTGGGCGAAATTTTGTGTCCGCCCATGGGAACCATGCTCATGGACTCGGTGCCGCCCGCAAGGATCACGTCCGCGCCGCCCACCATGATGCGCTCGGCGGCCATGGCGATCGTCTGCAAACCGGACGAGCAGAAGCGATTGACCGTCATAGCGGAAACTTCGACCGGCAGGCCTGCTCGTAGAGAAGCGATTCGCGCAACGTTCATTCCCTGCTCCGCTTCAGGTTCAGCGCAACCGAGAATCACGTCCTCGATCTCGCGCGGATCGAAACTCGGCACGCGAGCCAATGCGCCGCGAATAGCGGTGGCGGCCAAATCGTCGGGGCGTGCTGCTCGAAGGGTGCCCTTGAAGGCCTTGCCAACTGCCGTCCGTACCGAGCTGACGATTACCGCGTCACGCGTTTGCGCCATGGCATACCTCGATTGATGACTGGGGATAATCTACATCTTGGATGACTTGCAATGCACGCGAGCTTCAGCCCGGGACGCGAAGGAAAATACTTCGTCCTATGCGGCGCACAAAGGCCGCAGGTCAAAGGACCTGCGCTATACGGATAACCTAACCGCGACTCCGAAGTCCGCGGCGACGATTGAACTTGCTACGGGCGCTTGCGGTACTTTTCGTAGAGGCGGAGGTGGCGGTTGTCCAGGCTTGTCAGTTGACCTTTGATGAACAGGTACTTTACTTCGGTGTTCAGCTCAAGCAGGTCGCCATTTGTGACCACGAGATTTGCCATTTTGCCTGGTTCGATCGAACCGAGTTCGTTATCCACGCCAAACATCTGCGCCGGATAAAGCGTGAGAGCTTTGAGCGCTTCGTCGTGCGGCAAACCGAACCCAACAGAATTGCCGGCCTGTTGCGAGAGTCTCCTAGCAAACTCGTTGGTGTAGCTGCCGAACGCGATCTTGATTCCCGCAGCGTGCAACTGGCCGGCCATAGCGAGCGAGAGATCGTAAGGATCGTCTTCTTCGCGCACTAGCGTCAGCGTGGGCTGCAGGACGACGGGGGTGTTCTTTTCCTTGAGCAGATCCTTCACTTCCAGCGCGGCGGTACCGGTGCCAAGAATCATCTTCACTTTATTTTTATCGCAGAAGTTCACGGCGTCACGAATGCTGCGCGGATCTTCGGTGATGATAAACAGAGGCAGGTCACCTTTGACGACGGGGACCAGCGCTTCGAGTTTGAGATCACGTTGTTCCTCGCTGACCGTGCCGTTGTGCATCGCCAGTTGATAATGACGGGCGCGATCGAGCCAATCGCTGAGATCGTCCATGTGTTTCAGGTACGCTTGGCGCGCTTCCTGCGCCGAGGGTTGGTTGCCACCACCGCCGAAGCCGCCGCGCCCTCCACCGCCCGGCTGGCTGGGCCAATTGACGATCATTGCCGCAGAACGCTTGACGTCCATTTCGCCGGGAGTCCATCCGGCCAAGTTAATCAGCGACGCTTGGCCGCCGATAATCTCGGCCGCGCCACCGCCGAAGCCGCCTCCACCAACCCCAGGAGCCGTGATCACGTGGGTGATCCCAGAGACACGCACGACCGGGATGTGCTCGCTTTCGATTTGAATCGCGGTTTCGGCGACGAGATCGGGATTGAATTCGCCAAGCTCGTGCGAATCCACGGAACCCGGTACACCTTCGCCGATTTCGTTAAGTCCCATTTCGGTGATCGCGTCGAACATCCCAGGATAGACTTCCAGCCCGCGAGCTTCGATCACCTTTGCGCCAGGGGGAACGGATACGCCTTTTCCTACCGCGGCGATTTTGCCGTCGCGGATCACCACCGTCGCGCCTTCGATCGGCGGCCCGGAGACCGGATAGACCTTGGCGCCGGTGATGGCGTAGACGCTTTGTGCGTGCGCGGCCGGAATCGTTGCGAAAGCAGCCGCGAACGCAAACAGCATGCAGATTCCATTCCAGAAAAATGCCTTGTTGCCCCTCTTTGCTCGAGGTTCCATGATTTCCATTCTCACGGCGGCAGAGTTATTCGCAATCATCACGACCTCCCGCCGGCAGAACTATCACCGGCTGTACCGAGCACGCCGCCAGGATTGGATCCGCGGCCGCCACGGCCTCCGGCCCCACGCTGCTGTTGCATTTCCTTATTTTCTCTCTCGATCAGCGACTTTTTTTCTTTTTCGAGATCGGCTCGCATGGCGAGATCTTTTTGCCGATCGAAATAAGTGTGGCCGTCTATGATCGTTTTCTGCACCTGGGCGTAGACACTTAGCGGGTCGTGATTGTAGATCACGAAATCGGCGTCCTTGCCTTTTTCGATCGAGCCGACGCGCTTATCGATGCCGAGTTGGATGGCCGGGTTGATCGTCACCATTTTGATGGCCTGTTCGTGCGTCATTCCGCCGTACTTCATGGTTTTCGCGGCTTCCTGATTCAGATGCTGAGCCTCTTCGGCGTCATCGGAATTAATGGAAACGATCACGCCTTTTTGCGTCATAAGCGCGGCGTTATAG
>DATNLT010000068.1:0-19248 GCA_035602725.1 Candidatus Acidiferrales bacterium
GGCGTTCTACGGCAATAACGATGTCGGCGGATCGATCCGCCGCGCCATCGACGATTCGCGCGTGACCTACACCTTTGCCTACTACCCCGAAACCGCAAAGTGGGATGGCTCCTTCCACAAAATCAAAGTCGAGGTCAACAAACCTGGCGTCGAGCTTCGCTATCGTCGTGGCTACTTTGCGGCCGCCTCCGCCCCTGATGCCGGCAGTGACGCACAACAGCTCGCCGCCGAAATTGCCAGCCCGCTCGAAAACACCACCATCGGTCTGACCGTGCAGGCCGAACCGGTGGAGGTTCCCGGAGCGCGCCAATTGAAAGTGCATCTCCGGATTGAGGCCAACCACTTACGCTTCGAGCAAGCAAACGGCGGTTGGGAAGGCTCGCTGCAATTGATCTGGACGCAGTTCGCCGCGGATGCCCGTGTGGTTGACAGCACCACCCAACCTGTAAGCCTGAATCTTCCGCAAAAAAGCTACGAACAAGTCGAGCGCAGCGGCTTGCCCCTCACCGGCGCGCTGGCCATCAAAGACGATGCCGTGACGCTGCGTCTCGTGTGCCGCGATACGATTTCGGGTTTGATGGGCTCGCTCAATTTACCGTTGAAGGCGCTCAAATGACCGGCGAATCAGCCGGATGCTGCGAAAGAGGAGCGTCTTGCCTTCCCGGGAGGTTGGACTTAATCTCGCCCCTATGGAACGCGCCATACCGATTCTTCCAACAGCAGACTTGACCGCTGCCAAGCAGTTCTACGTTCACGGCCTGGGCTTTCACGTGAGCTTTGAGGTTTCCGACGACGGCCACTCCGGTCTTCTCGGCCTGGAACGCGGGACCATCCAATTGACGCTCGATAGCCCCATGAAGGGCCATGGCCGCGACGCCTGCGTTGCGCTCCAGGTGGACGATGCGGATGCGTATTACCGGGAATGGAGCGCCAAGGTGGCCGTCCTTCGCGCGCCGCAAGATGAGGCGTGGGGCGCTCGCACGTTTGATCTGCTCGATCCTTCCGGTAACACCCTTTTCGTCATGGGCCCGGTGAACGGGAAGAAGCCGGACTAACCTCGGATCTCCCCGGCTGCAAGAGGCGCGGACCGCGACGCTAAAGCCGGGCATGCGCAAACTGCTAGAATAATCCGCGCTGAGACGTCGCGATTCGCTCATGTCCACATTTCATATTCAAAACTTCGGATGCCGCGCCACACAAGCCGACGCCGCCGCGATCGAATGGCAATTGCGCAGCTCCGGTTGTGAACTCGCGCGCGATGCACAGACCGCGGCGATCGTGGTGTTCAACACCTGCACGGTCACCGCCGCGGCTGACTTGCAAGCCCGCCAAGCCATCGCGGCTGCCGCCAAACAAAACCCCAACGCCAATATCATTGTTACCGGGTGCTATGCACAGCGGGCGCCCGAGGATTTGGCCGGCTTGCCCGGTGTCGCCTGTGTCGTTGGGAATTCGCATAGGAGCGAAATCGCGGGACTCGCTCGGGGACTTGGTGAGGGCGCGCGCCAGAAATCGCATGCGAACGGCGATGTCGTGCCGCTCAGCGCCCTTGCGCTCGGCATTCGATCGGCGCAAGCGCCTTCTGATTCACGCGAAGCGGCGGGATCGCTCGATGCGCGCGCCAAAATCCTCACCGGAGACATATTTGCGCTGGATACCGTCACGCTGGCTCCCATCGCTGGCCGCGAAGCGGGCCACACGCGCCCCACGCTGAAGATTCAAGACGGATGCAACAATCGCTGCGCCTATTGCGTGATTCCGTTTGTGCGTGGCAAAAGCCGCAGTCTGCCTCCGCAACAGATCATCACCGAGGTGCAAAGACTTGCGGCCGCGGACGCGCAAGAAATCGTACTGAGCGGAATCAATCTGGGCAGCTACGGACGCGACCTTTCTCCGCGCGTGGAGTTTGCCGATCTGCTGCGCCGCATTCTCGAGGAAACCGACCTGGCGCGGCTGCGCGTGAGTTCGATCGAGCCGATGGATGTGACGCGCGAACTGGTGGAACTTGCAGCCACGAACGGCCGGCTAGCCCCTCATTTCCACATGCCTCTGCAATCCGGTTCCGATGCGGTGTTGGCCGCCATGCATCGCTGGTATCGCGCTGCGCACTACGAAGCACACGCGAACCTCATCCACGAATTACTGCCCAATGCTGCCATCGGCGCCGACGTGATTGCCGGGTTCCCGGGCGAGTCCGGGGCGGATCACCGCGCCACGTGCGATTTCATTGCACGCTTGCCCTTCAGCTACCTGCACGTGTTCTCGTTTTCCGCGCGTCCGGGAACCGGGGGCGCGCAATTGCCGGATCAGATCGCGCCGAACGAAATCCGCCGCCGCGCGCGCGAATTGCGATTCTTAGGCGAGAAGAAGAGGCTTGCATTCCGCGCCAGGCAAATGGGAAAGCGCATCCGGGTGCTGACGCTCGAAACCGATCACGAGGAAGCTGCGGAACGCGGATGGACACGCGCGATTTCAGGCAACTATCTCGATCTTCGCGTGGAAGGAAGCTGGTCCGCGAATTGCTGGCTCGACGTGGAAGTGACCCATAGCGACGAGGCCCGTGCTATTGCCAAACCTTGCGCGACACTTCCGCACTCGTAGCACCCGCACGCCTCTTACGATTCGAAAATCACCTGTGCCAGCGCCGTATTGCCACTGTGGGTGATGCTAAGCGCGATATGCGCCACATTTTTGCGCGCGGCAAGCTCTTGCGCGCGGCCATGCAGCGCCAGCGTCGGCTGCCCGCTGGCCAAACGCGTGACCTCGAAATCCACCCAGCGGATCCCGCCACGCCACCCTGTGCCTAGCGCCTTCATCGCGGCTTCTTTCGCGGCAAAGCGCCCGGCGTAGCGCTCGAACCGGTTCCGGTAACGTTCGCAATACTCGATTTCGCTGGCGGTGAAGACACGCTTTAAAAATCCGCTGCCGTGCCGCTCGATGGCGCGTGCGATGCGGTCCACTTCACAAATATCAATGCCAAGTCCGAGAATCACGCGGTGCTCGCAGTACGCGGCGATTGGTTGTTTCGCTTCGCACGGCATTATACCTGCGCGCTTGCCTGTTAAGATGGAGCGAGCCGTGATAAACACGCGGCCGGTGCCCTCGTGAAAATCGCCGCAATCAAGAAACGTTCGCGCCCTCGCGCTGCCGAAAAGCCTCGCGGCGTCGCCGCACCCAAAGGCTGGGAATGGTCCACGCGCGGTGGCATTCAGACGCTGCTCGCCACCGCCCTCAAGGAACAGTCCTGGCTGGCACATGGCTTTTCGACGCGCGTGGGCGGCCACAACAGCCTGGAGGGCAATGCCGCTCTCAATCTGGGCTTTACGGAATGGGATTCGCGAAAGGCCTTCGAGGCTAATCGCAAGGAATTTGCCGCGGCACTGAATGCCTCCAAAATGACGCTCGTTGGCTTGCGGCAAGTTCACTCGGACGTGATTTATCGCGTGGACAAGGCGCCGGAGGAACTTCCGCGCGGCGATGCCCTCATCACGCAAACGCCCAGCCTGCTGCTCACGATTCAAACCGCCGATTGCGTGCCCGTGTTGCTGGCCGATGCGCGCCATCACGCCGTTGCGGCCATTCACGCCGGCTGGCGCGGCACGTTGGCGCGCATCGTCGCAAAAACGTTGGGACGCATGCGCATGGAGTTTGGCACACAGCCGGCAGACGTGCTGGCCGCGCTCGGTCCCGCGATCGGACAGTGCAGCTTCGAGGTAGGACCCGAAGTCGCCCAAGCTTTTGCCACGCAATTTTCCGAGGCGCAAGCATGGTTCGAGGGCAAATTTGAACACCTCTCGAGTGCCGGCGATGAACCCAATCCGCTCAAGTGGTTGAGCATGACGCCGCCCGGACACGATCCGCCGCCTCCACGCGCGCAATTGGATTTGATCGCGGCGAATCGCTGGCAGCTCGAAGATTCAGGTGTTCCGCCGGCGCAGATTTCCGCAGCCGGACTTTGCACCGTATGCCACAGCGAGCTTTTTTTCAGCTATCGCCGCGAGCAAGGCCGCACGGGGCGCATGATGTCCGCGATCGGTATTCGCGCATGAGCCGCAGCGCTCAACTCTTCGCTCAAGGAATGTAGGCGGGGTTCCGCGCCCGCTCACGCTGTGGCAATTCGGATTCGATTTTGCCTAGCCATGCGAGTTCGGTGTTGCACTGCTCGATCACCAACCGCAGCATCCACACCGCTTCGTGATGCGCGTGCCCCACCTCTTGCAAAACGTCTCGCAAAGTCGCCTCTTCCCGCGCCAGTTCCGATGCAAGAAACTCTTTGCGACGCACGATTTGCCGCCGCACCGCTCCAGGCGTGGCCTGCCAGGAAAGCGCCAGCCACGTAAGAAACGCCGGCCGCTCGCGCTGCGTGGTCCAATCTTCACGCTCGAGCGCAGCAGCAAGCGCACCGCGGCCTTTCGCGGTGGTCGCCAGCACGCGGCGCTCGGGACCCGCCGCCGCTTCGACTCCCTCCACTTCGCGCAGCATGCCACTCTTCAACAATTTTTCGAGTGAGTAGTAGACCTGCGGACGTGATACGCCGGCCCAGTCGCGCACTTGCCGCTGTTCGAGCAGCAGGTTCGCCTGATATCCGTGCATCGGCCGCTCGGCCAACAGGCTGAGCAGCACCAAGTCCGGAATAGTGAGCGCATGCGTCCGCTTAGCGCGTGCCATTGGCCGCCTTTCGCTTGCGGCTCCAATACCACCACTGGCGTTGCGCCGCCGGCAAACGAGGATCGCGTGCTTGTGCCACCGCCGCGCAAAACACATCGAGCACGCAAGGGTCTTGCCGCTCTCCGGTCAAATCGCAAAGCCGGTCATACATCTTGCGCGGATTTGCGCGCGCCAGTTCTCCCACGCTGCAAATCCCCAGTATCTCGAAATCGCGCAGCATAGCTGGCCCCACCGAAATCAGGTCTTCCAAACGCCTCTTGCTTTGTGCCATGCAATTTCTCCTTGACAGCGAGCCGTCCCTTCGCTATCGTTGTCTAGTCTAATTGAGATTAGTATGCTTGGCAAGGAGATTCCACTATGTTCCCGAAGTTTTCGTTGCTCCTCTGCTCCGCGTTGCTGGCCGCGCTGTCCGTTCCATTTCCCCATTCACAGGAGAGATCACACATGAACGCCAAAAAAATTACGCCAATCCTCTATGCCAAAGACGTCGAACCCTGCGTGAAGTTCTGGGTCGATCGTCTCGGGTTCGAAAAGACCGTGGAGGTGCCCGACGGTGACAAGATAGGCTTTGCGATTTTACAGAAAGGCGCGCTCGAATTGATGTATCAGCGCCTCGGCGACCCAAAGGACGACGCCACGCTGAAATTACAGGCAGGCCAGGGTCCCACTTATCTCTACGTGGAAGTGGACAACCTGGACGCGACGCTCGCGGCCATGCACGGCATCGAGATCGTGATACCGGTGAACGAAACTTTCTATGGCATGAAGGAATTTGGGATAAAGGACCCGGCAGGGCACTTTATCCTATTTGCGCAGCCGGCCGCTTCGCCAAAGCACTGAGCGACGCGACGAGCCTCGGATGTGCTATGGATTGGTCTGCGTGGGCGAGGCGTGTCTTCTGCGAAGCATCTGGTGCACGTCCGGCCAAAATTCCTTGAGCACATCCCCCAAAGCGTCCACCGCGATTTGCGTCGAAAAGGTACCCGCGGCGTTGGAAAACGTGCGGTCTTGGCGGGAATGATAGGTCAACGCGATCCCGGCTGCAGAGGCATCGCCCAGGAATTCAGAATAGTCGAATTGCCTCGAACCCGAATCGCCTCTCGTAATAATGACGCGACTCACGGCATACCCTGTCCGGCGCCAGATACCGCCGTGGCCCATGCGGAAATAGCGGGGATCCTGGCGCAGCAGCGATGGATAGATCGCGCCGGTCATGAAGTTACCGATGGCCTGGTCGGCAAAGCCTGCGGCGTAGCGCTTGCCGTAACCCTTCCAGCCCTGGCCCCACGCAGCGTCGTCGTCCTCGGCCTGTGATTTGGCTGCCAGAATCGCCACGATTCCGAATTCATACGGATCGAATGCGCCCTGCGCCGTAATCTTGAATTTCTCTTTTGCGGTGATCGGTGGCACGTTCGCGCCATTCACGGTCGTGTAATTTGGCATCACGCCAAAAATGCGGTCCGGCTTCTCTTTCTGTTGATCGGCGATTTTACCCGGTTCCTGGCTTGCGGAAGTTTGTTTTGCGTTCGCATCGCCGGCGGCAGATTGCGCGCTCGTGGGCGCTGCTGCCGCGGGCGGTGGGGAACCTTGCGTCTGGCTCTGCTGCGCCACGACCGGCAAAATCAGGAAGCAAAACGCCAGCATCGAAACGATCTGGCGACAGCATGCACGGCGGCTCGACAATACAATGGTCATTCAGTTCTCTCGGTTGACGCGCCGGTGTGCAAGGGCTGGAAGCCTTCGTTGGACGCGTGTAGTTTGGCTGGGTCGTTGGATTCTTAGCCCCCAGAAAGGGTTTCATCGAGTGTACGCGAAGCGCTTCGTAGCGCGAGCACTGGCGGAAGGCAAGTTTCCTGGCTGGCAGCAAACCGATTCGGGCCGGAAGCAACCGCCGGGATCGAGTTCAAGGCCGCGGAGATGCCTCGAGCAACGCTAACTGGCCGCATGCGGCCATCACGTCTTGCCCCCGCGAGTAGCGCACAAACACGGGTATGCCCTGTGCATCGATGATCCGCCGAAAAGCCTCGGTGGCTTCGGCGGTTGGCCGTTGATAGGGTAATTCGCCGGGATTCCACGGGATCAAATTCACTTTGGCGCGCATGGGCGCCAGCAACTTGGCTACGCGCCGCGCATCGTCCGTCGAGTCATTCACGCCGCCAAGCAGCACATATTCAAACGTCAACCGTTCCCACGAACGCAGCGGATAGTTGCGGCATGCTTCAAGCAATTCCGCCAAAGCATATTTCCGGTTGATGGGCATGATCGCATCACGCTGCGCATCGTTCGATGCGTTCAGCGAAATCGCCAGCTTCGGCCGCACCGGCTCGGCACCCAATCGTTCGATTCCGGGGACGATTCCCGAGGTGGAAAGCGTCACATGCTTCGCCGATAGGCCCACGCCTTCCGGGTCGAGCAGAATGCGCACGGCCGCCATCACGTTTTCATAATTCAGCAGCGGCTCGCCTTGCCCCATCAGCACCACGTTGGTCTGCGGAGTCAAATGCGCGCGCTGTTCTTCCAGCGGCACCAGCACTTGTCCCAGGATTTCTCCGGCAGAAAGATTGCGCCGCAAACCCAATTGCGCCGTCAGGCAGAAATGGCAATCCACCGCGCAGCCCGCTTGCGTCGAAATACAAATGGTCTGCCGGCGCTCCTCCGGCATGAACACAGCTTCCACTTGCGCCGGTTCTCTAGCGGCGGATTCGACCGAAAGCAAGTAACGCACCGAGCCATCTGTGGAGGCATACTGCCGCTCGATTCGTGGCAGGCGAATGGCTGCCAGCTCCGCTAAACGCTCACGCAGCGATCCCGGCAGATTGCTCATCTGCAACACATCAAATCGCCGCTCGGCATAGAGCGCGTGGTAAATCTGGCTGCCGCGATAGGCCGGTTCTCCCAGCGAAACGGCCAGATCACCCAATTCCGCCGCCGATTTGCCGAGCAAATGTATCTTGAGGGGCGGTTCGGACGGCACCAGCTTCTCCTGGGGAATAACAAATCATAGCACGCGGCTAACGCGCGCGAGGCAGGACGGAAATTCAGCCCTTCTTTTCGTCGGAAGGCTTTGCGTAAAGATAGGCGCAGAGCCCGATCACCAGCGACATGAAGAGGATGATCGAGGCATAGACCTCAAACCGTGTGGCGTCAATCCTCGCGCCGGGCATCGTGGCGAACCGCGTGGACCAGATCGGCGCGTAGCCCAAAGGCAATGGCGTCGCTCCGCTGTCGGGCAGCACTTGCAGCCACGGCGTGTAAAGTCCAAGCACGGCCAGGCCAATCGCGGCCAGCGGAATCGTAACGCTCAGGCATCGGCGCATAGATGCAGCACCTTAACACAGGTAAACCGAGTTTTACCAATACGATAGGCGCGACCCCGCGCGGCGTGGTGTTTCATGGTCCTCTATGCCACAATGTCCATGCAGCACCTCCGTTTGCGCTGAAGTTTCTCACCGCATGAATGAGCCACGGAACATCTCGCGCGAAGTTTTGCCCAACGGCATGGTGATTATTACCGAGCCAATGCCGTACGTCCGCTCGGTTTCCGTGGGCATTTGGAACCGTTGCGGTTCGCGTTGTGAGCCCGCCGCGCACAACGGTATCGCTCATTTTATCGAGCACATGTTTTTTAAGGGTACGGAGCGGCGTTCGGCGGAAGAAATCGCGCGCTCGATCGATTCCATTGGCGGCATGATGGACGCCTACACCGCCAAGGAAATGGTCTGCTTCAACGCCAAGGTGCTCGACGAGCATCTGCCGCTCGCCTGGGAAGTGCTTTCCGATCTGGTGTTGGGTCCGCTCTTTGACGGTGAAGAGATCACCCGCGAAAAGCAAGTGGTGCTCGAAGAAATCAAGATGGATCAGGATAATCCCGAATACCTGGTCCACGAACTGTTGATGGAAAATTTCTGGCGCGATCATCCGCTGGGCCTGCCGATTCTGGGCACGCCGGAAACCGTCCAGCAATTTTCGCGCGCGCCGGTGATGGAATCCTTCCGGCGCTGGTATGCGCCGAACCACCTGGTCGTTACCGCGGCCGGACACATTGAGCACGCGCAACTGGTGGACTTGGTCACCCGGGCCTTCGCCGCGCTTCCTGCGGTGCCCAATGGGGCGGCCCCTTCCGCTCCGGGATCGTGCGCCGTGCTCGCCACCCAATCCAAGCGCGAACTCGAGCAGGTGCATCTCTGCATTGGCGTGCCATCGGTGCCGCTCAGCGATAATCGCCGCTATGCCATCTCCGTGCTGAATACCATCCTCGGCGGCGGCATGTCTTCCCGGCTCTTCCAGAATATTCGTGAGCGGCAAGGCCTGGCCTACGCCGTCTTCAGCGAACTAAGCCCCTATTCCGACGCGGGCCTCCTTACGGTTTACGCGGGCACCGCGCTGGATAAGACCGAGAAAGTGATTCGCCTGGTGGTGCAGGAGTTTGCCCAACTCAAGCAAGAACTCGTCACTACCGAAGAGCTGCGCCGCGCCAAAGATCACCTCAAGGGCTCGCTGATGCTTTCGCTCGAATCTACCAGCGCGCGCATGTCCAACCTGGCACGCCAGGAAATGTATTTCGGCCGCTTCTTCAGCATGGACGAGATTCTTGAGGCCATCGAAGGCGTGACCCGCGAATCGCTCCAGGAACTCGCCCGCGAATATTTCCGTCCCGAACTGATCGCTGCCACCGCTGTCGGCAATCTCGAGGGATTCCAACTCCGCCGCGAACAGTTCGCCTGCTAGGCTCGCCCTCAAAAGAACGAGACGCAACCTTCCGCTTTTTGCCCGCGACTAACAGATAGCTGTCCAAGTGGATGGCCCTATTCTTTGCGAGGAGGCTTTCATGAAGCTTTCTGTAGCAATTGCGGCTGGGTATCTGTGTTTCCAGTTTGCTATGCCCTGCTCGGCACAGGACGTGCAGGTCAGCCGGTCGAATCGCTCGATTGACGTGACCGCCACGGAAACGGTGCGCGCGGACGCCGAGGTCGCCATCGTCACGCTGGGCTTCGTCAACTACGCGCCGAACCGCGACGCCGCGTATGAGGAAAACGCTCACGTCTCCAATCAAATGATTCAGGCCCTACTGGACGGTGGACTTTCGAAGCTCGCCATCCACACCGAGCAGTTTCAAATTCAGAGCCGGCCCTATACAGATCCAAAAGGCGGACCTCCCGAGCACCAATTCTACGCTGAGCAAACTTGGACGATCCGCGTAAATGCCGCCGACGCGCAAACCGTCGTGGACCGCGCGGTTACCGCCGGTGCCAATCACGTTGGAAATGTAATATGGGAAGTGGCCGATCCAAACGCCCTGGAACAGAAGGCGGGCCGGGCGGCGCTCGCGAAAGCGCGGGCGGAAGCGGCCGAGCTTGCCGCCGAATTTGCCGGAAAACTCGGGGAATTGCTATACGCGAGTAATAGGTTGCCGAACGAAGGCGGGGTCGGCTATGGGGTGGGCGGCGGCACGGCCATGGCCGCGGGGCCGGCAATGACACCGGAGCGGCCTAGCGTCAAGCTCTTTCCTCAGCCGGTCGAGCGTTCCGCTACCGTGCATGCCGTCTTTGCCATCGATTAGGTTGCCATTCTCGCGATCTTATATTGACGGCGGCTTCGCGCTTTGCCATCATCGCTGCATCCTGCAAAACGCGGGCGGCGCGGCTGATTTGCAACATCGCGCCGGTGCGGGGGACGCGATCGGCATTCGAGTATCCATCCTGGCGTCAGGCAGCTCGGGCAACATCACTTTGCTCGAGTGCGGCAGTACTCGCCTCCTGGTGGATTGTGGCCTCGGCAAACGCGAAACGCTTCGCCGGCTGGAAACGCTGAGTGCCCGCATCGATCGCCTCGACGGCATCGTCATTTCCCACGAACACAGCGACCATATCGGCGGATTGGCGCAGGTCCTCGGGCTCTGGCAGACCACGGTCTATCTCACCCCGTACACGCAGATGGCGGCTGTAGAATCGCTGCCCGAAACCGCGCACAAGCGGCTCAAGCGCATCACCAACTTCCATGCGGGGGATCGCTTCGCCATCGGCGAGATCGAAGTTTCCGCGTTTTCGATCCCGCACGATGCTGCCGATCCAGTCGGCTTTACCTTCCGCTGCGACGGCACCAAAGTGGCCATCGTCACCGATCTTGGCTATCTGCCCGAGCTGGTGAAACACCACGTGCGCGGCGCCGATTGCCTGATCCTCGAATCAAATCACGATTTGGAAATGCTGAAGGTGGGGCCTTACCCGTGGCACATCAAGCAGCGGGTGATGAGCCGCACCGGCCATCTTTCCAACGATACGGTGAGCCGCTATCTGGCCGACCCGGAAGGTTTTGACGGCGCGGCGCGCTACGTCGTGCTGGCGCATTTATCCGAGAACAACAACAACCCCGACGTCGCCCGTATCTCCGCCGAGGAAGCGCTCAGCCGCCGTCCGAACGAAGCCGCTTTTCGCGGCGAACTCTGCATCGCCTCGCAGCACGTCCCCATGGGCCCGTTCTGCCTGTAGCTGTAAACTTCCCAGCGAAAAATTACTTCGAGCCGCCGGTCAGCACTTCTTCAAAAAATTCAAGCGCGCGCGGATCGCGCGACTGCCCCAGCCAGAACATGGCTTGCTTGCGGACAACGGGATTCTTGTTCGTGCGTGCTACCTGAATCAGCATCGGCACGCCTTGGTCCTTCGGCAATTGTGACAGCGCAAAGACGGCCTTCTTCTTTACCTCGGTATCGGGATCATTTTCGATGGCCTCGGTGATGGCGCCCGCCGCGCGTTGCCCGGCTTTTTGCCCCAGCCAGAAAAGCGCCTGCCCGCGCACTTGGGTACTTTCGTCATCATGCGCCATGCGGATCATTTCCTCGATCGAGCCGGGTTCGCGGCTCACGGAAAGCGCGAAGGTCACCTGTTCGCGTACCTTCGTGCTGGCATCGCTCTTCGCCATACGCTTGAGGCCATCGATCCCCGCCGCGCCACGCGCCGTGCCCATCCAGAAAGCCGTTTCCGAACGTAACTTCTCGGGCCGGTCGGAGCTCACGAAACTTTCGAGCGTTTTGTCCACGGACGGATCGGAGGTTAGCGCGATCGCCACCAGCGCGCCATTGGCCGGCTCGCGCTCGTCACGGTCCGCAAAATCCCTGGTGGTGACGATCTTCGCCAGCATGGCCACGCTTTCCGCGGGCTTCGCATCCGTTAACCAAATCACGCGCAAGCCACCCGCATCGAGCTGGCAATCCTCGGTGAACGTATGCACTTTGCCGATGCGATGGTCGGCGGCACGCAGCAACACGAACATCTCCTGCGGACCTTCGAGCTTTACGGTGCCGCCGGAAGCTACATGGTCGCTGGTGCTGATGTTGGTGCCGTGCGGTTCTTCGAGCAGGCACGGACCGCAATTCTGCTGTCCGTTGTAATGGTCCCCGCAGCACATCGAGCGGCTCTCGCCGTCTCGCGGCGGCAGGGTGGGCAGCGCGTAACCGATCCAGACCGCCGCAGTTTCCGACGCGTTGACCGATTGCACGGTAGCTTCGAGCGAACCGTTGATACTGCGCGTTTCCACACGCGCGTTGACGAACTTGGGCTGGTCCGCGGCGGTCAGCGCACCCGCCAAAACGAACGAAGCCAGAACCGGAGCAACCGCCGGACCGAATCGTGAGAGTCTCATCGCACCACCTACTTATTCAGGATTTCCATCAAGTAATCGGTTGCGTCCTTCGAGCCCATAATCGAAAGCTTTGAGACGATTTGCTTCTTCATGTTGGGGTCGGTCTCTTTGCGCGCCAGCGTGACCAACCCCTTTGCATCGCCGCTAAGGAACAGCGCATTGATCACCTTGCCGCGGACTTCCGGATCCTGATCCGAGGCATAAATCGATAGCAGCACCGGCTCGCTGCGTTCGCCCATCAATCCCAAATCATTGATGGCCGCGAGCCGCAACGTATGATCTTTTTCATTACGCGCCAGCTCGCCGACCTTTTCGCTGTTTCCCGATTGCCACATCGCGGAAAGGATTTGTTTCTTCACTTCCACCGACGTCTCGTTTTGATAGAGCTGCCAGATTTGATCCTGTGCGCCCATCAGCCCCAATTGCCGGATCGCTTCCGCGCGCAGTTCGGGCGACTTTTCGGTCTTCGCCACGTTGAACATGCGTTCGTGATCGCCCGAAAGCATGAACGCTTGCAGGATGTGCTTCTTCATGTCCACATCGCTCGACGAGCTGTAGAGCTGCTCGATCGTCTGGCGTCCTGCCGCGCCGCCGAATAGGCCGAGATCTTGAATCGCCTTGCGCTGCAGTTCGGGATTCGATTCGCCGCGCGCGATTCGTGACATCGCATCGCGAGCTTCCTGGGAATTCGATTGCGCCAGCACAAAGAGAGCCTGGCTGCCGAGTTTGGGACACGTGCCGCCGTGCAGTATTTTTTCAAGAAAGGGTACGGCTTTCGCGGGATCGGCCTGTTGCAGACCGTTGAGCGCCAGCAGTTTCAGCTCGCAATCGCTTTGCGCGTCGGGTGAAACCGGCTGTCCATTGGTCTGGTGAATTTCCAGGTCAAGCGCTTGCGCTTCGTTCACCCAATGGCTCTGGGGATAATCCTTCTTGAGCGTGGCGATCGTCGCCAACGCATCCGTGCGGTGGCCCTGTCTATTTTGTGCGTAGGCCTTCCAGTAGATGGCAGCGTCGATGTGCCGGCCGTGTAGCTCGATCGCCTGATCGAACTTCTCGATGGCCTTGTCCCACTTGTTTTCGTCAATGGCGTCCTGCCCATCATCGTAGAGGTCGGATTCACGCTCGGCCTTTTCCTGATCGCGGTCGTCGCCGCCCATGGCCAGCTCGCCCGACGATTCGAGCCGGGATACGTCCGCCAGATTTTCGATCGGAGCGAGTGCCTCGGGGAGCCTTTCCAAAGCCATGTTGACTTGTGGCTCCAACCGCTCGACTTGTCCCAGCGCTTCGCCCGCGCGTGCGAGAGCTTCTCCAGCACGATCGAGTCCGCTCATTTCGATGGAAATACCCTCGCTCATCGAAGTTCCCGCGCTCTTCCAAGAGCCGGTGCTTGCCGATCTTCCGCTGCTCGCCGAAGCTCCGCTGCTTTGCGATGCGCCAACGGAGGCGTCCTGCGCTCCCGCAGGAACCGCCAAACAAAGCGCCGCCATCGCGGCTATGAGTCCCGCACTTGCCCATCTGTTGCTGGCCATCTTTCTTTCCTCTTTCTTTCCGACCACTGCAGAAATTCTTAGAGACCGCCGGCCACTACGCTTGGTGCAATCGCTTTTTCGCGCTGCCGCACCGACGAATCGAGCACACGCACTTTCAGCAGCAGTCCGCGCGCTTCGATGTGCTTGCGCAATCGCTCGAGTTCCGCCGGCGTCAAGTTCGAGGGGCTGTGCGCGATCTCGAGCAGTACCGGCTCAAGTTCATCGAGCACGCTTGCCACGCCGCTGTCTCCTGTGTGCATAGCCGTCTGACGGTACAACCGGTTCGCGGTTAGTAAACTTTCCGCGCGTTCTTGCTCCCTGCTGAAATCTGCGATCGCACCGGAGCTTTGGGAGTTGCCGCCTTTCGGCACGTCCGCGTTGGAAATATCGAGCAGAACCATTTGCGCGCGGTCTAGGTGATCGCTCACCGCAAACAGCAGCACGCGCTCTTTCGCTTGCGCGACTACGGGCGCGAGCGGGGGCGCGATGGCTACATTCACAACGGGAACCACTCCACTGGACCAGTGCCGTCCTGCGACAAATGCCGCGACGATCATCGCCGCAACGCTGGCGACCGCCGCGAGCCTGCGCGGCGCAAATAATTCGCTCCACGAGAATCGCGCGCCACTGCGCGTGCGCGGCGCTGTAATTTCCGGCGCGCTCAATTTCGGTTCGAGCTGATTCCACAGCCGCGTCTCAAAGCCGGCGTCCGGCTCCGGCACCGGCACGGCGTCCACCGCTTCGAGCACGCGCACGAGCGATTCGTAGTTCGTCCGGCAGGCGCCACACTCGCGCAGATGTTCGCCAATCGCTTTGCTGGCGGGCAAATCAGGAGACTCGGCGTAACGGTATTCAATCAACTGCTCTTCGCTCACATGCTTCATTTTGGGATCGCTCATCGTGCGGGCCTCGCCTGCGGGGCCGTATACGGCTCCAAATGCTTCCTCAATTTTTGTACGGCGCGAAACACGCTGTTCTTCGTCGAGCCGGTATTCAAACCGATTACCTTGCCGATCTCTTCGATCGAGCAGCCATCAAAGTGCCGCATCACAAACGCCGTGCGCTCCACCGCGCTCAGCGTGCTCATCGCTTGCTGCACTTGCTCGCGCAGCTCGACGCTCAACGCCAGCCGGTCGGGCGCGGGCATTTCGCTGGCTACGCGCTCGATCGTCGCCGGCGCGTCCTCGTCTTCATCTCTGGTGGAGGGCCGCTCGCGCTGCTCCATTTCCGAGCGGCGCTTGCGCATCAGGTCCAACGAACAGTTCACCGCGATGCGATAGAGCCAGGTGCCGAAATTCGATCGCGATTCAAATTTGTCCAATCGCCGATAGGCGCGCAGCATCGCTTCCTGCACCACTTCCTCGGCGTCTTGTTCGTTGCCCGTCATGCGGTAGGCCAGGCGGAAAAGACTGCGGCTATGGCGTTCGACCAGCGCGCGAAACGCGTCTTGGTCGCCGCCGAGGGCTTGCGTAACCCGCGCCGCGTCTCCGCCATCCATCCGATTCATTAGACCGAGATTCTCCGTGCCGGTTAGGTTCCGTGCCAGGTCAAACGATGGAGGGAATCTATCACGCAGGGTGGCTGCGGCGACCTTCGCAGCCGATCGGTTCCATTTTGGAACCACACGCTCGTTATTATCTGGATACTTCCCCACCCCGTATTTTCATGTAAATACGGCAGGGATTGGACTTACGGCATCCGATGTGCGTAAAACGCTGACAATACGCGAGTTAGAAATCGAACTTTTGTCCCATTTGGAGTTCGAATGCTGGAAATAAAGGAGTTGCGGACGCGCGTTGTACCCGAATGCCTGGCAATGCGATTCGAAACGTCCCGGTCGACCGAATGCGATTCCGGCATCCACAGTGGATCGCGTCGCCGTGCGAATTGAAGTCCCCGCGATCGATGTTGTCCGCCGATCCCCAGATATCGCGCGCCTCCTCCTGCGCCGACAGATTCGAAAAAACAAGTCATGCAGTTTGCGGCTGCGGCCATTTTCGACATCGGCGGTGCGCACGATTTCGATCCGAGCGTCAAAGAGATTTTCCGGCGTCAAGCTGCGCCCTGGCGCGCCGCGCCCCGCAGGCTCTTTACGCGCGCGGTCGAGATCGGGTACGCGAAGCCAATTGAAACTCCATTTCGGCTCATGGCAAAAGTCTGCTTCATGCCCAGCACTTCGCCGTAAAATTTCTTAGCCGCTTCGAAACCCTTCACCGGATACCAAACCACTTTCACTTCCATGGTGACGCTCCTCCCGAACAATTTGCCCGCCTCCATAACTAAGTCGTTTGAGCTGTTGGATTCCGCCAATCTCCAGTCGGCCGATCCGCACAATGCCGGAGCCAATGCGACCTCGCCGCAAACTTGGAACGCCTATGTTTATGTGTCTGATAACCCGCTGACGCTGATCGATCCCGCTGGTATGGTCATGACCGGCGGAAACTCTGATAATAATGTGTTTGGCTCAGCCAAGCTACCTTATGACCAGGCGGTCCAAGTGGATGCGATGGTGTTCTTTGAGGCGCAGTCTGTTTTGGATGTCGAGCGAGCGGGGCAGCAAAGTCCGGCGAACAATACGAACGCGCAAGCAACCCAACAGCAAGACAACCAGCTGAAGAGAGGTGGATCGACATGAAGCTTGTGTTTTTCGCCATCGTTGGCTTGGTGGTTCAGGGAGTCGGCTTGACCGCCTTTATCGTCGTATCACGCTCTAGCGTCGCCCCGTTGGGTAAACCAGTAATCATCGGCGTCGCAGGTCTTGCAGTCTGCGCATTGCTCTGGGAAGGGGTGCGGAAGTCAAAAGGGTTACTTGCGTTGTGCGTTGTGCCTTCTGCCTGTTCTGTTGGCGCTAGGGCACGACGTGGCATTCCACTTGTTGGGAGTAATGGGATTTCCAGGCTTACTGAGTGATGCTAGCCAGCCTTGGCTCGATTATTTTCTATCCGTGCTGCACGTTACTGGCATTCTGATTGTCGTATACGGGATAGTAACTGCCCTCTTCTTTGCGCTAAGCCGTGGCTTCCGCAAGACAGCTTCGCACGGAAGTGGGCACGATCCTAAATCCGGTTTGGTTTGAATACAAGGGGATGGGGATGGGGAGGCGAATGCGGATGAGGCGGCGCTTCAAAATGATAGGCGTATGTCTTGTGTCGGTTCTTGTATTTTGTATCGGGACCGCAAACAGTCAGAGCCTACCTGTTGCTTCTGTTTACATTGAGAGGCACGGTTCCGCGCCCCCGGTGCCTCGATGGTATGCCTGCGCGAGAAACCTTAAGGACCAGACGTTCAATCGTCTAGCCGCTGATCAGTGCCTGCAAAGTATCCTCTCTCATCCATATTTCACGGATGGAAAGATTGAAATCGAAAAGCAGAAACGCGGAATTGTTGTGTCCTTCTTGTTGGAATCTCCATCGTTGAGGATTGTCAATGTCAGCTTTACTCTTCCTACAGACCTTAGAATTGAGCTTGAGAATTGGCTTGCCATCGATCCTTTAGCGCCGCACCTCGCCGCTATTTACGACCCTTTGAACGATTACCAGGCCGAGAATAAGGTGGTTACCTTTCTCAGGACGAAGGGCATCGTCGCGCTAGTGTCAAGAGATATTAACTTGGATTATGTGCATAAGACTGCCGACTTGACGTACCGGGTCGTACAAGGCCCTGTGAGCGAACCGGAAATCCACATACGTCCTGGACCGCACGAGAGTTGCAAGATTTATGTAGGGAATACGAACGAAATCAATGTAAACGACTACACGCCACTTCAGCTTATCGACAACACTGTTCGGCTTTACGATTCCCTCTGCGTTGATCAGGGAAGACTGAAGAAAGCGGAGAACCAGTTGAACGATACGGGACTGTTCTCGCTTATCAAAGTAAGCACGGCCGTCAGAGGGTCTTGGGGCGATATAACGGTAACGGCTCGAACTAACCCAATCACCGTAGGGCAGGTTTCATATAGATGGTACGGGGATTTTGCCGAAAAGGAAAAACAATCGGTACCGGCAATCCCTCTGCACGAGGGGAGTATCTATCGCAAATCACAAGCGTTTCAAAGCGCTGACGAACTGACGGATCATTTCTCCACTGGCCATATGCCGGTAAAAGTATTTGAGCAGGATTCACTCACTGACGACAAACAGCTAAACGTCGTCTTTAGCATCATACGTGTCCCACCCGATAGGGTTATTATCGATGGAAATGAGATCGACCTCCAGCGCGGCGTGACCTCGACGCTCACGCGTTGAGTGATGCCCGATTGAAGCCATCGGACTCTCAACAAAAGGTGATACGGATAGAATGCTATAAAACTCCGAGAATCCAGCCTTCAATCTCGGCCCTCTGCCGCTCTCGCGCTTCGACGCTCGGATGATGATATGCCCCCGGGTCTCCACCGCAGTCTTGCACCTGCATCCATTTTGCAACGCTAAAGGCGTCCTGCTGGGTGGGGCGTTCGCCCTTCGAAGCGCGGCAATCCTTGACCAGATCCTTGGCTTGTTTCTCATATTGTTCGAGGTTGGGACGCGCGGGTAATTCACGGCCAAGCATACGAAGCTCCTTTCACTGCTGCCTGGAGTCCGCACAAGATCAGGCGCGAAAGGAGATTCGTCAGGTTGTGGTACCGAAGGTGGGCACGGCCCTTTCCGCGGACTGGATGCGCCCTACGCACTGCAGATGAAGGCAAAAAACTTTCGTGCGGCTGTCAAATCGGGAGCCGCCAGCGGATGGAGTGAAACAGACGCCAGGATATGCAACTTGGTGGTTGCCTTTTTGGCAGGACGCGTATTATTATGCAACTTGGAGGTTGCATGAAATGGAAGACCGAATCGAGAAACGGATCGAACTGAAGGCGCCGGTCGCGCGTGTGTGGCGCGCACTCACCGATTATCGCGAGTTTGGCGAGTGGTTTCGCGTGAAGCTGGAGGGACCCTTCGTGCCCGGGAGAGTCTCCCGCGGCCAAGTCACGCATCCGGGCTACGAACACCTGCAATGGGAAGCGGTGGTACAGAAGATGGAGCCGGAGAAGGTCTTTTCTTTTACGTGGCATCCATACGCCGTCGATCCCAAGGCGGATTATTCGAAGGAGACGCCCACGCTCGTGGAATTTCGCCTCGAAAAAACGGCAGCGGGCACGTTGCTGGTGGTTACGGAATCGGGCTTTGACAAGATTCCTGCTGGCCGCCGCGCCGAGGCGTTTTTGAGGAACGATGGGGGTTGGACGCAGCAAATGAAAAATATCGAGAGCTATGTCGCGCAAAGGCCGTAGTCGAGAAACGGCTCCACGGCAGGCTTATGCGCCGGTGTTTGCCGCCTTGGGCGATGAGACGCGGCTCGCGCTGGTGCGAAAGCTGTGCGGCGGGGAGCCGCGATCGATTTCGCAACTGACGCGCGGCTCGCGGCTGACCCGGCAGGC
>DATNLT010000016.1:0-34987 GCA_035602725.1 Candidatus Acidiferrales bacterium
AACGGTTTTCAAGACCGCCGGTTTCAACCGCTCACCCACCTCTCCGTTTTCAACTACGGGATTCATTTTAGCTTGCAACCGCGTTTCGTGACAGTTCTCACTCCGTGAGGATGCTGCCTCGGAGACACTGCGCCACTGCAATCCATTGGCCTTAATACTCGACACTCCACTTATAGGCTTATATAGTCCGCGTAACGTTTAGGGGTGCCGCGAGATAATGGTCTTCTTCCTCAACGCGCTCAATTTCTGAAAGGAAAATCCCATGGCTCACTTTTTGATAGTTACAGGCAAGGTTAAGGATTTCAAAACTTGGAAAGCGTCGTACGACGACCATATCAACATACGCAAGGAATTTGGATTGGCCGAACACCACGTACTCCACGGCACTGACGACCCGAACGAGATCGTAGTCATGCTGAAGGCTTCGGACCTGAACCGCGCGAAAGCGTTTCTCGCCGATCCTAAAGTCCAAGAAGTCATCAGTAAGAGCGGCGTCGTTGGAAAACCACAGGCTCACTTCCTAAGTGAAGCCTAATGCCATACGGTAATTTCAGCCCCGGCTGGAATTTTGGCGAGGGACAACGCGCAGGCCGGGCCCACTAACATTTAGATTCCTCCGTGCGCCGTGTGCCCTGGAACGTCAGTGCGCATTCTTAGTAGTTGCAGCTGTTCCGTCTGACCAGTTGCGCACCGAAATCATGTACTCGGTGATTGGCTCCGGAGCACCTTGAAATTGTGGATTCAACATGACTGGAGAGCCCGGCAGATCTGCGCCCCAAGATTTCGGATCGGTAAGCGGGACGTAAAACATCAGATGAGGAACCCAGTGCCCGGCGGAGTCGTTCAGGTATCCTTGTTTCGACATCATGTAGCACATTGCGCCCGGTTCCAGGGCGGGCAGCCCTTTCACATCGAACGCCTTAATGCCATCGATAATCTGAGATTTAGAGAGTCCGGCTAATACCAATTCCGTCCTCTTGAAAGTGAGTGGCAGAATGGATCGCACAGCGGGAGGGTTGAAACAAATCGGACCTCGCATCTTGGGGTTCCAGAACTGCAGAAAGTCAAAGGGAGACATCCACGATCGCTCGACGATGCACACGAAACCATTCTTGCCTTCGACGGCCGTTTCGTAACCGTGCCGTCCGAGAACCCTGACCTCGGCATCCCGCGAGATGGATTCCGGGGCAGCGCTTCGCGCCAGCGCTATCTCGGCACCTCGCTCCATCAGGTATTGATCAAGCGGCGCCATGTTCGCATATGTTGCTTTGGCGTCCTGTGCTTGCGCTTGCCCCGCCACGCCGAGCCCGACAACCAGCCCAACGCTAGCTAATGCGATCGTCCTGAGAGTCTTTCGTAGCATTGGTTTCCCCTGAGACGCGAGATTGTTGTCATACCAACCGGATGGCCCACGTCCTGCTTAACGTATACTTTAACATCATTCGCAGGTGTCACGATCGTCTCGTTGTGTTCATCCCTACATTGGGTCCAGAGTGGTCGACCACTTGGAAGTAATCACCTAGCCAATCCGAGGAGCGTCACAGACAAAAACCGCTTTTAGCATTTCCGAACGGCAAAGTCGCCGTTGGGCTGAAACGTATTCACGGTTTCGCGCGTTATATATGAAGACGCCCTACATATGAAGAGATCCGAGGTATAGGGATGGCTGCCAACAAAGCAGACGTGCTACAAGGAACGCTGGACATGCTGATTCTGAAAATCGCGGCGCTTGCACCGATCCACGGTTACGCGATGGCGCAACGCATCCAGCAAATTTCGAAAGACGTCTTGCAAGTGCAGCAAGGTTCGCTCTATCCCGCACTGCATCGGCTAGAGGATCGCGGGCTGCTTCACGCGGTCTGGCGTGATACAGAAACCGGCCGCGAAGCGAAGTTTTACAGCCTGACAAAAGCCGGCCGCCGCAGGTTGGAAGTAGAGTCGTCGGAATGGGACCGCGTTTCGAATGCGGTGCGGCTGATTATGCGCACCGCGGAATAGGGAAAGAACATGGGTGCTATTCGGAACCTCTTTCGACGCAGGAAACTTGACGCCCAAGCCGAAAACGAGCTGCGCTTTCATCTGGACGAGCAAGTCGCCATGAATGTCGCCGCGGGCTTGACGCCCGCCGAGGCGGAACGCCGGGCGCGCCTCGCGCTGGGAGCACCGGAGTCTATTAAAGAAGAAATCCGCGCCGCACGTTCGGGACAAAGACTCTCCCATATTTTGCAGGATGTTGGCTTCGGCTTCCGGATGTTGCGGCGCAGCCCGGGGTTTTCCATTCTGGCGATTTTGTGTCTCACTCTGGGAATAGGAGCGAATGCCGCGGTCTTTAGTTGGATCGAAGGAATTCTCTTTCGGCCATATCCGGCCATCAATCACCAGGAGAGGCTGTTCGCACTCACCGGTACGAGCCGGCTTGATTCCCGCCCCGACGACATTTCCTGGCCCGATTTTCTCGATCTCCAGAAAAATTGCACGCTCGTTGATGCTCTTGTGGCCGACAAGATTACGGGAACGACCCTAAGCATCGGCGCCCGGGCTGAGCGGGCGACTGGGAGCATCGTTTCCGCGAATTATTTTCAGGCGCTCGGCGTTCGACCGATCTTGGGCCGCGGATTCCTTCCGGGTGAAGATGTGGGGCGCAACGCACATCCCGTGGTGGTGATCAACTATTCGCTTTGGCAGGGGCGCTTTCGCGGCGACCGGGAAATTATTGGCAAGACGCAACGCCTCAATGGTGTGTTGCACACAATTATTGGCGTTACGCCCGAGGGGTTTAACGGAACGTTCGTTGGCTGGGCCATGCAGTTCTGGGTGCCGGCGTCGATGGAAGACCTTTTCGAAGCCGGCGGCTACAAGCTCGAAGACCGCGGTGCGCGGTGGGTGGAGCCCTACGCGCTGCTGAAGCCGGGCGTAACGCGAGAGCAGGCGCAGCAAGAAATTTCGGCCGTCGCCGCGCGACTGGAAACCGATTACCCGGCGACCAATCGCGGGCGCGGTATTCGCTTGTGGCCGCTATGGCAAACGCCTTTCAACAACGCCGGCACGTTGCTTCCGACTCTCGGCATCATGTTGATGGTCGTGGTTTTTGTGCTGCTGATCGCGTGCGCCAACGTTGGCAACCTGCTGGTGGTCCGATCCTTCGCGCGGCGGCATGAGATGACGGTGCGAGCCGCAATCGGCGCCGGGCGCGGCCGCTTGTTGCAACAACTTCTCACAGAGGGCCTGGTGCTTTCGCTATTTGGCGCAACAGCCGGGCTATTGGTTGCGCACTGGTGCCGTCACGCGCTGGTGCTGCTATTTCCCAGCCGTGGCGGGGTGGTGATGAATCTGCCCGGCCAAATTGATTGGAGGGTTCTTGCACTGAGCTGCAGCGTTTGTCTCGTATCGACTTTGCTTTTTGGTCTGATCCCCGCTGTACAGGCGAGCAAGATTGATCTTGCTGCCGCATTAAAGGCGGAAATGGCAGGCGTGGTCGGCGGCCACCGCAAATCGCGGCTCCGATCGTGCTTAGTTCTTGTGCAAGTGTCGCTGAGCTTCATTTTACTGGTAGGTGCGGGGCTGCTGGTGCGGAGCTTGGAGCGAATTCGAAGCGCGAGTCCGGGCTTTTCTACGAAGGGTGTGTTGGTGACATCGGTGGACCTGTTGAGCGCAGGATATGAGCCGCAGCGCGCCAAGGATTTTGAAGACGAGTTGATTGACCGCGTTCAGGCGGTGCCCGGTGTCGAATCGGCCGCCTTCGCAAGACTGGCTCCCCTGGGGTTTCGCAGCTATTCCTCCACGCCGATTGCTGTGGATGGATATCAGCCGCCACCGGAGGAGCAACCCATCGTCGAATACAACGAGGTAGGACCTGGGTATTTCGCGACCATGGGAATCCCGATGCTTTCCGGTCGGGAATTCACACGAAGTGACAACGAAACCGCGGCGCCGGTAGCGGTAGTGAACGAAGTGATGGCAGCCAAGTACTGGCCCGGCAGAAATCCTTTGGGCGAACGCTTGCGGGTCAAAGGCCGATGGATGACGGTTGTGGGCGTTGCGAAACTTTCGAAATACGGGAACGTCAGGGAAACGCCGAAGGCTTTTTTCTACGTGCCCCTGCGGCAAAACTTCTCGCTGATGGCGGCATTGATCCTCCGAACGCCATTGACGCCAGAAGCGATCGCACCGGCGTTGACGCAGCAGATACACTCGCTGGACGGTGATCTGGCGGCGTACGAGGTCATCACGCTACAGGAACAACTGAATCGCGCTACATCGCCGCAGCAAGTGGCGGTCACACTGCTTGGAATCCTGGGAGGTGTGGCGCTTCTTTTAGCGGCGATTGGATTGTACGGCGTAATGTCGTATGCGGTTTCCCAGAGCACCCGCGAAATGGGGCTGCGGATGGCGCTAGGAGCGGGCGAATCCGATTTGTTGCGACTGGTGATGGCACAAGGCCTGGCTTTGACTGCTGGCGGCATCGCCCTGGGTGCAGCGCTCGCCTTTGGACTGACAAGGCTGCTTGGAGATTTACTCTATCAGGTGAGCCCGCGCGATCCTGTGGCTTTCGGATCGGCATTGGCGGTGATGATGGTAGCGGCAACGGCGGCATGTTTGCTGCCAGCGTGGCGTGCGGCGCGAACCGACCCGATGAGGGCGCTGCGGGACTGAACGCCGAACGTTTTTTGATCTCCGGTCCGGTGGTTAAAATATTTGTGGCGCTCTCGCGGTGGTGGCGCTGGTTTCGTTACGCGCAGGCTGCGCCCGATTAGCGCTTACTCTCGCCGGTCGGGCAGCGGAATTCGAGGACGCGGATACGCCAGCGCATGCCGCTGAAGACGTTATAGAAGCGGGCCTTCAGCGCAGCAGCGGGATCGGGCAGGATAAGCTGCTCATTTTCCATCACACAAGAGGCGCGGAGCCGCTGCTCGGCATCCCAGGCGGGGCCTTCTTGATCGGGTCCGGGAGCGCCGCGTACAAAGTAAACGTAGGGATCATTGCGACTCGCGAGCAGCCAGGTTTCGGCTTCGTAGACTCCAGGGTAGGTGACCGTTTCCGGCAACACTCCCAAAAATCGCCAGCGGCCGCTCTGGGCAGGGGCGGGTATTGCATAGGTGAGATAGAAAAAGAACGCCGGGTTGTTGCCGACGACGGTTTGGCCCAGACGAGCGCGCGTGGCCGCTTCGTCCGCTACCTGTTGCCACGGTTCGATCAGGCGTGGAGCAGCGTAATGCGTGCGCTCGATGATCCCAAGCCATCCGACGAAAAGGATTCCTGCCAGAGACGCAAGCAGTGTCCGCCGCCAGACGCCGCGCGACATCGTTCCCAGGGTCACGCTGATTGCCAGAAGCAGCCATGCCGAGAGCTCCAGCAGATTGCGGGGATTCAAGACGCCCGCCACAGCCATCAGCGCGAGAAGCGCGAACGCATAGAACCAGACCCGCCGCGTCGGCGCAGATGCATAGCGCGTGACCACGCTAATGCAGCAAGCCACACAGAGTGCCGCCGGTATGCCGAGTTGCCAGAACCAGGGCGCGACGGACTCGCTGACGAAGGCAGCGTAGACGTTGAACGCAGCATTCAATGCAAGGGTCAGCAAGGAATGCGGAAGATGGGGACCAGCCGCGAAGGCGCGCCAAACCGTCCGGTACAAGGGAATGTAAGCTGCTGCCAAAATTAGAGCTGCGATTGCGAGCGGCCGGCTCGCGCGTCCCCCGTTGCAACGCCGGCGTTGAACGAAGTCAATCCCGAGGCATATGGCGATGGGCCAGCCTAAGAAAGTGGTCCAGACAAGCCCGACCAGCAACAGGATCACGCAAGCGGCACTCGCGAGTGTAGGGTGTTCGACGTAGCCCAAATAGCAAAACGTCACGGCAGCGATCAGCAGGAAACCTAGCGGCGAGGCCGTGGCCATGCGTCCGTAATGAAAACCATAAGGCCAAAGTGCGCCGAGCCAGATGGTGATGCGCGCGGCGTCGTCAGCTCCCAACTTCTTTGCGGCGCGCGAAAGAAAGAACACACCGGCAAGATTAAAGAGAATCGAAGGCACGCGGAGCCAATCGAACGCGCCGCCGGTCAGGCTGAGCCAACAATGCAGGACGATATCGCCGAGCGCAGGATGGTCGATGGGAACCGAGCTATTCCAGATCGTGTGAAAAGTTTGGGACACTGGCGCCGCCGCGCCGTTCAGGAAGCTGGCCTCGTCGTCAATGAAAGTGACGCGCGAATTCGAGGCCAACAGCATGACCCCCAAAGCCAGGAGGACAAAGAATTCGAGGGCGTGGCTGCGGGCTGCCTGATTCCCATCACGCGAAGGATTTGGCTCGCCGGTCATCCGGCACGGATCGTATCTGCGTGTGGGGACCAGGTCAATCCGATGGTTTCTTTGCTCGCGGCAAGCAGGCTAGAATAATCGTAACGCAAGGCCGGTGCGCAAGAACCACCGGCTCCGTGAGCGCGAAAGTGGCGCGGAGGAACGACGAATGCGAGCGGTGATTACAGGTGGCGCGGGTTTCTTGGGCTCGCATCTTTGTGAAGCGATGCTGGCAAGAGGCTGGGAAGTCCTATGCATCGATAATCTCATTACCGGGCGCGAGACTAATATCGCGCACCTAATTGAGAATCGCGGTTTCCGGATGCAGCGGCATGATGTTTCGCGTTACATTGATGTGCCCGGTCCTGTGGAAGCGGTACTGCACTTCGCGTCTCCCGCCAGCCCGGTGGACTACCTGAAATTTCCGATTCCCACCCTAAAAGTAGGAGCGCTCGGAACGCACAATGCGCTGGGTCTGGCGCTAGCCAAGAAGGCCAAATTTCTCTTGGCCTCGACCTCAGAATGCTACGGCGATCCCGAAGTGAGTCCGCAGCCGGAGACCTATTGGGGCCATGTGAATCCTATCGGCCCGCGTGGGGTTTACGACGAAGCGAAGCGGTTTGCGGAAGCGATGACCATGGCGTATCACCGTTCCCACGGCCTCGAGACGCGCATCGTGCGAATCTTTAATACCTATGGTCCCCGCATGCGTCTGAATGATGGCCGCGCGCTGCCGAATTTCGTGTATCAAGCGCTGACGGGACAGCCGATTACTGTCTATGGCGAAGGGCAACAGACGCGCAGCTTTTGTTACGTCTCTGATCTGATCGAGGGAATTTGCCGCCTGCTCGAATCAAACGAGCATCTGCCGACGAACATCGGCAATCCACACGAGATCACGATTTTGGAATTTGCGGAACGCATTGTGAAATTAACCCGAGCGAACGTACCCATCGTGTTCAACCCACTGCCGCAGGATGACCCCAAGCAACGCTGCCCGGATATTTCAAAAGCGAAGCGCGTGTTGCATTGGGAGCCGAAAGTAGACTTGGAAGAAGGTCTGCGCGTGACGCTGGCGTATTTCAAGGAGCAGGTTGCGGCGGTTTCCTAGAGATTGCATTCGGCCACTGATGTCTTCCAAAAAGATGCCTCAGGAATGCGCAACTTCGACAGGTACCTCGGGTCGGCCGAAGGAATGATATTCGAAGCCAAGTTCGCTCATTTTTGCGGGCTGTAACATGTTGCGTCCATCCAGAATGAGCGGGCGGATCATCAACTGACGCACGCGTTTCCAATCGAGATCGCGGAATTCGGGCCAATCGGTGAGGATTAACAACGCCTCAGCCTCCCTGGCCACTTCATACGGGTCGTCTGTGTAGTGAACGTTGGGAAATTGAGTGCGAGCGCGTTCCATGGCTTGCGGGTCGCACGCACGAATCTTAGCCCCTTCCTTATTGAGCTTGCCGATCACATCCATTGCGGGCGAAAAGCGAATGTCGTCCGTATTCGCCTTGAACGCAAGCCCCAAAACGCCGATCTGCTTGTCTTTAACGATCCAGAGCGCGCGGCGGACGCGGTCGACAAAGGCGTCGATTCTGCGCTTGTTCACGAGTTCGACTTCACGCAACAAAGAAAAATTCACGTTAGCGCGTTCCGCCAAGCGGATGAATGCCTGCACATCTTTGGGCAGACAGAAGCCTCCGAAGCCCAGGCCAGCGCGAAGAAATTGCGGGCCGATGCGCGGGTCCATGCCCATGGCGTGCGTGACTTCGTCTACGTTGGCTCCGAGGCGTTCGCACAAATCGGCGATCAGGTTGGCGTAAGAAATCTTCATCGCCAGAAATGAATTCGAGGCGTGCTTGATTAGTTCGGCGCTGTTAATGGTGGTGACCACGAGCTTGGGAGCAGGAAGCGGAGGGCACTTGCCATCGTGCACCGGGCAATTCGCTGCGCCATCGAGAATGGGGCGATAAATTTCACGGAGTTGCTGTTCAGCGCCGGCATCCTCCACGCCAAGCACGATACGATCGGGGTGAAGGAAATCCTCGACCGCCGTGCCCTCGCGGAGGAACTCCGGATTGGACGCCACACTAAACTTGACGCCGTAATTGCGGCCATAGACTTCCAGAGCGCGCTTTACCTGCTTTCCCGTCTGAACGGGAACTGTACTCTTTTCGATGACCAGCTTTGGCGAGCGCGCCTCGAGGGCGATGATACGCGCGACATTTTCGATCGCGCTCAAATCAGCGTCGCCATCTTCGAGAGGCGGGGTGCCGACGCAGATGAAGATCGCATCACCCGAGCGCACCGCCTCCGCGATATCGGCGATGAAGGTTAAACGTCCGGCGGCGCGGGCGGCATCGATAATCTTAGCGAGGCCCTGTTCGTAAATCGGGATATGGCCGGCGTTGAGAGCGTCAATCTTCGAGTGGTCATTGTCAGTGCACGTAACGTGGTGCCCAATAGCCGACAGGCAAGCCCCGGAAACAAGGCCAACGTAGCCGCAGCCAATTACGGAGATCCGCACGCCTCACCGCCTTCTCTATCGATTGTAAACGCCTAATCCGCCCAGCCCTCGTCCTCGTTCACGGATGAGCTTCAATCGTTACCTTCTGCCGCGCCTTCCGGAGGCGCGATCGAGCCGCCCATCAGCACGCCCCGCAGGCCCATCAGGGCGAAGCGCGGCTCGGTGCGAAGAATATTCCATAAAACGCGCGCGGCTTCGTCCCGGGTATGAATACTGAGCAATTGGCGCGCTCGCACGCCCAGCAAGTCCACCAACCGGCTGTAATCCGCTTGCTGGAAACGATGCAAGCCGCGACGAATCAGCAAGTGCGTATCCAGTTCGCGGCGTAACCGCTTCAATATTTTGCTGCGGCCCCCATTTAAGATGGCCTCCGCTGCACCTGCTGCGCCGCGCAGACCCGTGACGATGCCACCGACCGTCGTGACCTTCACCTGGCCTGCGGCATCGCCCACCAGATAGACATCACCAGCGCCGACTGCGCGTTTCACCGGCACCCAGCGGTGATAGACCGGGATGCGCGCGCCCTGATAGGCGAGCGGCTCGAACTGCTTGCGCTCGAGGAAGTGATCGAGAGCGCGCCGCGTTGCCGCTCCATCCTCGCCGATCAGGCCGAGCGCACCCTGGGTGGCTGATTCCGGAATCAGCCAGTAAAAATAGGGCGTATCGTCGGGCACAAACCATACACGCACCGTGCCCGCAGGATAATCCGCGGGCAGCCGTACGATGGCCTGCACCAATGGCACGGTCCGCTGCCTGGGCCAACCCGCCGTCTGAGCCACTTTGCTGGCGGCACCGTCCGCCCCAATGACGGCTTGGGACTCGTGCTCTTCCATGGCGCCGTTTGCGCCACCTTCAGCGATTAAGCGAATGCCTTTGTTTGCCGGCTTTAATTGGATGAAGCGGCGGCCAAAATGGAATCGCGCGCCTGCCTTCTCAGCTTGACCGGCCAGCGTCCGGATCAGAGTGGACCGCTCGATGATGAGATCCGGAACCGTTAGCTCGATCTGAGCAGCGCGACCGTCGGTGAAAAGCTCGAATCGCGAGATTCGATTGAGGATCGAGGGTTCACCGAGCGGGCCCAGAAGTTCTCGCATCCGGCTAGTAACGATCAGCGTTCGCGGGAGCGGGGCGAGTGTTTCTGAGCGCTCGATGACGTCCACGTGCGCGCCAGCTTCCGCCAGCAGGCCCGCGGCGTACAGGCCGGCCGCCGACCCGCCCACGACGGTAATCGTCTTTGGCGTGACGTCTTGTGGCGACACCGGTCCCCTTTCACCCTGTCATCCGGACGAGCAAACTCATTTCGCCCGGGTGCTTATGTGCTGCTGCGATCTTAAGAACGCCTGCTGCTAGCTCTGCGGCTCGTTTGATGAGGCGCAGCAAAAAAATGATGCCATACGGAGTTCCGAGATAATCATGCCGCGAGGAATGCCCAAGTATAACGAAACTCAGAGGAATGAAGGAAGCGTGCAGATAATGCTGCGAGCGTGGCCGGTGGGCATTGACAACCTTCGCGGGCGAATGTTAGTGAGTCGGGGCTTTTCTCTGTTGCCGCTCGTACGGCGCGCATTCGAGCAGGAACACCGCCGCCGGCAGCGCTATAAGCAGAATGCCAGCAATCGCGTAGGCAGTTCCTACGGGTACTTTGCCAAGCAGCAGTGCCAGAATGCCAAAGACTCCTCCTGCAATGTAGAGGCACAAAACTGCTCCACGCTGTCCCAGCCCGCAGTTGGAAAGCCGGTGCGCCGTGTGATCCTTACCGGGGGTCGCAAACGGCACCAAGCCACGCCGCGAACGGGAGATGGTCACGAGAGTGGTGTCAAAGATCGGGACAGCCAGAATCAGCAGCGGCAGCATCCAGCTAATCCGATGGTGGACGGCAACAGGCCGCAGCTTTACGCTGAGAGTCGCCATCAGAAAACCGAGTAACATCGCTCCCGCGTCACCCATAAAAATCTTTGCAGGCTTAAAATTCCACAGCAAAAAACCGAGCGCGGCGCCCATCACCGCAGCACCCAGGGTGGTGACGAGCGATTGGCCACTGCGGTAGGCATATACCGCAAAGATGAACGAGGCGATAGCGGCCACGCCGGCGCAGAGTCCGTCCATGTGGTCGAAAATGCTGAAGGATGCGGTGATCGCCACAACCCAGAAAATCGTTAACGCTACGTCGGCCATGACGGCGTAAGAGCCGGGCCGGAACGTCTCGAAAAATTCCGAGCGAACGCCGGACGCCACCAAAATCAGGGCTGCGCTGGGCATGCCGAGAAAGAGCTTTACCTGATGATGCAACATCCCGGCATCATCGAGAATGCCGACCGCCCCTATCAGGGTGGCTCCCAGAAAAATCCCTATCATTTGCGAACGTGCCGAAGGCTCCATCACCACCAGCACGGCGAGCGCGATGCCGCAGTAGATCGCTAGGCCACCTAATAGCGGCATGGGGGCGGCGTGGACTTTGCGCGGGCCTGGATGGTCCACCAAACCGGTCCACAAGGCCAACTCTCTCACGGGCAAGGTGAGAAACGAAGAAGCCGCGAGGGCGATGGCGAAAGCCATGAGTCCGGAAGTCATGGAAGCATTCCTTCTTGCGAGAGACTCCTACCGTTCCGTAAGTTGGTAGTCAAAAATCTTGGCGACCTGATCGCGATCCTTCGTCGAAAAATACCAATCGATCGTGCGTTTCAACCCTTCGCGGAACGGCACCTTTGGCTCCCAGCCGAGTAGCTTTTTCGCTAGCGAGTTATCGGCGACGCGGTTCAGCGGCCCTGTGGGCATCTCCGGTCGGAGCTTGATCTGCGGCTTGTGCCCTGTGAAATCAGAGACCATCTGCGCAGCGTCCAGCACCCGGATGCGCTCCATTGTTCCCAGGTTTACGGCAGTGCCGTCGTCGATTTTTTCACCCGCGAGCACAGTACCGTCGGCGATATCATCGATGTACGTCCAGTTGCGGATTTGCGTGCCGTCACCCCAGACGTCAAACGGGTCCTGCCGCAGAAATGCCCGCGCGATCATGGCGATCACCGCATGATTTTCCACGCCGCGCGGTCCATACACCGTGAAATAGCGGCACGAAGCGGCTTTCAGGCCGTGTTCGCGAACGTAAGCTTTGAGCGTGAATTCCGCCATCAATTTGGCCCAGCCGTACATGTTGTCCGCGTCGTTCGGGCCCTTTGTCAGATCCTCGGTTAGGTACAGCTCTTCACTAGGATCCGCCTGTAAGAAATTGGGATACACGCAGCCGGAGGAAGCGAAGACCACCTTGCGAACTTTGGCCTTTAGCGCTTCCGCGAACACCAGTCCATCGAGAAAGAAATTGGAAGCCGGCCCGGCCTGGTGGAGGTCTACGTAACCACGGCCGCCGTGATCGGCGGCAAGATGGAAGATCGTGTCAATGCCCTGCACGGCTAACCGCGTGACGCCAGGCTCGCGCAGATCGGCTTGCAAGAAATCCACCGTGCCGTTGGCAAGATGCCCGCGAATATTCTCTAGCCGGCCGCTGCTCAAGTCGTCCACGACGCGCACGCGCGCGCCGCGTTCCACGAGCCGGTCCGCGATGCTCGATCCGATGAAGGAAGCGCCGCCGGTGATTAATACGGGGCGCCCAGGCCAATGGTTATTGCCGTTCTGCGTCATGCGCTTATGACCTCTTCGAGAGTGTGTACGAACTGGTTAAGTTGCATATCTATATCATAAGTACCCGCAATTGCAAGCGCGCGGCGGCCCATCTCGGCCACACGCTCGGGCAGCGCGGCCAGTTCCCGAATCGCCGCCGCCACAGCTTCTGGGTCATCCGGATCGACCGCTACACCGCAACCGGCGGCAGTGACAATGCGTGCGACGTCGGTAGCCGGCGGCGCCACTGCCAGCACCGGCTTGCCGGCTGCTAAAATTCCGTACAACTTGCTGGGGACAATCACACCTTCAAGTCCTCGCTTTACGGTGACAATGTGCACATCACCTGCTGCCAACACATTCGGAATTTCGTTCGCCGGACGGAAAGGCAAGAAACGTATCGATTGCGTCCCCCGAGCGGCGGCCGTCAGCCGCTCTTTTTGAGCTCCTTCGCCCACGAATATGATGCTGAGACCTGTATTTTCGAGTCTGCTTCCAGCGGCCAAAAGCGTGTCCCAAGCTCCGTAGAAGCCGAGGTTTCCCGCGTGCAGCGCTACAAACCGAAAGCCTTGGCGAATTTCGCTGCTAACCGGGTTGTCCATCGAGAGGGGCTGTTTGCCGGAAGAACGGATACCGTCCCGTATGACTGTAACTTTCTTAGAATCAATGCCTTTGGCAATGATGCGTTCCCGCATATCGTCGCCCAGCACGATCACTTTGGCAGCTTGGCGAAGTGCGCAGCGGTGCATTTGCTCCCAGCAGCGCGCCAATAGGCTAGGCCGCACAATTTCTCCGCCAAGTGCCATGTCCGGATAGAGATCGCGAATGTTGTAAACGAATGGGCGTCCGGCTAGCTTCGAGATGGCGGCGCCGACGATGCCGCAAAATGGCGGATCCGTCATACACAGAACCAGATCGGCGCGAATGGTGAGCGCACGGAAAGCAGCCATTGCGGAATACGTCAAATAGTTGCTCACACGCCGCCGCATCTGAAATCTCGGATAAGCGGTCGAGCCGACCCGCTCGATGGTTACGTTGCCTTGTGTTTCACGGCGCAGAAGGCGCCAAGGGTACATCTCGGTAGGATCGTAAGAAGGGCGTCCGGCGAGAACCGTGATGCGATGACGCTGGGCCAACGCACCGACGACCACAGACGCCATCTTCGCCGTAGCCGACGTATCCGGCGGATAATATTCATTCAGCAGCAAAATGTGCACGTTTGAGTTCGTCCGTGTGCGCTAACGAGCTGTCGCGTGATCAGGCGTGCACTGAACGCTACGCCGTAGATGATACCGCAGATGCGGACTCGGCACGCTTTTGGACGATCGTGCTTCCCAGGACGAGCACATCCATTCGCGTGCGGCGAAAACAATCAATGGCTTCTTCGGGCCGGCAAACGATCGGTTCATTGTCATTGAACGATGTATTCAAAAGCACGGGGACACCGGTGAGATCGCCGAATGCGCGAATCAATCTCCAATAGCGGAGGTTCGCGGAGCGACTCACCGTTTGCAAGCGTCCGGTGCCATCCACGTGCGTGGGCGCAGGAATCGTCTGACGCTTCTCTGGGCGGACGGTGTAAGCAAAGGTCATAAAGGGCGATGGTTTGCTGCACATGAAGAAATCCGCTGTCGCTTCTTCGAGGACGGAAGGAGCAAACGGGCGAAACATTTCCCGGTGTTTGATACGGCTGTTGAGAATTTCTTTCATCTCGGCGCGCCGTGGGTCCACCACGATGCTGCGATTGCCGAGTGCGCGTGGCCCCCATTCCGCGCGTCCCTGATACCAGCCGACAATTTTCCCTTCGGAAATGAGCTGAGCAGTTTTCTTCGCGACTTGGTCCTCTCCGGCAGACTGAATGTCGTATTCATTTGCGACAAAGCCTGTGCGTTCCAGTGCTGCGCGCATTTGCTCGTCGGAATATCCCGGACCCCAGTAAGCATGTTCCATTACGAACTTGCGGGGATGGCCAAGAATCTGGTGTTCCACAAAGAACGCTGCGCCGACGGCCAGCCCGGCATCACCTGCAGCCGGCTGCACGTAGACATTTTCAAAAGGTGTTTCGTTGAAGATTTTACCGTTAGCGAGGCAATTAAACGCTACGCCGCCGGCCAGGCAGACAGATTTCTGTTTCGAGCGTTTGTGCAGTTTGCGGAGCAGATCGAAGAAGACCTCTTCCAACCGAGCTTGCATCGTCGCGGCAATATTGTGATGGCGATCTGAAAGCGGCTCTTCAGCGGGACGCGTGGCGCCCATGCGCCGCTCGAGATATTCCGAAAACATGCGCCCGAGCACGGGCGTCTTGCCGGATTCGCGCCAGCTCATCTCCGGGCCCGTCCGGTGGTGCGTGAAGTAATCAAGCCCGAGCTGGAAGCCGGTGCTGCCATTCGTCGTGACGATGCGGCGAAATTCGTCGAGGAATTCGGGTTGTCCGTAGGCCGCCAGTCCCATCACTTTGTATTCGTCGCCGAATTTCCAGAAGCCCAGATATTGGGTCAGCGCGGTGTAATACATGCCGAGCGAATGGGGAAAAGCAATCGCATCGTAGATACGCATGTGATTGCCCTTGCCACTGGCCCACATGGTGCTAGCGAAATCGCCCAACCCATCGGCGGAAAGTATCGCGGCATCGTCGTAAGGCGATACAAAAAAGGTGCTGCCGAGATGCGCCTGATGGTGTTCCACGCGGTGAAATTTGGCCTGAACGCTCTTAGGTTCTGTCTCGCAGGCTTTGGCCAGCGCTTCGGGAATGCTCACAAAGCGGGACAGTACTTTGGCGCGCTCGCGCGCGAACCCCGGCATACGCATCGCATAGAAGAGTTTCGTGCCCAGCCGCGCCCACGGATTTCGCGGGACGGCCACATGATCCACTTCAGAAAGCTTGAGTCCCGCCGCATCCAGGCAATAACGGATCGCCGCCTCGGGAAACCCCGCCGCATATTTCACACGGTTGAAGCGCTCCTCTTCGACGGCTGCAACGAGCTGGCCGTCGCAAACGATCGCCGCGGAGGCATTTCCGTGATAAGCGTTGATTCCTAAGATATTCATGATCTTGTGTCTGCGAAGATTAACCCGGACAACGCCAGATAGTTATACGCGACGAAGCGGGAACGCATCCATGGGCGGCTGTTCGGCAACATTCGTGTCGAGATGGCGATTGCACCATTCACTTAGAACGTAAAGGCTCCAGGGACGTGACCAGTTCATTTGATTAGATTCAAACGCCGACCAGACGGCGCGCACCGTCTCGGCGTCCAGATGCGCGGCCAGGGCGGGCGCCACGTCGGCAAGGCTAGCCCCAACCTTCGGCGCCAATGGGCCTCGCAGCCAGTGTTGCCAAGGGAAAGTGAACGTCTTTTTTCGCTGGCCGATTACTTCTTCCGGCAAAACATCGCGCAGGGCTTCCACCAGCAAGGCTTTGTTTACGCCTGAACGTTGTTTTACCCGCGCCTGCAAACGCGAGACGTGTTCGACGAGCAGATGATCGAGCAAGGGAACACGAACTTCGAGCGAATGAGCCATGCTGACGGAATCGGTATCTCGCAGCAGCGTCTGCGCCATGTAGGACCTCGCTTCGAGGCAGGAGACCGCTGAAAATGAATCGAGCCTGGCGGCTTGGCGCGCGGAATCAATCAGCCATTTTCGCCACGGTGTTGGCTCCTGCAAATCGCAGTCCCCCCCGCGCAAGCGCGCCACCTGCTCCGGCGTGAAAAGTGCGCGCGCAAAAAAATAGGGGTGTGGCAAATCACGTGAATCATTCCACAACGCGGCGACCTTGCGTCGCGCGTCGCCTTCGGGTCCTCCCGCCCGGCCGATCAAATCGGCGGTTCTGCTACGCACCGCCCGGGGAACATAGCGGCTGGCCCTTGCCAAACGCGCGGCCCGCGGGACGGAGGCAAAGGTGGCATACCCGCCGAAAATTTCATCGCCGCCCAATCCCGAGAGCGCCACCTTCAGCCCCGCCCGGTGAACGGCCCAGGAAACAAAATAAGTGTTCATGCCATCCATGGTGGGCTGATCGAGTGACCCAACGGCATCATCAAGATGATCGAGCATTTCGCCGCCGCGCAGCAAAAGCTCCTGATGCTGCGTATCAAATTGGCGCGCCGTGGCGCGAGCGATCGCGGCCTCGCTGAAATCCTGCTCTTCGAAAACAACGGTGAAAGTCTGCAATCCTGCCTGGGCCCGCGCAGCCAAAGCCACGATGGCAGTGGAATCGATACCGCTGCTCAGGAAGATTCCGAGGGGCACGTCCGATAAGAGATGGCCACGCACCGCCTCTTCGAGGAGAGGTCTCAGCCCGCGGGCGGCCGATTCGAAGCTGATCTCGATGGCACTCGCTTCCGGCAGGGCCGCATCGCCAAAGTTCCAATAGGATTGGGGTACCGCATTCTTCACCGGGCCGCCTGCGGGTATCTGTAAGTAATGGCCGGGGGGAATCGAGTAGATACCCTCGACGAGCGTCATCGGTTCGCAGACCGAACCAAACAGCAGATACGAGTCGAGAGCCTCGGGCGAAAGCTGCCTGTGGATCAATCCGGTAGCCAGCAGCGCGCGGACCTCCGAGGCAAAAAGGAGTGTGCCTTGCTGCAGCGAATAATAGAGCGGCTTGATGCCGAGCCGGTCGCGCGCAAGCAACAATTTTGCGCCGTCCGCCGAGGCTTTGCGCATATCAAGCAGGGCGATGGCAAACATTCCGCGGAATTTCTGCAGGCAGTCCTGTCCCCATTCTTCATAACTGTGGACGATCACTTCTGTGTCGGAGTGCGTACGAAACGTATGTCCGGCGCCTTCGAGTTTCTCTCGCAATTCCGGAAAGTTGTACATTTCACCGTTGTACACGACGGCTACGTCATTCGTTTCGTTGAAGACGGGCTGCTGTCCGCTGGCAAGATCAATGATGCTGAGCCGGCGCATTCCGAGCGACACCAGCGGCGCTGCGGACGGTGCGATCAACTCACCTTCAGCATCTGGACCGCGGTGGTGCATGGCGAAGTTCATGCGCCGAATAGCGCTGGACGCCTTCGCAGAGTTCCCGATACCGATGGTGCCGCAGATTCCGCACATGGGCTAAATCATCCCTCGTGAGGTGCGCGCTATCCGGCGGGACGCTGGCGCGTGCCGGTCTTTCGCAGAACAAAACAGTGCACGTTTTGCTTGGGATTCGCGTCATAGGAAACCAATTGCATGCCTTCCGCCGCCGCATACTGTTCGATCGTGCACCGTGGAAGGAAAGCAACCTCCGGAGAGGCAAAATAATCGTAAAAGAGGTTTCTGGCGGCCTCCCGTTTCACTTTTCCACCGGACTTCAATCGGTGCGCGAATGCGTAAAGCGGTAGTGCGGTGGAGTGCACCAGCCAACGTGTGGCCCGGAAGCGGAGCCCGCGCCGGATGAACCATCCAGGGTACTTGTAAAGAAGTTCATACCGTCCGCCGGGACGGTAGACCGCCAGATACAAGAGCCCGCCCGGCCTAACGACACGGCAATTTTCGGAGAACGCTTTCGGCGGATCGCCAGTGTGGTGCAACACTCCATCGGACACCACCAGGTCGGCGACGTCCTCGAGCAACGGCAGACGCAGGTTGTCGGCGACGATTCCGGGCAACCGGTGACGTTGCTGCACGATCGCGATCGCGTTTGCGCTGCGATCCAAGCCCACGCAACGAAACCCTCGATAGCCCAAATAGGAAAGCACGCGCCCGGCGCCACAACCGACATCGAGCACAAAAGCGCCCGCAGGCAACGCGTCAATCACGTGCAACAGCGGCAATGAGATCACACGCCGGCGTTCTTCGCCGGGATAGGCCTCGACCCAATCAAATGGGTGTTCGTCGTAGAAGGTGACCTGTTTAGTGAGGCTCATCGTGCTTTCCGATTACCTGACCGTAGATCTCTTCCTGTACGGCCAGCAACTCGTTCCAACTAAGCTGGCCAGCCACTCGTGGACACGCCGCTTGAAAACCTTGGTAGAGAGCATGGTCGGTTAACAAGAGCCGCAATGCAGCGGCAATGGCGGGCACTTCTCGAGGGATCACCAGTCCCACTTGATTCGTCACAAATTCGCTAATGCCGCAACGATCGCTGATGATCACCGGGCGGCCGCACGCGATTGCTTCCGCTACACTGTTCGCGAAATTCTCGTAACGTGAAGGCAACGCGAAAAGATCGCAATCCACAAGCGCCGCTTTCTTTTGATCTCCGTAAAGCGGCCCGGTAAAGATGGTTCTAGGTTCCACCCCTTTGCTACGCGCTAATTCGCGAAGCTGCGCGACATAGCCCACTTCGCCTTCAGGTCCCGCAATCACCAGGCGGCCTCGTTCGGGACAAGCTTCCGCGAAAGCCGAAATAAGCAGGTCCACGCCCTTTCGGGGAATTACCCTGCTGATAAAGAGCACCACCGGCTCATCGGGCGGAATGGTCCATTCGGACCGAAATGCACCGCGCGGCGGCAGGGTGGCAAACTCGTTCAGATCCACCCCGTTGTAACGCAAAGCGATCTGTTTGCGTGGCAGGCCATCCCCAAGGAACTCGCCTTCCTCCTGTTGTGAGGTCGCGATCATCCGAGCGGCGTGGCGGATGAGAGGCTTGCCAAGCATTTGATGCCAAAGGCGCTTCAATCGGAGGGCCCGGTCGATGGGGCGAACCATGCCCAGAGGCTCCAGCACATAAGGAATTTTGGCGCGGGACGCATAATGAGCTACCGCCGGGCCTAACAGGTCATACAGCCCGTAGATGTGAATGAGATCGTATTGCCGCAGCTCTTTGCGGCAAAAGGCTAGCAGGCCCGCATTGAGGGTCATCGCGCGATAGGTCTTGAGGGGGCGGAGATAGACCACGTCCACACCGTTCATGACCGTCTGACGGGTCGTGTAAGGACGTCCGTACCAGGAGGTAAGCACAGTGCAGTGGTGGCCACGCTGCACCAAGCCTTCCGCGATCGAGCGCACCTTTACGGTGGGTCCACCCCGTTCGAGGAACGGATGATAGGTTTGGGTTACGTGGAGGATACGCATTTTGGCCTGTGCCCGTGGTACGCGATCACCTATCTGGATCACCAATGCTGTGGCGCGTGCCATCAACTCTCTAGAGGTCTGTACGCAAAGCGTTCCGCAGACGTTCGCAGAACCGTTCGAAACTAAATTCCGCCTGCACCCAATCGCGGGCCTGTTCGCCCATGCGGCGTGTCTCCACCGGTCTTTTTAGCAAGTAGACCAGCGCTTCAGCGATTTCGCGCGGCTCACCAGGATTGACCAGCAGTCCGTCCTCACCTGACCGTATGAACTCTGGCGGAGCTCCCGTGTTCGGTCCCAGCACAGGCTTTCCGCGGGCCATTGCTTCTAGGTAGACGATGCCAAAGCCTTCCCCTCGTGGGGCTTGGGGATCCAGTTCCGTGCACGCCGGCATGGCAAATACAGCGCAAAGATCATAACAGCGATTCAATTCCCGCCCGGAAAGCGCGCCAAAGAACCGAACCGATCCGGCGATGCCAAGCTCATCCGCCCGGGATTCGAGTCGAGTGCGATCATCGCCATCCCCTACGATCCAATAGACCGCTTCCGGGACCTTACTGAGCACGCTAGACCATGCATCCAGCATGGCATCGTGACCCTTGTAGCGTTCAGACGCTGCCAGCCGCCCAACGGTAAGCACGACGGGCTTTTCGAAAGCAGCCGGACTTACACAACCAGGTCGCTCACTTGCGCCTTCAGGCAGGGGAGGCGGCAGCATCACCGCGGAAACCTCGCCCAGTTGGTGCTGGTCAACGGTCGCCTGAAGGCTGAACCGGGTGAGCGCGATATAGCGTTGGGCTGATTTGAGCGCGCGTTCCTTCGATGGTGAGAGCGCCCGCCAAACTTCGATTCCGTGCAAGCATTGCCAAAAGGGAATTCCGGTTACTTTTCGAATCAACCGAGCTGCCGGAGCCATGCCGATGTGGGCGCAAATCACAAGGTCCGGGCGCCCACGGAACACCTGGATAAACGCCGACGCCAAAAATCGCACTTTGGTGGCCGCACTCAAGGCCATAGTGCCGTCTGCTTGGGCGACCGGCTCGGCGGGCACGGCGCAGAGTCGGACGGCTTGATCGCCCAGAATCGTTTGCAGTCCCCGCACCAAGGCTCTGGTGTAATTCTGCACGCCGCCGATCCCGCTCATGGGGGGCGCCAAGACTAGGACTTTTCGAATGGGGTAGGTGCGGTGCTCCATTGCTTTAGTCTCAGCTTACGCGATTTCAGAGCGCGTTCGAAAAGTGTTCGCATTTGCTCGACGTTTCGCTCCCAAGTGTATTGGGCTGCGGTGCGCGCGGCGCCGGCGCCGAGGCTTCGGCGGTATGCCGGATTTTCAGCGAGATTTCGCAGCCAATGAGCTAGAGTAGCAACGTCGGCTGCATTTTCAAGAATCAGGCCATCTTCGCCGTGGTGCAGGATCGCGCAGACTCCCGCATTACGAGACGTGATCACCGGAAGGCTGCAGGCCATGGCTTCGGCGACCGGCAACGCAAACGAATCGCCGAGAGATGGGCTCGCGTATATGTCCGCGGACGCATAGTAATACTCGACGTCCGGGCGCGCAGGCAGAAAACGAACCTGTGCATCCAATCCTAGATTGCGAATGCTGCTGCGATATGAGGCGGACGAATCCTGTCCAACGACGAGAACTCGCACGCGCGACCTACTTAAACGCGCGACCGCTTCCAGCAGTAACGGCAATCCTTTCGTTTTCCAATCGTTCCCGATCAAAAGCACCGCAACGTCGTCTTCACTTAATTCAAACGCGGCGCGCGCGGATTTTCGCAAGCCGCCGAGGCGCTGCGCATTAAACCTTTCGCAATCAATCGCGTTGTAGACCACATCGATGGCGGCGGTTCGTCCGCAGAGCTGACCGATTGTTTTCGCGGTTCTTTCAGAAACCGCGGCTAGCAGCAGCTTTTGATTCCTATAGATTCGCCGCTCCAGAAAGGAAATCACCCGATAGTAGATGCGCCGGTGCAGAACCACAGGCCACCGCTTAAGAGCGTTGTTCGAAAACCTTAGCTGATCCCGGAGTTGGTGACGAAGCTCGGTAAAGACAGCGTGAGCGCACACGACGTCTGCGTCCAGGCAATTGACTCCGGCCGAGTAGATGATTTCAGGTTGCCGTTTGTTCCGGCCAGATGCCCGGCGGCGCTGTACGTGGTTGGCGATGAACCACCACAGATATCGAAAAAGGTGAGGACCCGGGGGGACATACACGCGGTGCCAGACAACACTCCTTCGGTCTACATCACCCACGCGCTCACTAAACAAGTGAATCTCATAATCGGATGCAAGACGCTCGATTTGTTCGGCAAGGACGCGTTCCGTTCCGTGACTCTTGTCGACGAACGGCGACACAATTGTCAGGCGCGGCCTAACGGGCGATGGCTGCGGCGGCGTGTCCATTATTTTGTTTTTCGCCTAACAAGTGCGGCAAGCGGAACAATACACCCACCATAAGCCACAGATACGCGTTCATCAGATAGTTTTCATAAGCATCAAGTCCGTACAACGTACCGATTAAGATAAGAAATACTGCGTACCAGAAAAACGCGAAGCCAATCGGAAACAGTACAGTTTGCTTGAGCTTGTGCACAACCTTCCAAGCGGCCAGCACAAGGCTCACCGACCAGGCCAGCCAGAGAAACGGCCCAATGATGCCGAGTTCGAGGATTAATGTGCCGATACCGCTTTCCGATCCGATCGGCGGTGGAGGCGTTCCCAACACCTTGACGATATATTCGATTCCCAATCCTGCGGTGCCGATCCCGTTGCCAAGCTTCCAGTTTGGCTGGGAGAACACCGATTCAAGATTTTTTTCCGGATAGTCCCAGGCGCGAAATCCGAACTCAGAAGACGAGCTGTTGGGCATCAGCGTTTCGGAATAAAAGGCCCAGCGCGCCAGGATCACCTTGGGGTAAAAAGCAACCATCAGCAGGATGGCGGCCCCGGCTAAAATCGCGGCCCTGCGAACTGCCTTGCCGATTTGAGCTGTTTGCCGCCGTTTCAGGGGCGCTCCCCAGAACAGTGCCGCAGATAAAATCAGCGCGTTGGCGATCAAATACACGAAGGGTCCGCGAGCCCCAGCCAGTATTGTAGCCAAAACAATGGCAGCCATCGCCGGGAACACGAGCGTACGGCCGCGTTTGCCCCGCAACAGGAAATACACCATTGCGCCAAAGGCGATCACGAAGAATAGCGTCAGGAACTGACCAAACCGGCCGTCGCTCACAAAGACGGACGTAACGCGTTCAACGCGCATGTGAGTAATCGGCGATTCGCGGACTTCGTGACCTAGCTCGCGGAGCTCCGGCGCCAATTCGGCTTTCGGAGGGCTCAGGAAATTCAACCCCAGGATGGACTGCGCCACGCCCAAACCAGAAACGACTAGACCGATCCAAAGATTGACGGTGAGAAACTTATACAGGTCGCTTTCGGTTCGAATCAACGCATATCCTGCGAACATCAGCGGCACGTAATAGAAGTAAAGCTTCAGACCGAGCAGACCATAGAGGATGCTCGGAGAATTCGGATTGAAGACTTGCAAAACGCCCGCCCAGAAAAAAATTGCGAGCCACAGAAAGAAGGGCGCCCGAAACATAGGGAACTTACGATGGCGCAGCGCGATGAGCATGCCCGCATAGGTGACGGCCACGATCGCATCCTTCGCAAAAAACATCGCCAGGTTGTTGCCCAGGAACTTGCGAATCAGGTCTTCGAATACAAGCCAGACGAGAAAGGCATACAGGCCCCGGCGCCAATCGTTCAGAATGGCAATGACGAGCGGGATAGCGATGCCCGCAACCGCGACGAAAATGATGTCGCGCAAATCCTCAGAAACGATCCAGCGAGAAAGCACCCAGCCAAGGCCCACCGCACCGACAGCGAAAGCAAAGGCTTTAGCCCCTTTTGAGTGCAGAAGTTCGGTTCGCGTATCAAACATTCCCAATATCCGACTCCGCGAAGCAGCGAGCCCATTGGTTCGAACGTAACGATATGCTTCCTATTCGAGAGATTTTCGGCTCCGCGGAAGAATTCTCCTCTGTGAGATCATTTCGCCGGTTCCGTTTTCTCGCCGCGCTGATGGAGGCAAAGCTCGAACAGGTTGTAATGATTTTCGACCATATTCGGAAGCGAAAATAGCTCAACCGCCCGGGCCCGAGCGAGCCTACTCAGTTTCGCCAGCAGCGCCGGTTCTTCCAGAAAGCGGCGCAAGCATTGCGCCAAAGCATTTCTGTCGCCGGGGGGGAAGGTGAGTCCGGTGTCACCGGCCAACTCGGCTGCTCCTCCATTGTTGGTAACGATCACGGGCCGGCCGCGCATCATTTGCTCCATCACGACCAGGCCCGCGGGCTCTTCCCACAAAGAGGGTAAGACCAGCACGTCCAAATCCAACGCGGCGCGATTCAAGTCTTCTCCGCGAAGTGCGCCTACAAAAACAATGTGTTGCGACGTACCGTTTTTTGCGGCGATACTTTCCAGGGAACTCCTTTCGGGACCATCGCCAATGAGTTTAAGCCCAATGGAATGTCCTTTGTCTCGCACCTGCTGTACTGCCTCAATCAAAGTCTGTACATCTTTTTCCTGAACGAGCCGCCCGACATAACCTACCGTCAGCGTAGGTGCGACGATTTTCTGCTGGCTGAAAGATTGAACCACTTCACGAGTGTTTGCCACATCGGGAACGCCGTAATAGATGACGGTTGAGCGCGGCAGGCGCACACGATTGGCCACGTGTTGCGTGATGCAAAGCTGGGCGGTTGCTAGCCGGCAAAGCCAACGCCGGGGCCATTCGAAGACCAGCATCTTCAGACTTCCGAGCCAGCCCGCTTCCTTCGAGTTGCATTGCAGGCATTGTAGGTAACGCCGCCGCATAAAGCAGTCGGGACAGGCGGTCCTCGTGGGCGAATACAGGAGTAGCCCGTTTGGACACACGGCCTGATAGGCGTGATGCTCCACTATCACTGGCTTGTGCAGCCAGATCGCAATCGCCAGCGGAAGAATCGCGGGTCCGGCGATGTGTACAACGTCTGCCTCGCGAATCAATCGAAAAAGCCCTAGAATCCCCGGCTTTCGTACAACCGTAAACGGAAGAGTGCTGTCGTCGAAATCGCCGGCCGCAATCTCCGTGACGCAAAAGACCTCCGGCGTGCCGTCAGGCTTGCGAGCCAAGCCTTCCGCCAGCAGCCGCGCGTAAGTTTCGACCCCGCCTATGGATGGCGGAAAGAAGCGCGAGTAAATCAAAATCCTCAAACCGTTCCCCGCGATAGCGTCAACCGGTTCAGGGCCTCCACGTACGCCTGAATGTTTTCGACCGGTGACCATTTTGCAAGCAGCTTCTGCGATGAGTCGCTCATTTTCTGGAGGATGCCGGGATTGCACACAATCTGATGCAGGATTTGCGCGAGGCGGTCAACGTCACCGCAGGGGAATATGAACCCGTTGTCCGGACGGATTAAATCACGCCCCGCACCCACACGGTCGCTGACTGCGGCAACGCATCCGCACAGGAGCGCTTCGTTTACCACCACTCCAAACGGCTCATACTCCGAGGGCAGCACCAGGACATCAGAGCTTCGATACACGGACGGCAATTCGGATTGGTTTACAAATCCAAGCAAGCGCACCCGATCCGCAACCTTCAATTCTTCGGCTTCACGTTTGATCTGGGATTGCAGCGGGCCGTCACCCGCAAACACCAGCACGACATTCGGATCGCTGACTTTCGCGAATGCCTGTAGCACGTCGAGGGGCCTCTTCCAAGGCTGAAGCTTCGCGCAAAACAGCAGGACCGTAGAATTTGCCGGCACGTTCCACCGCTCCCGGACCGTCTGGCGATTCACAGTAGCGGCGTGCCTTATCCACCATTGATTGTCAACGACGTAAGGGGTCAAGGCGATACGCTCTTCGGGAATGTGAAGGGAAAGCATCAGTTCCTTTGTTCCAGTCGAAGGCACCGTCACCTGGTCGGCCAAGCGAAAAAGCCAGCGCCAAAACCACCGCTTCACAAGCGCTTTCCATGGCGCACCATCGCGAGGGGCAACGCTGATGGCGTCAGTTCCGAATAGGACTGCGACACCGCTGAGTTTGGCGGCAAGCAGCCCGATCCAGAAGGTCGCGCACCGATATCCAGTCGAAAGGAAAACAGCATCGTAGTGTCCGCTCCGCAATTTCGTCCATAATGCAGTATTCAGAAAGCCCCAGAAATGGCCGGGGCCGGGGCGACGCGCTCGATTTGGCAGCAGAGTCCATGCGAAGCCGTCCAGGAGCGGCACGTCCCATCGTACTTCCCGGCCGAAATCAGCGTCCATGCCTCCCTCTGCGCCTCGCAAACTACAATAGGCAACTTCTATATCCAACTGCGGATGTTGCGCCATCTGGCGGAAGAGAGGGGAGCTGTACTGGACGACGTGAGTCGCGACGATGAGTAGGCGGTAACGGTGCATCGGCTTGGCGCAACCCTCTTGAACATCACGCGGCATTTTGCCCCCCACGTGAGATCAGTCGCCGCATCTCGAAACGGAGCATTCTCGGACTAATCACGATACGTTGTGAGATAATTAAGTAGTATACTAACACGATCTATACTTGCGCCCCTTACGTTCGATGGCTCGGGAAGATGGGAACACGCTCAAGCCGGCAACAATACTGATATCTTACAATCGCTGAGTAGACCTTGTGATATAGCCCACAACGGGCTAGTCGATACTTTTCAGATAGGCCTGAGCGATGGCGCCCCAGGAAAAATAAAGGTCGCGCGCCCGCAGATTCCTCATCCGGAGATTAGTGCGCAGCGCGTCGTCCGTTAGCACGCTGTGCAACGCTGCGGCCATCCCGTCACAGTCTCCTTCTGGCGCCAGCATCACTCCTGCCTCGGTGAGCGGCGGACCGGTCTCGCCGTTCGAAAACGCCACAATTGGGACGCCACACACGATCCCGGCGACGGCGCTTCCGCGACGTGTCGATATTCCCCCGCGCGCGAACAAGAGCACATCGGCGGCGGCGAGTTGCCGCGCGACTTCATCTGCCGGCAACAACCCCAGTATGACAACCTCAATATGGTACCGGTCTAATGCTGCCCGCAAAGGTGCGGCTGCACCTTCTGAATTTCGGCCGAGAACGACCAATCGGAGTCCATCAATGCTTCCAGACACAGATACAATAATCCGTACAACTTGCTCCAATTCGATTACGCCGGAGAAGCCTCCGGCGACACTAAAAATCGCGACGGTTTTCGCGCCACTTGCCTGCGAGTCTTTGAGTGTGAAATGCACCGGCTGGCCGGGAAGGTTCGCCCCGACTGGAATACAGACGATCTTGGCGCTGGTGCGCGGAATCCAAGTCAATGTCGATGGGGATATGGTCGTAATGACGAGTTCGGCCCGGCGACAGAGGGAACGCATAACCTGGGTTTGCACGGCGGTGCGTGCGCGTTGTAAGAACTGTCTACCACCGTACGGCGCGCCATCGTGGAAAACGACGGCGCACTTGGCGCGCCTCAGCTTGAGAATCGCCATCACCGCCAACGCGGGGACCGAGAAGCCACGGCGCGACCACTGGAGCGCTGTATATTGCAGAAATACCCAGCGTCCGCGCCAAGCTTGCGCCTCATCCCACAGCCATAGCAATCCCTGGAGCCAACCTTTTTCCACCCACGGGAGGCGCAGAACCTGCATTGTCCGGCCGTCCTGTGCGAACTCGTCGCGAAGAAAGTTGCAATAATCTTCGACCCCGTCTACAGGGTTGTCGCGGGCGCCGAGGAGGGCGATCAAGATCAGCCTGCTTCCGGCCGCGTAGGGGCGCGCTGGTATTTTCGAATCCTCGCCTGCAATGTCCTTTGCGAATTAAACACCGTGCACGGCATCGGAGGGCTCATCGAGCGGCAGCGTCTCGCGAAGGCGTTGCGCCAGGTGCTCGAGTGAATGTTCCTGCGCGTATTGTCTTCGCTGCGATCTTCGAGGATCGTCTGGAGATTCCGCCAGCGCCTGCCTAACCGCCTCCGCCAGCTCGGTTGCGGTATCACCCAAATACACCAGGCCGCCCAAATTCCAGAAACTGAGGATCGGCGTCGAAACAACGGGCAGGCCCGCCGCGAAATAATCCAAGCGTTTGAGCGGCAAACAATGGAAGCTGAGCGGATTGTAACAATCGTAAGGCATGAACCCCACGTCCAGCCCCGCCACAAATCGGCCAAGAGATTCCTGCGATTGCCAGGGCGCCGTATGAACATTCGGCAATGGAAATAATTTCTGGTCTCCAAATGAGACGAAGTGCCACTCGGGATGGGCCTCCAATAGCTCGCGGAGAATCGTCACATTCAGGCGCGCTTGCGGCAACCCCAAGTAGCCCAGCCGCGGGTGTGGGACGGAGGCAAGCTCGGGCGGATCGCCAGAACCATGCAACCCGTTTGATGCAATCCGTCCAGCGCTGGGGATCATTTCAATACGTTCCCCAAAGCGAGCCCGCAAAAGGTGGTAGATAATCCGTTCAATCACGAGCGTGCGATCGGAGAGCTGGACGTGCTCGAAGAGGAGTGGCTCCGGGTAATCCATGGCCACATGGACGAGGTAAAGACCGTGACGCTTCATTTCTTCTGCGATGGGAAGCTGATCTTCCGGCAGGTGGGAATACACAAAAATCGGGTTGCGGAGCTTTAGCCGGGCAGCTTCGTTCAGAATCTGGGCCGCAATCATCTTGGCCTGAACACGGGGCAGACCGGGGATACGATTGGCCTTGCTGCTTAGAAAGCGCGGCGTGAAGGAAAAAATTCCCCGCTCGAGTTCGCCCTGTTCGATTCTCTTCTTGCGGAAGTAGGAAATTGTCTGCGGGCAGTAGAGTACGCGGGCGCCAAGCGAAGCGAGGGCAATCGCATTCCTCTCGGGGATATTAAATGCCTCCCAAGTCCACCCGGAAATGACGATTGCGTCACGCATAGCAACCAACCATCAATCAAACAGGCTGTACTTGAAGGTGCACCACAGGCCCGGCAGCGCGTCACGCCACGAGATTTTCTTTCCCTCGGCATAGGTGCGTCCCGCATAGGAGATTGGTACTTCATAGATGCGCCACGGCCCTTTGGCTACTTTTGCCGTGATCTCCGGCTCGAAGCCAAAGCGATCTTCCTTGATATCGATTTTCTCGATCACCTCGCGCCGGAACACTTTGTAACAGGTCCACACGTCCGTAAGGTTCAAGTCCGTGCACATATTCGAAATCGTTGTCAGGATCCAGTTTGCGTTCGAATGCCAATAGAACAAAACGCGGTGTGGGCCGCCCAGGAACCGGGAGCCGTAGACGACGTCCGCGCGGCCTTTTCGAATTGGATCGAGAAGCGCGGCATAGTCCTGAGGGTCGTATTCAAGGTCGGCGTCCTGAATCAAAATCACCTCGCCGCGAGCCTCCCGAATGCCCCGGCGGAGCGCGGCCCCTTTGCCCTGATTCTTGTCTTGCAGGAACACGCGAATGTTAACCGCGCGCGGCGGCCTGCTGGGGGCGCCGAGAGGTACGGCAGTTTTGATTTCCCGCGACCCGGCAGCAAGCTCTTCCAGAAAATCCCGCGTGCCATCTTGCGAGCCGTCGTCCACAACGATGATCTCTTTTTCGCGTTCAACATCCACATCCTGCACGCGCTGCAGGATCTCTTCGATCGTTTTTCGTTCATTAAAAACCGGTATGACCACAGACAGCCAAAGCTGTTGGGGATCGGAAGTCATGCCGCCTCATCCGTTTCGAAGAAGAATTTCAAGAGCTGTAGTTTCGGCTCCCAAAGAAACAGATTGAGCATGATCTTACAAATGGCGTGAACAATCCATCAAATCGAGGCGGCCGGCAGGAATTCCAGCAACAAGACTCTGTGGCGGCCCGAGAATCATCCGACGCTTGTGGCTGCGCGCGCGACCTCCGTCACCTCACGGCGGCTTTCGAAATGCGCGATCACGCGGTCCACAATCTCCTCGAGTGTGGTGGAAGGGCGGAAGTTCGTCAAACGCTCGAGTTTCTCAAGGCTGGGAACACGGCGCATCATGTCTTCAAAGCCTGGCTCATAGGCTTCGTCGTAGGGCACGTAAGTGATTTCCGAAGAACTATTCGCACGCGCTTTGACCATTTCGGCCAGCGCCGTTACCGTCACTTCGCGATTGGTGCCGATATTGACCACTTCTCCCACGGCGCAATCGTTGGCCACCAATCGAAGGAGCGCTTCCACGGTGTCGCGCACGTCGCAGAAGCAGCGCGATTGCGTGCCGGTGCCATACACGGTGATCGGGCGTCCGCTCAAGGCCTGCGAGACAAAATTCGGCAGCACCATGCCATACCGGCCCGTCTGACGCGGCCCCACGGTATTAAAGAAGCGTGCAACCACAACGGGTAACTTCCTTTCCTTCCAGTACGAAAGGGCAAGGAATTCGTCGAGAGCCTTCGAGGCGGCATAGCTCCAGCGGCCCTTGGTGGTGGGACCCAAGACAAGATCATCGTCCTCACAGAACGGAACGTGCGTGTTCTTGCCGTAGACCTCCGAAGTGGAAGCCACAAACACGAGTTTTCGTTTCTTGCTGGCGGTTTCCAGCACGAGTTTCGTGCCGTCCACGTTCGTCGCAATCGTCCTAACCGGGCTTTCGACAATCAAACGAACGCCGACGGCAGCCGCGAGGTGGAAAATCGCATCGGATTCGTCCACGAGTTCCGCGAGCAAATGCCGATTCTCAATCGTATCGAGGAAGTAGTGCATGCGGTCGTACTTCTTGAGGTGCCGGATATTCTCCATACTGCCGGTGGAAAGATTGTCGAACAGCAGCACCTCATCTCCGCGCTCAAGCAGCCTCTCCGCAAGATGAGATCCGATAAATCCGGCGCCACCCGTAATCAAGAATCGCACAAAGCCTCCACTAGCAAGCAAATCGCCAAAAGCTCAAACTTTCGATGCCGGCTCCTCGGGTTTCGTGGCATCGTGGCTGTATCCCCGATAGGAGTATGGATAGTAGCGATAGGAGTAGTAATAGTCCGGCGCGTTCGAATCCACCGCGTTGAGCAACACGCCCAACAAACGGCTTCTCACGCCGCCCAACAGGTCTCGCGTACGGGTGAACGCATCCTTCGGTGTCTCGCCGCTTCGTACAACAATAAGCACGCCATCCGCGAGCACCGAAAGAATTACCGCATCCGTGGCCGCCATAATCGGCGGTGAATCGATCACGATGAATTTGTAGAACTGCCGCAGTTCGACGATGGCTTGCCGCAATCGTTCCGAGGAAAGCAGGTCGGCCGGATTTGGCGGCACCGGACCCGTTGGCAGAATCGATAGGTTTTCAATCACCGGGTGTGGGACGATCACCGAATCCAAGGCATTCACGCCCGCTAGATGCGAACTCAGCCCGGCATACTTATTATCGGCCATGCCCATGGTGCGGGAGACCCCGGGCTTGCGAAGATCAGCATCCACGAGAAGTGTGTTGTCTCCCAATTGCGCCAACGTCACCGCCAGATTGACGGCGGCTGTCGTCTTGCCTTCACGCGGCAATGCGCTCGTCACCAAAATCACCTGGGGAGGATGGCCCGCCTGAGAAAGCAGCAGCGACGTCCTCAGCGATCGAAAGGCTTCGGACATTTGCGACTGCGGCATGGAAAAGGAGGCCAGCTCCACGCGCAGATCCTCGTGCCCGTTTGAGCTGGATTTGAGGAGTCTCGACAGCCGTCCGCGCTTTCCCTCGAGGGCCGTAAACGCAGGCACCACTGCAAGGGACGGAAGATGAGACAGCATCTCGACGTCGTCAGGCGTCTTGACCGTATTGTCCATATACTCGCGGACGAACGCGAGACCAATTCCTCCCACCAAGCCCACGACGATTGCTAGCAGGATATTGCGGCTGGGAATCGGGCGCGCCGGCGAAGAAGGCACCATCGCCGCGTCGACGACGCGGATATTCGAAGAATGTAATCCGGCGGAGATACTGGCTTCCTTCAGCTTTTCGAGCAGTCCGTCATAGAGCTGTTTATTGGCATCGGCATCCCGCTTCAGGATGTTGTACTGAACCATCTTCTCGCCCATCTGATTCGTCGCGTTTTTCTGCAAATCGAGCGATGCCGTAATCATTTCTTCCCGGCGCACCGCGGTCCGGTAGTCTTGTTCGAGGCGCTTCACCACATCTTGCTTTTGGCTGGCCACGAACTGATCCATGCTCTTAACCTGTTCTTGCAGACGCTGGACCTTAGGGAAATTCGGTCCGTATTGGCTCAAAGCGTCATTCAACTGTTGATGTAAGTCCGTCTGCTTGCGAACCAGATCCTGAACGAGCTGGTTATCCCGCACCGCAGGCACCGAATCGATATCTCCGGCGGAGGCTAGGCGATAATCGGCCTCTTTCCTCATCCTGTCTGCCTGCGCGTCGGTGAGTTCCTTATTCAGGTCACCGAGCTTCTGGCTTGTGATGTCCTGTTTTTCGTCGATTTCCCAAATGTGATTGGCGCGTTCGTAGGCGAGCCGGGCGTCTTCCGATTTTTCGACTCGAATCCGGTAATCGTCCAGTTGCTGTTCCAGCCACTTCGAGGCCTGCGTCGTCGCTTCATAGCGGCTGCGGAAATTGTAGTCAATGAATGTTTGCAAATGCGCGTTCAGCACGCGCGCCGCTAAGTTCGGGTCGGTGGAGGAAAACGCAATTTCCAGCAAGCGGCTATTTGGCACGCGCTTCACGCTGAGCGATCCGATGAAATTGCCCAGAATTGCCGGCCGCGAAATTGGCGGCTGGCTGGAGTCGATGGAAGGGACGCTTACGGAACCGCCAGCCGTACCGCCGAATTCAGGGTTCGACGCGAGCCCTAACGATTTGATGGTCTCAAGCGCCAGCGTTTCGCTCAACAATACCTTGGCCTGCGTCTCAATATAAGTGTCCAGGTCTTCGTAAGCGCCGTACGGGTCTGTGTTTTGGAAAGGCAATATGTTGGATGTTTCCTGGTCCACTTCAATTCTTGCGCTGGCTTCATAAACCGGCTTCATCTTGAAGGTGGCAATCGTTACCGCCGTAACCACCGTGAGCAAGAATGTGAGTATCAGCCACTGGTGTTTGCGCACGATCCGCCAGTAATCGCGAATGTGCGGCTCGCGTTCGGGCTGCTCCCAGGGATGGAGTTGCCCTGGAGGCACGATCTCAATGGCATCGTTTGCCGGAATGCGGCGCGGAATGATCTTGTCTTCTTCCATGGGTTGATCTGTTCGCGGTTCCGTTTAGATTGACCCTGCGCGTATGATTGCTACACCTGTCGTCAGGCCCAATATGGCGGAGCCCGCCGTCCGCCAGGCGCGTTTACTGGCGCTATCCGGCACAAACAAAACGTCGTTCGCTGCGAGCGTCATATCTTCGCCTTTACGCTCCAATATCTTCTTCAGGTTTACCGGGATGTCTTGCGTCTTGCCCGTGACCGGGTCTCGGCGAACGATCAAAGCCTGGCTCGCTTTCGCCGTCGGAGTCATGCCTTGCGCGAGTGCGAGCGCTTCAAGGGTCGTCAACTTATCGGTGTTGTTTTGCAGCACGAAACCACCAGCGTGGACGACCGCACCCACAACATAAACAATCCCACCCCGGGGAACGGTGACGATGTCGCCCCCATGGAGCATCAGGTTGTACTTCGGATCGGGCGTCGTCAGGAGCTTGCCCAGGCTCACGGAGACCGTTTGCGGTTCCGCGAACGGGTCGGGGGGCACATCCTTGTCGCCGGTTCCATCCGTTCCCGTGGTCGTGGGTGGGGGCTCCGGCTCTTTTCGCGTAACCAGCACCACGTTACCGGCGTCGTCCGCAATTCCCCCTGCATCCGACAGAGCCTCCACCAGGCTCACCGGGCGTATCGACTGGATCACTTTGGGCTGGCGAACTGAACCAATGATCGTAATCGGCTGGCTATGTTGCTCCTTCAAAGCCACGCTGACTTCGGGATTCGACACAAGCCCCTTCGCCTGCAAGATTTCAGTAATCTTCTGCTCGACCTGCAGGCTTGTCAGGCCGTTTACCTGGATGCGCATCGGAAGCAGGGGTAGCGTGATGAAACCGGATTGGCTGACGCGAACTTCACGCGTCAATTCCGGAACTTCGAAAACCTCGACCGTGATGAGGTCGCCGGCACCGATCCGGTAATCGCCTGTTGTGACCTCCGAGCTTAGCGCGAGTTGCTCAAGTCTATCGTTGGCTTGCTGAGCGGTTTCGAACTTCTGCGGCAAGACCGGTGTCTGCGCAGTGGCTGCCAGTGCCATCACCGCGCCGAGAATCGAGCCTGTGAAGGCGCGAGATGTGACCCAATACCACGAAAGCATTGAACGTCCCCCCACGCACCGGCATCGGCCGGGACCTGCAGTTCTCTGGCACGGTACGGCTTCCCAAGCCGTGCCACCTTACGTGCGCATCAAGTTTTAGAAAGTGATTGATATAGTATAATCACATAGTGTATTAAACTAGTAAATTCAGAACCATAAGTTGCGAAGAACGCAATAGTACGGCTCACGTATTCGATGCAGCGTCAAATGCTGGCGGTTGGCTTCAGTCTGGGGTATTCGCCGCCGCCGCTAGGTGCGTAAACACGTTGGGTATCAAGAGTTAGGCCTCACAAAGCATTTCCGAACACTTCGCGCATCTGTTGAGTTTGAACTGGTCCATTTGATGCGCATTGTACCGGATTGGGGTCCGAAATTGCATTTGGCCGGCGCACCCAGGCCTAAGGGCGCGAACCTGGGAATTGCTGGCAATCGTCCGAAAATTGGGGGCTTCGAACCGTGAATCTCGAAACTCTAGAAGTCGCGGAAGCGCCATGTAGACACTTAGCGTTGGGTGCCAGGCAAGAGACTGTTGCCAGCGCGCCGCCTGTTTTGTTGCTCGCGCCGCGCACCCGATGGCTTACGGTTGACACCCGGGAGTTTTGGTACTACCGCGAACTGCTCTATTTCTTCATCTGGCGCGACATTAAAGTTCGCTACAAGCAAACCGCCGTCGGGGCCGCCTGGGCAGTATTGCAGCCGCTGATGACCATGCTCCTTTTTAGTTTGCTATTTGGAAGGCTTGCCAAGCTGCCGTCACAGGGATTGCCGTACCCACTTTTCTATTACAGCGCGCTTCTTCCCTGGATGTATTTTTCGACCACTCTCCAGAACACCACCAGCAAGCTTGTCGAGAATCAGCATGTCATCACCAAGGTCTATTTCCCGCGGCTGATGTTGCCGCTTTCCGCGACGCTTTGCGGATTGGTGGATTTTGGCATTTCCTTTCTGATGTTTGCGGTGATCTTAAGCTACTACGGTGTGCGCTTCGCGATCTGGCCCGGACTGGGACTTCTGTATTTTCCGATCCTTCTTTTGCTGACCATCTTGCTGGCGCTGGGTGTGGGGCTTTGGCTATCCGCCTTGAACGCCATTTATCGTGACGTGAAGTACGTGTTGCCGTTCTTACTGCAATTTTGGATGTTCGCGTCACCTGTTGCCTACCCCGCTTCCCTGATCCCTCCGAAATGGAGGTGGCTTTACGGCTTGAACCCCTTGAGCGGGGTAATCGAGGGGTTCCGCTGGT
>DATNLT010000028.1:0-11024 GCA_035602725.1 Candidatus Acidiferrales bacterium
AGCCTACTTGTAGCCTCCCGGAGCCACTGCTCGCCTGGCTGAAGAATGAAGTGAACCCGGACGACGATAAACGCGGACTGATCCTGTTGTCGCATCATGGTCCACATTCTTGCTTCGAGGATTGGTATCAAATCCCCGCGCGGCAACTCGCCCAAATTATTCACCGCCCGGTCATCTGGTTTTGGGGCCACGAACACCGCCTCGCCATTTACGATAAGTCCCGCGTTGATCGAGGCATCGAGAACTTCGGCCGGTGTATCGGCCATGGCGGTATGCCCGTGGAACGCGGCGTGGCTCCCGATATTCTCGATTGCAAATGGCTTGCCTGGGACAATCGGCGTTATCCGTCCGAAGAGAAAATAGACGTCGGCTACAATGGCTACGCAAACCTCTCCTTCAACGGTCCCGCACTTCACGTCGCGTATTACGACCTGCATCAGACGCTGCTGCTAACAGAGGATTGGCACGCCGATGTACAAACTGGAGTGCTCGAGGGTCCGCGCCTCAAGAAGGTACTCGACGATTCATCGCTGCATTGCCGTGAACGTTAAGGATCAGACGCTGGAGTGCCGGCTTAGGCAGCTTGAGATGAGCGCCTGCCAGGCTTGGAAGATGTGCGTTTCCGCGAACTCCCGCCGCGGCTGCCCGCGTTTCCCTTCAGCGCCTTCGCAATTTTCCGCAAGCTTCGCGCCTCTTCTTTCAACATCTCCCCCACCGGCTGCTTGCCCTGTCTCGTGGCCTCTTGCTCGAGCGTGCCGGCACGTTTTTCAATCACCTTGATCTGCGTCTGCACATCTTTGCGAAGCTTCTGCTCTGCCTTCATTACACCCTCCATGGGGGGCGAAGAATCGATAGTTGATCCTAATCCCGATATTCTTTCCACTCTCGCAACGTGACTTTTTCCATCTTTGTGGCCGCCGATCGCAGCCAGTTGGATTTTCTCCTGCGCAAATCCTTCTGTATCCTATTCACCTGCCGCTTGCTGCCAAGATGCACGTTTGCGGTTTCCGACCCCATGGCCTGCAAAAGCGTTTCTTCATCGCGCTTCCCCGAAAGTTCCTCCATTTTGATCGGATTGGAATCGGGCGACAGGCGCCGGATTAGCCACTGCCCCGAAATCTTTTGATAAGGATCGTGGGACCTCACGGCGCGCCCGATGGTTTGCGCGTAACAAGACTGCCGATGGCCGGTGCGCCCCGCCACCCACTCACTTGCGGCGGGCACCATACGCTTCGCCTCCCGCGCGATCCATCCTCCGGCGCACTTCGCAATTGCCACGAATCGTTGCTGGCCGAGGCTGCCCACCCCCGCCATCCTCTGCACCACACGATACTCCGGCCTGGGATTAGGAAGCGCCTCTTCAAGGCTGGCCTTGGCTTCGCGCGGCACGCCTCGGCGAACCTGCGGGCATGCGGTGAGTTTTTCCCAAAAACCTTCGGGCGGCTCCAGGGCATCAATTCCCAATTTCTCGAGGTGTGTCTGCTCTTCGGCGAGTACGATCGGGCACCCGCCTTGCTTGAGCGCCTTCTCATAGCCGGCCACAATCGCGTCACATGCTACCTTGGTCTTCGTCTCCATCCATCCGAGCTTCTTGGCGATCTTCACGCTCACGGCTAGCCGGATCAAATCATTGGTGTAGGGCAAAAGCGCAGCCTCGTCGAAATCATCCACGCCCCAGCACAACCGGCCTTCCCCATCTCGCCACGTAGCAAAATTGTCCACGTGAAGATCGCCGACGGACATCACCTTTGGAGCATGAACGCACTCGCGGCACACCTCACTCCAGAGCGCAGCCCAGCGGTAGTAGGTACCGCGCAAAAAATCAAACGATCCCTCTTTCATGAGCGCGTGCTTTGCTCGCAGGTGGCTTTCTACCACGGGAGCGCACCCCCGCATCCATTGTTCGTAGTCTTTCGTGGCTTCCCTAACGTTCACACTTTTCCCCGGTCACCGTCGGCGTCTGCCAACAGGCCCGCCCATGTTTTCGGGATTTTGCCCCGACGAGGTTCCTGGCCGTTATCGTGCCGCAGCCGGGCGGGTTTTTGGAAACCATTCGCCACCCTGTAGGACCGTTTGCACGGCGGGCACTAACTCGCTTTGAATCTCGCTTTTCTGGACAAACCCGCGTATCCCTGCTTTCTTCAACTGATCCAGTAGCATGGCAGCTTCATGCAAACTCTCCGTAACGATCACTGCAGCCGGGCAGTATTCCAGGATTTTCTTCGCCGCCTCGATCCCATTCATTCGTGGCATCTGAAAGTCCAGGATGGCCACGTCCGGACAGTTCTCATGCGCCTTGAGAGCCGCTTCTGCGCCGTCCGAAGCTTCCGCGATGATCTGCCAGTCCGTCGATGCCGTAATTATAGAGCGAATCATTTTTCGGGCCGATTCGTGGTCGTCGGCCAGCAGTATGCGCGTTGCCATGGCGCTCCTTGGGGGACGGTAGCGTCGTGTAGCCCGCCTTGAGCTTGGAGGATGGGCGAGGTCAAGTGCGAAGGAAATACCGCAAACCCGTCACGCGGACGCAAGTCAGGCCTTACGTTTCAATGAGATGCGCAACTCACGGCGGTTCTGGTACCCGGGCGCGGGTGAGTCAATCCGAAACGATTGTGTAAGGAATGCGCCCAAATGGGACTGACAAAGCCTGCTCGGTTGCGTCTAAACCGCTGATGGATAAGAAATTGCAAGCGAATGAGATTTGGCCCCCAATCTGCTCAAAACAGCATCGGAGTATATAGGCATGCCATCAAGCGCAAGTCCGGCCAGTTACCGCATCGAAGTCTCCGGTTGGGATGCGGATGAAAATTTCTTTGTCGAAAAAGCCGACCTCGAATGGCGTGCGCGGGAGAAAAAGGTCTCTCTACAGCATCCCATACGTGAGGGCGCCATGGTCTTCGTGCGATTGCTAGGCAATCCGCTGCAAAACAATAGCAACCCCGTGGCCTTCGAAGCGATTCAAATAGACCGTAGCGAGCATCAAAACGCGTATGCCGTGTCGCTCCGGCAGATGAATCCGCAAATGAGAACGAGAACGACAGAGCTGCTTTCGATCGAAACCCAGAAAGAGGAGGTGTTGTGATGAACCTCAATACTGCCGCAACCAGCACCGAAAACTCCACCGAAGTGCTGAAAAACTGGGACGGTTTCTGCCGCGAATTTGGCTGCAGCGCCGAGCAGATGCGCGAACTCTATAGCTTCGCCGGAGGCGAAGAAGATTTCTCCGAACTCGCTGGCTTGATGGATTGCAAAGTGATCCAGGAAGAAGAATGGGCCGAGGGCGTAGCTGCCGGCCAGCCGCTAAACTAGGTCCTACAAAATCAGGGCGCGAAGGAGCCTTCCTTTCGCGCCCTTTTTCATTTTATCGGCCGGATTCGAAGCCTTCTTACGAAAACTCCCTGGTTCCTGGTTGCCCCGGGCCTCAAGGCCGCCGTACCCACTCCGAACCAAACCAAGTGATGATAAGCATCATCCATCTGCTCGGGCGAAACTTCCGTGCCGCGTGCAATCCACCACGACAGCAATGACATCAATGCTCCCGCCAGCGCATGTGACACTGCGCTGCGACGCCGCGCCGTCATGCTGCGAGCCTCTGGCATGCCGGCAAGCCGCCGGTCTATACCGCGGGCAAAGTGTGCTTCGCCGAGCTGAATTGCCATCTGGAGCTTCCCCGCTTCGGCCATGGCGCGATAAAACGCGCGCATATCCGAGATGTGGGCGAAGAGCTCGCGAACGGGCAGAATCCGATTCGATTTGTCGCCGCGCTCCTCCAGGATCGTAGCCATCATTTCGAAGAATTCCTCGGCGTCACTCAGGAAAAGATCGTCTTTATCCCGGAAGTGTGTGTAAAAGGTGGAGCGGCCCACCTTGGCGCGGTCCAGCACATCTTGCACGGTGATTTTGCGGAAAGGTTTTTCGTGCATCAATTCGACAAGAGCATCCCCCAGCGCGCCGCGGGTTCGGCGCACGCGGCGGTCTGGTCTGTGCCGTGAAGCAGCAGGTTTTCTGGACATTTGGCCCCCCTTTGTGCGGTTTCCGGGCCCTTCCCGCGATTTCGCATTGACCGCCGCGCTCCGGACTTTTTACAGTGCGGCGCATGACCGACACACGCAAGGGCGGCGCTGCGTTAATTGTGGGAACGGTGGCAGGCATTATAACCATGAGCCTGCACCCTACGGCTCGCGATCTGCTCTCCTCCGGGGAAAACTTCGGCGCGGTGGCACGTTTGAACGCCGCGGTGCATGCGCTCGGGATCGCGGCGATGCCGGTGTTCTTTCTCGGCGCGCTGGCGCTTTCGATGTATTTGCGTGATGCGAACCGCCTCGCCATCGCCGGGCTCGTTTTCTATGGATTCGGGGCTGTTGCGGTGATGAATGCTGGCGTGTTCAGCGGGTTCGTCGCGCCTAGCCTCGCGAACAAATTGCTCGGTGACCCGGCCACAAGCAGCGCCTGGCACATGTTGTTCAGCTATACCGGCAGCCTGAACCAAGCCTTCGCGAAAGTCTTCGTCGTGGCGGCATCAGTGGCGATTGTGCTCTGGTCGGCGGCGATGCTGAAATCGCGCCGGCTATCGATACCTACGGGCGTCTACGGCTGCATTCTGGGGCCGGTCGTCGTTGTAGCCGTGGCGGGAGGTTGGCTGAGCCTGGGAGTCCACGGTTTTGGCATGGTCGTACTCACACAAGGCATTTGGTTTGCAGCCACCGGCGTGGCGATGTGGCGTGTCCCATGACAACCCATCGCGCGTACCGGCCACGTGAAGGGATGTGCACACGTTGAAAACAAATTGGATTATCTCGGCGGCAGTGACTGCTGGCACGGCCTTAGCACTTGCCTGCGCCAGTGCAGGAAACTCTGCATCCGCGCTCGGTACGGACAACGGCGGACGCTTCACAACGCAAGTAACCATCAACGGCCAGGGCCCTTTCGCTTTCATCGTGGATACCGGGGCCGAAAGAACGGTGATCTCGCAGCGGCTGGCCGCGCGGCTACAACTTTGGAGCGTAGGCGGCGCTCGCGTCGTTGGCGCAAGTGGGACAGAGCCTGCAAAACTCTACATGCTAAGGAGCTTCCACGGTGCCGTTTTCTCCCGAAATTTCGAACCGGTGGTCGCGATCCCAAATGCCGTCTCCGAGGCGGATGGAATCCTTGGGATGAATGTGTTCGCATCGAATCGCATTGAAATGGATTTCGCGGATAGCGTGTTGGCGGTACGATCTTCGGAACCTGCACCCAAAGATTTCCTTGCTGTTCCCGTTGTTGTGACCCACAGCAATTTGGTAATTGCGGACGTTACTGTCAACGGCATCCCCGCAAAAGCATTGATCGATACAGGGGCGCGGCGCACGGTGGCGAATACTGTTCTGCAACGCGCACTGGGCTTTGCGCCAGGCGATCCGCGGCTCAGCGCGGCCGAGCCCATTGGAGGCGCCACTGACTATCAAACCCCAGCGGTGAAGGCACAGATCGATCGTATCGTGATCGGAGGAGCGCAATTCTCCCAACCGATTCTGACTTTTGCGGACCTTCCGATGTTTGCATCACAGGGGATCGGCCAGGTGCCGGCACTCCATCTGGGCTTAGATCTATTGATGAAACTGCGTGCGATTGCGATCGATTACCCGCAGTCTGAGTTGCAAATCAAACTATAAGCTCGGCAGCTAATGTGCAAAATAAAAAGCCGCCCTCCTTGCCGGAGGGCGGCAGTGAAATGATCATCTGCGGAAAAGCCGACGGTATTCTAGGACGTCGACTTTGTCCCGGTGTAGTAGAAGATCACGTAAGCCTTGATGCTGCCATCGGCCTGCGGAATCCCAAACACTTTCACGGGAGTTCCGGTTACCAAACTATTTCCCACGTTCATGAGACCGGCCGCCGTCGTCAGATCCTGCGGGGTAATCGTCACGATGCCGTTGGTCCGGTCCACCTGATAGACGAGTGTTGCGGATCCCGATACGCTTGAGGCGTCCACGACTACGGAAGTTTGTCCGCCCGGCACGCTCATGGAGAAGCTGCCGCCTGTGGAATTGTTTGTCCACGAAGCGGAAACCGCCCCCAAAGGAACGTTGCTCATGGTGAGCACCGCGTTTGCCGCGGACCAAGTGTTAGCTGCGGCTGGATCGTTCCAAAGGCAAGCACTCGTGCCGCGCGCACCCACCGAACCTGCGGTTCCGCCGAAATTCGCCGAGCCATTCGTGGCCGCAACAAAGTTGGTGATGGCGTTGGCGCCGCTATTCAAAAGCGTGGGGAACGTCAGATTCCACCAGTCGAATCCGGTGATCACGTTGCCGCCGCTATCTTTGCCGTTGGCCGTAGTGCTCGCTATGTACGGCAGCGTCACGTTGTAGTCGTCCGAGGCGGTTGCGAAATTATGCGTGTAAAGAAAGTCCGTCGGATTGGCGGCCGAGATTGCGCCGTCGTACTTGGCGATCTCGATGTCAATCGTCTGCGCAACGAGTGGGGTCGCCAGAGGATCAACGACGCTCGCATGGACCTTGAAGCCGCGCACCAGGTCCTTATTCGTCAGAAAGCCGGTGCCTGTGGCGATGGGCGTCGCGTCGGCGACAGCATTCCACGGCGTACGGAAGAAGAATTCGGTGTTTGAGTTCACGGTCAGCGGCACACCCACACCGCTTTCGTTCTCGATGGTGACGACGTCCGTCGAAGCATTCACATGTAGAACGTGCCCTTCGGGGCTGACCCAAACCGCACTGAATGATGTGCTGGTCCACACGCGGACGGCGACGAGCGTGCCGTTCACCTGATAACGCGCGGCGATGCGCACAAACTTACCCGCCAGCGTCGTAGAGACGGAGGAGAAGTCCTTGATAGTCGTAACCGTCTTTGCGTCCATATCATAAAACAGCGTGCCATTTGCCGAGTCCGCCAGAATGGCCAAGCTTTGAGTCGAAGGAATTGACGTCTCTGGATTCGTCGGCGGTTCCACCGGGAAAACTTTGGTGACGTTAATCGCGGTGTTATCTGAGGAAACGGACGTGACGCTGCCATAGAGATGCCGTAGCACGAGCCGCGTGAGGTCCGCCAAAGGATGGTGACGCACGGGACCATTGAAATTGACGGCCCAGAGCGTCGTGCCGCCGCCCACCGGAACATGATTCACGATAAACGCCGGATGTGCGAGATCGAATTCGAGGTCCAGCGCGTTATTCTGCGTGGTGCTCACCACCAACGGCGAAAGCAAATTTACATTCACGGAGACCACCATGCTTCCACTCGAACCCTTGGCGCCTTGAATCTGGATCTGGTTGGAAGGAATCGTGGCGCCGGCGCTAGCGGCAAATCCAGCCTCAGGATCAGAGGCAGCGGTCAGAAGCAAATCGCCCGGATTGGCGCTGATCGTGAGTGTCGCGCTCGTGTAGGTTCCCACCGGAACGCTCAAGTTCCCCAGAATTTCGCCGAGTTGATCGAGTTGCACCAGATTGATCATCGGTGCCGGACTCGGGGCGCTGTAGACCGGCACGGCCGTGCCCCCGCCCTGCGGGTTCAACGAGATGCTCAATATTTTTACGCCGATGGTCGCCCAGTCTTCGGTCGAGGCGTCTTGCACGATCATGGGCACCACGCCATTTTGCGGCGTTGGATTGTTCACCGGTAGGGAAAAGCCGCTGCCGTTGCAGCCTGCGAAAATGAAAGGGACAGCGCCGGCAAATAAGAGCGGTATCAATCGAGACAGTCTTCGAGTGGTCATAAACTCCTCGCTGGTAAGTGGCTAAGACCAAACCGGATTCTAGGAACCGGTTTATGCAGCTAGTGGTGAAACCCATTGGTCCTGGGGAAGTTGCTGCGATAGTACTTTTTTGTTAGCGACGCCGAAGCTGCGGAAAATACGATGTTTCCATCATCCGAATTGCTATTCGTGGCGCAGCGCCAATATGGGATCTACACGCATTGCCCGTCGCGCGGGCACGTAGCACGCGAGCAGCGCAACGATCAGCAGCAACGCCGCGACCCCCGTAAACGTTATGGGGTCGGTTGCTTGTACACCGAAGAGCAACGTGGCCAGGTATCGCGTTAAAGCGAGCGACCCCGCCAGTCCTAGCACAATCCCCGCTAACGCCAAGCGGGCGCCGCGAGCCATTACGAACCGCAACATGTTGCCGGGTTGCGCCCCAAGCGCCATGCGGATTCCAATTTCGCGTGTGCGCTGGCCCACCGTGTAGCTCATCACGCCGTAAATTCCCACGGCCGCGAGCAACAGCGCGAGCGCGGCAAATACTCCGATCAGCACCGCCGAAAAACGGCGCGGCGCAACCACGTCCGAAAATAACTGTTCCATGCTCATCACGCGTGTCACCGGTAGAGTGGGATCGGCTTTGTGGATCACTTCCGTCACGGCGCTCACCCTGGCATGCGGATCGCCAGCGGTGCGAATTACAAGAGAGTTGGTCCAACCTCCCGTGAAGTACACGTCATACGTCGGCGCACCGTCGAGACCCATCTGGTGCACGTTGCCCACTACGCCGACGATCGTCAGCCAACACGGCTTGGGATCGAGCGAACACAAATTGATGCGTTTGCCCACGGCGCCGCTCTCCGGCCAGAAACGGCGCGACATCGTGTCGTTCACCAGCACATTCTGCAGCGCCCAATCTTCCTGCGTGAACTCCCGTCCGGAAATCAGTGGAATGCCCAGCGTGAAAAAGTACCCGAGGCTTGCGGTGCGGAATTGCGCGACCGGCAAGAGCTTGTTAGCTTCAACCGTTTGTCCCTCGATCAGAAATCGCGAAACCTCGCGCGTTTCCGTCCCCAGCGGCAGCGTCGAGATTCCGCCCGCGCTCTTTACGCCCGGCAAACCTCCGATTTGCTCCTCTATCTGCTGAAATTGCAATGACTGCTTGCGCGTTAAGGCCGTTAGTTGATCGGTCGATAACTGCGCAAGTTGTTCCGGCGGCGCGGCGGCCTGCGCCACCTGCATGGTGAGCACGTTGGATGTTTCAAAGCCGGGCGAGTCCTCGAGCAGTTGGCGGAAACTTCGCAGCAGCAACCCGGCTCCCGCCAGCGGAATCAGCGCTAACGCAATTTCGGCGATCACAAGCGCGCTGTGAAGTCTTTGCCGCGCAAGACCGCTGCTGCCCTTGCCCCCCTGCTTCAGAACATCGTAAAGGTGCCGAGTACGCGCCTGCGCGGCCGGAAGCAATCCGCAAAGAACGCCTGAGAACAGGCAGATCGCGGCGGCGAAGGCCAGCACCGGCGCATTGAGCGCGGATTCGCGCACCACGTCGAGCGAAACGGGCACGAGACCACTGAGAATTCGGATACCCATGGCGGCCAACACAAGTCCAGCAGCCGCGCCAAAGACCGCAAGCAAAATGCTTTCCGTCAGTAACTGCCGGATTAGCCGCGTCTGGCTCGCGCCCAGCGCCGCGCGAAGCGCAATTTCCTTTTCGCGCGCGGAGTTGCGCGCAAGCAGCAAGCTCACAATATTGGCACAGGCAATCAGCAGGACGAGCCCCACCGCTCCAAAAAGGACGAGCAGCGTGCGGCGCAGTTTTGCCGCCGATGGATCCTCCAGGCGATGCACTTCCGCGCCGATGTTCTTGTGGCTGGCAGGAAAGTCAATTGTTTCCTGATGGTTCAAGCTTGTGATTTCCGCCTGCGCGCGTGCGAGTGTTACGCCTCTTCGAAGGCGAGCGATCGTATGCATTCCGTGATGTACGTGCTCGTTCAGGTCGTCCTGAAACTGGCTCATCGGCATCCACAAATCCGGCGAATTAATCACCGCCGAACTGGCAGGCAGAACACCAACTACCATGTATCGCTGCTGATCGAGCGTAATGCCCCGCCCTACGATTGCTGGATCGCCGCCGAAACGGCTCTGCCACAGCCTGTGGCCCAGCACGACAATATGCGTGCCGGTTCGCTGATCTTCCTCCGGCAAAAACGACCGGCCCGCGACGGGTCGAATACCCAACATAGGGAACAAACCCGATGTCGCGTACAGGACCTGCACGCGCTCGGGATCGCCATCGCCGGTCAGATTGAAGCCCTGCGTAATTTCGTAGTAAGCGCCCATTTCGGAAAAGCTCTGATTTTCCCGGCGCCAATCATTGAAATCGCCGGGTGACAATCCAATCTTGGGAATTTGCGGCGGGTAAGTGTTCGAGATTTCGACTAGCTCTTCCGGGTGTGGGTAAGGAAGCGGACGCAGCAGCACCGTCTGGATCACGCTGAAGATAGCAGTGTTGGCGCCGATCCCTAGCGCTAGCGTAAGAATGGCGATCGTCGTGAATGCCGGCGTCTTCGCCAGCATTCGCAGCGAATAACGCAGATCTTGCAGGAGGATCCGCATACGCAGAAATCGCGACAGCTCGCGTGGTGCCTGGCCGTTACTGCTGCACGACGATTGCCAGCGACGCCACATCCGGCGGCAACAGCACAATTTCCGCCGGCGAAACCAGCGTGCTCACACCCATCGCTACGCTTCCGATACTGACTCCCGAAAATGTGAGGCTGTTCCCACTCACAGCATAAGTTCCCGTTTGCTGTGCAAGAATCTGCAACCCACCCGGTCCGCTGGACGCCCCGTTCAAAATGACGTTACCCGCGCCATCAAATGAAAGCGCCAGGAGCATCTCTGTGGAGACGGCGCTCGCCGGCGCTTGGCTTGCACCTGTCAATGTTCCGCTGAACGAGGCAGCGTTGAGGGATGTCGAGCGCGATCCGTGAAAGACGTTCGCGGAGACGGTGCTCGCAACCGTTAGTTGGACGCCGTCCGTTGCGTTCGAAAAAACCTGCGTCACTGAATTTCGCCCAGATTCCATGGTGATACGGTTGGGACTTCCGGTGCTGCGTAGGATTTCACCGGCAAGAAGCGGCTGGCCCGCGGGATCGGTCTCGACGGCAAACCACTCGTTGGCTGACACCACATAGAAATTAAAGTTAAACGTACCGGGATTGAACGTTCCAGAAGGGGCAATGGCCAGCGCCGCGCTTCCACGCCCTGACGCGCTCACGGAAAAATTGCCGCTCGCCGGCTCGATGTTTAGCGCGCGGCCCGCATCATTCGC
>DATNLT010000047.1:0-47329 GCA_035602725.1 Candidatus Acidiferrales bacterium
GGGTTCGATTCCCGTTAGCGCTACCACGATTTCCCTCGAATTTCGCAAGGTGACCGATTTGGCGAAGAGCCCAGAACGCGGGCACGGCAGCCTGCTTTTGTCACCTTTCTATCCACGCGGGCATAGGCGCCAACCATGGCCCCGCCTTACCTCCACGCATCGACCTCATTACAAATAAGTTATGGCTCTGGCGAAGTGGCCACGCGTTTGCACCCTGTAAGGCACAAACGTAGCAGGGAGCTGGCAATTGCGTACAGGCGAAATACCAAGTCAAAAACTCGACGAATCTCAGTGCAGTCCACATAGGCCCCGGCCGCGTGGCGCGCATGGCTTCACGCTCCTCGAATCGCTGCTCGTCATTTCGCTCGCGATGATCCTGCTTGCGATGGGGATTCCCAATCTGATGAGCACGATTCATAGCTACCGCCTGAATGCCGCGATGGATGCGGCGGCTGGTGTAGTGCAGGGCACGCGTTACCAGGCTGTGATGCACGGCTACCCATATGAAGTCACTCTAGACTCCACCACAAATTCTTATCAACTCTTGAGCGATCCGAATACCACGGGCACGTTCGCCAATGTGGGCGGCGAGGTACCACTTACTGCGTACCCGGTGGTGCTCAGCGGGACGACAACTTTTCTATTCAAGCCGAACGGTTCTGTCTCCGCCGTGGCCGGCGGCATGACCTTTACGATCACCTATCAAAACAGAACAGCGACGGTTACGGTGTCCAACTATGGCTCGATCACACACACAATCCAATAAGTCCTACGCGCGCGGTTTTACGATCATTGAAGTACTGATCGCCACGGTTGTCCTCATCGCCGGCCTTCTTTCCGCGGCCGCTTTGATCGGCAACACGTTGGGAAGCACCTCCCGAAACGAGTATTTGACGCAGGCGGCGACGCTCGCGTCGGAAAAGCTCGAAGACCTGGACCGCTACCCAAGCAGCGATCCGCACATCACCGTCTCGGGAACCACGGCCGGAAGCCTCACTGCCGACACCGTGCAGACCGTCAGCGGTATCGCTGTGAACTACTACGACGAAGTCTTCTTCTCGCCTTCGCAAGGCTTCGTGGAAGAAACCGTCAGCGGATTGGACGTCAATGGCAATCCGATTTACACGACCCTGACGCACAACCCAGACGGGTCGATCGGGCAATCGAACGCCGCTCCGAGCCTCACTTCGGGCTTGTTTGGGTTCAAGCGTCGCTGGCTGATTGAGCAAGATCAGCCGATCGCCGGCATGCGCCGGATCACAGTGGTGGTGACTATGGAAAACCAATCCGTGAGCGGAATGGCGCCATTCCAGATGAGCATGGTGCGCCCATGACGCGAACTTTGACGCAGAACTCGCGCTCTCGCGCGACCCGCACGAGCGGGTTCACGCTGATGGAATTTACGGTGGCCATGTCCATGATGATCGTAATCGGCGGCGCCACCATGGCATTGTTTCAGCAGAACGTGCCGAGTTTCAACAATCAGCAGAATACCTCGGGTCTGAACATTTCCATGCAGAGCGCCGTAACGCAGATGCAGCTCGATCTGGTGAACGCGGGCACCGGCTATTATCCGGGCGTTAATATTCCCAGTTGGCCCATCGGCGTAACGGTGGTGAACCAGTTGCCGTCAAGTTCGTGCTTTACACCCGGCACGTTCACCTATACCTCGACGTGCTTCGACACGCTAAATATTCTGGCGATGAGTTCGAGTGTGCCGCCGTCGCATCCCACGGATGCGACAGGGAGCTTGACGGGGTGCAGTTCCACCACGAACAACTCATTCGACATTCAACCCATCGCGGGGATGACGGTCGCGCAAACTGCGGCGCTCTTTAGCGCCGGGAACCAAGTATTGCTCATCAAGGGCGGCACCGGCCGTCAGTCCCTCCAGAGCAGCGGCACCCAAATGGAAACTTTCGTTTTGACCGGATCCCCAACTCCGAACGGTAACTATGTAAGTCTTCCATTGAATCCGAGCAATTCAGATGGCACGAACTCCGCCGGAAATGATCCGCTAAACATTTCCACCGTGGCATCTACCGTGTTGGGCACGTCCTTTTGCGGAACGGACTGGCTCATGGTGATTTCACCGACTACGTATCATGTGGACGCTTCGGATCCGACGGACCCCAAGCTCGTCAGGACTCGTGGCGGCGTCACCGATACGATTGCCGACGAAGTGATCGGATTCAAGGTCCTGGTCGCTTACATGGGAGATACGGCGACAAACGACGTCTTGCAATACCATTTCAACCCTGCGGATTATGGCTACAACTATTCCTTGATTCGTTCCATCCGCGTCTCTTTGATTGGCCGAACCACGCCGAATCCGGACGCCGAGTACACGTTTCGCAATACCTTCGACGGGGGTCCGTATCAGGTCCTGGGCTCCACGGTCATCATCAATCCTCGCAATTTGAGCATGAACGGGAATTGAGGACACATCCATGAATAAGATCATGCCGGAATACATAAAATCTCGTTCGATCCGGTGCGGCCGGAATCGCGTGGCGCAGCGAGGAATCGCGCTGATCATGACCTTATTGATTTTGTCCATGGTCATCATGCTTTCGCTGGGCATGGTGATTGCGCTGAGTTCGCAGACATTCATCGGCGGTTACTATCGTAACTTTCGTGGCTCGTTTTACGCAGCCGATTCGGGCTTGAACGTCGCACGCCAGGCTTTGGCGAACCAGCTTACGTCCTCCGTGCCGGGAACTTTTGCCACGCCACCGATAGCAAATCCCACGGCCGTAGCTTCTACAGTGTTAAGCACTATGCTCAGCAATTATGGAAGCTCAAGTACTCTAAATGTCGGCACTGCGGCCAATTCGTGGTCGGAGAGCTTCAAGATCACCAACGCCACCTTTTCCCTGGCCATCGGGCCGACGATCACCGCCACCGACAGCAATCCCGCGGATTGTTCGCCGCAGCCGGCCCCTTGCCCAACAGCCTATAGCTATACCTATGCCTATTCCTTGACCTCAGTCGGTTCGGCGCAGGGCACCGAAAAAACCACCGTTACCGAAAATGGCGATATTATTCTGAATATCTCGGGAGCGTCCGCCAATTCCTCGGTGAGTTTCGCCTACTTCGGCGGATTCGTGGACCAATACCCCGCGTGCCTCGGGCCGCTAGTTCCCGGAACCATGACGGGACCCATGTTTACCAATGATGCTTGGGAGTTCATGCCTTCCATGGCGCCCTGGACTTCGCCCTATATTTTCACCGACCCCGTCGGCCAACATGATGCGAGCGCGTATTACTGGGATACCGGTTGGGGATGCCATTCGTCCGCCACCACCAGTTACGGTTCGGGCGCCAATCTCGTGGCCCCGACGTTCGAAGCCGGCTTCAACATGAATCAGCCGAAGGTGCCGCTGCCAACGAACTCCTTTAGCCAGGAATGGGCGGTCTTGGACGGCCGGGGAACCGGCGAAGGCTCCGCCGCGCCGACCGCAGCGCAATTGAATTCCACACTGACGGATATCCACGGTGCGGCCTATCCAAACAGCGGGGCGAGCACCGGCGTATACATCCCTGCGGTGAACAATCCTTCCACTTGCTCTCCCGCAGCGGCTCCATGTATTAAAGGCGGCGGTTTTCTGCTACCGGGCAACGCACAGATTTTGCTGAAGCCGACGGGAAGTTCCGCCCAGGTGTATCAGATTACGGAAGGCAGTACGGTCACCACCATCACGATCGATCCGGTGGCGAATACCACGGTCGTGACTTCCGGCTCCACTACGCTAACGCTCAACGGCGTGCCCGAAAATCAAATCACCGGCCAACCGTCGACGATGCTCTATGTGACCGGATCGGTGACCGGCCTGACGGGCCCGGGCGAAGGCCAGGGCGCGATTCAAGATAACTCGATGATCACCATCACTGCCGTCGGCGACATCACCGCCACCGGCGACGTGCTCTACAAGACCGAACCGGTCACTTACACGCAGGATCAGGTCGTCTCCGGATCGAGCCCGGCGTGCTGTGTCGGACTACCGATGGACAGCTTGATTACGGGCCGCACCAACATGACGCAGGTGTTGGGCCTTTATACTGCAACCGGAAATTTCAATTTGAACACCACCCAACCCGATAACAATATTCAGGTGGATGGTAGCATCGCCACGATCTCGGCAGGCGGTTGCGGCGCCTTCTACGACACGGGCGGCTACATCAGCACGTTCAATAACGTAGGCGGCCAGATTCAGAATTGCATCGTGGGCGCGAATATCGCCACGGAGAATATTTGGTTTGACCGGCGGTTTACAGCGGTACCCGGTTTTGCGCCGCCGTGGTTTCCTTCCACAAGCATTCAGCAGGGCGGACCTTCACCTACGAACGTTACCCCGACGATCTATCGTGTGCAGTGGCTGAATACGACGTCGATGTAACCATAGCCTGATAGGCTGGGAGTTTTTTTTGAGCAAGTGCCTGGGCGGACGCGAAAGCGCCCGCCCTTTTTATTGCCCGCCCTCGCGCAGATAAACAGCAGAAATATCGAATCGCTAGCCGGGCGGCCTGATGCGCGCCATAAAATTCGTAGACAAGGCGGGAACCGTACACGCGAAATTCGCGGGCCATCCTGGGTCGGTGATGGCGTTGCGGCAAACATTAGCGAGTGCGTTGGCAACATCGGAAGGATCTTCGGCTCCAGTGAATGGCTCCACGTAGATTTGATAGCTTTGCATCGGTCCTACCGGCAATTTCTCAATTAAATAGGAACCGTCGAAGATCGTGGGTCCCGGGTCGCTGCACGTCCACCCTGAGTTTACAGCGGCGATCACTGCGCCGCTGGCATTGTCAATGGCGACTACTTGCGCGGCGAAGATGCCGGTCGCGCCCGGCTGTGATGCCAAAGAGATCGCATTGGCGGGCAGGATGCGTCCGCTGATTGTGCCGACGTGCGTTGTATCGGCCGCGTCGGAATACAAAACGCGCAGGCCCGTGCGGTCGTCGTCCGCGAGTGGCGCGTCGGGAGCTGCGGGCGAAGGGCGCGGTCCCCGGAACTGGCCGGCGGCGGGCACGAAGGGAAACATCATGGAACTCCAGACATTCGAATGCTCGAACCCAAAGAAATGGCCGAGCTCGTGTCCCAACACGGATTCGAAATCGTATGCCTGCTGGTTGGCGGCCAGCGCGGAAGGCGTGGCGAAGCTTGTCGAAGGATCAGCGGGACGGAACAGAATGTCCGCGTCGAGAATCTGTCCAGTGAAGGTACTTGCCGGGCCGCCGGGCCCCACTTGTGCGCCAGCCTCGTCCGCGACGGTGACGCGCGTGAACGCCAGAACGCCGGTGGTGAATCCCGGATCGGCTTGGTTCAGGCAGATCGTGTTGAGGCCGTCATTCGAATTGCAGGCGGATTGCGCGGAAGCCCGCATCAGCGGCGCAAGCGTGGATGGCACGAGCGTGGTTTCTGCCACGCCGGTCCAAATCGCAAAAGTTTCAGAGATCGCGGCTTCTATTTCGTTTAATTGCCCGGCCGGAGTTTGATCGGTGGTCAAAATCGAGGCCGGGTTCGAGCCCAGCGAAGTGCTCCACCGCCGGTTGATCGCCCCGGTCTGGCTTGCGTCAAATCGCGTCTTCTGCGGACACGCTGTCCCTCCAGACAGCGCTGCTGCTTGACGCATATCGCCCACGACGTATCCGAAGGCATAGGGCAGAGCCGGCACCGGGCAGGCCAACCAAGCCACGTGCAAAATTAACAGCCACGCTAGGAAGCGCCGTCGAATCGACTGAGGGAATCCTAAGGCAAATCCCTTGGAATGCCTCATTGTTCTTTTCCCCCGAAATCAAGCGCCGCCCGAATCTGCATCCGGAATTCTTCCAGCGTAAGATTGCGGATTCCTACCGATGCGAACTGACGCGTGCGCGGATCAAACACCGGGGAATTGGCGCTTTCTTGCGTGACCCGTGCATCAGTTCCGTTTTTGTTTCGGCTGACGCGAAAGGTGCCTTGGGTCCAGCTCGTAATTCCGTAATCGCCCGCGGAAGTCCGCTCGAGAAAAAGAATGGTTTCGTCGCCGGGCTTGAAATGTGGCACGCCTTCGACTCTGATTTCGAAGTGCCCGCCGCGTCCGCCCGGAAGTCTGACAAGAATCGTCGCGGGAGGCGAGCCCTTCAGAGTTTCCAGCACCGCGAAATTGGCAAACGTCCAAATGGCGCCGTATTCCCAGCGCGTCCCGCCTGCGATGAACCGCGCGCGAACGATGAGCTCAGCCGATTTCGCCAGTGCCGGCAACTCCATGCGCATTAGCGTAGTGGCTGCCGTCGCGATACTGAGCCCGCAAAAGATGGCTAGGCCAGCCGCTATGCTCATCACTTTTTTCGCTTTCATTCCTGCACCTCGAGGGAGCCGCTCGCGATGGCTTTATCTTTGTTCGAATTCACGATGAAAAGTGATCGTGGGCCGGTCTGCGCAGAGGCTGGGACCGTGAGCGTCAAATCGACGATGCCCAGGCCGAGCGGCTGCGCTCCCGCGACAATGATGTCCGGTACGGCCGGTCCGCTGACGGTGAATGTCAAGGAAGGCCCAAGCCCGCTCACGGAAAATGCGCAAATGTCGATCGTGGCCGTGCCTGAGGCGGGCCGCTGAATCACCAGTGGGGAAGCGCCAAGCGTGCAGGTGCTCGTTGCTGTCGAATAGAGGCCCATCGCTTGAATCGAGAGCGTTACATCCGCTTGCGGGGCCAGCGACCCGGCAGTCGATGGCTCGACCACCACGATATCTCTTGCAAGGGCGACAGGTTCCCCAGGCGCTACTGGAATTATGTCTACCGCATCTGTATCCTGAGCGACGACAAAATTCACGGCTGCAGATTTTGTGCCGTCCGGGTTTTCCACTTGCACCGTGAAATTTCCCGCCGCTTGCAGATCGCTGGCGGCAAGCGTGGTAATGCAATTCCCAGCATCCGGGCAAATGGTGGTGTGCGCCGTATCGCCGAAATAAATTTGCGAACCTGGCGTGGCAGCCGCCGCGACGAAATTTCCGCCCTCGACTCGCAGCGTGAAACCTCCGGCCGCGCCCGACAAAATGCTTGCCGGCAGCAGCCCCGTAATCACCGGTGCGGTCGTGATCGTCACGCTCGCCGAACCGGTGCGCGAGGTGTCTTCCGAACTTGTCGCGATGATGCTGATCGTATCCGGCGATGGCGCCGACACGGGCGCGGTATAGAGTCCCGTCGCATCAATTCCACCGCACCCGCCAATGACGCAGGCTGGGCCGCCCACATTCCAAGTAACGGCTTGGTCCGAAGTGCCCAGCACCGTAGCAGCGAACTGCAAAGCTGAAGCCGCCGCTATTGTCTCGCTGGGCGGAGAGACGGTTACGCTGATATGCGGCAGAATTGTGATGGGTGCCGTGGCCATCTGCGCCGGATTCGCCGAACTTGATGCCGTGAGAACGACCGGGTTGGGCGTGGGAACGGAGGCCGGCGCGAGGTAATCCACGCTTCCCCCGGTTGCCACCGGCGCGCAAGGATTCGAACCGGCGGCGCAAAGTTGTCCCACGTTCGAATTGCCGCCGGCGATGCCCGCTACGGCCCAGCTCACACCGCCTGCTGAGCCGCCGGTGATGCTCGCGGTGAATGTTTGCCGGTGACTCACGGCCAAAGTCGCGGATTCGGGGAACAGAGAAACTGTAGCGAGCGGGTTTACGGCTACTGAGATTGAGGCTGCTTTGCTTGCATCGGCCACGGGTACGGCTACGATCGTCACGCTCGCGGGCGCGCCTAGGCTAGCCGGCGGTTGGTAAATTGCCGTGTCGGCAGCGGCACGGGTGATTGTGCCGCAGGCGGCGCCGCTGCAGCCGCTGCCGGAGATAGTCCACATTATGCCTGTGGCAGGATTCGAATTGGGAGCAGGTGTGAGCGCTGCGGTGTACGTGGCAGACGATCCCACCAGTACCGCCGCTGGGCCGCTGATGCTTAATGTGAAATGGCTGGTCACTGTGATTGCCGCCGCGGCGGATTTGCTCGAGTCGGCAATACTCTGGGCTACGAGGGATAGGGTTGGCGGCGCGGGTAAAGATTGCGGAGCCGTGTAGATTCCTACCGCAGTCACCGATCCGCAGGCGATGCCTGTGCAACCCGTCAAATGCCAAATGACGGATGTGTTGGGATGGCCCGATCCAGCGACTGTCGCAGAGAATGCTTGTGACGCACCAAGCTCGAGGGTTGCTTGCGCCGGCGCGAGGCCTACGACGACGTCGCTCGTGATGGTGACCGTTGCCGATCCGGAGACTGACGGCGCGCTTTGGCTTGTCGCCGAGATCGTGACGATAGCCGCCTCAGGCAGATCGCTCGGCGCTGTGTAAAGCCCGTCGCTCGAGATCAATCCCGAGGACAAGTTGCCACCCGTCGCGCCGTTCACGGCCCAACTGACTGCTGCATTCGAAAGATTGGCCACCGTAGCCGTAAACTGGGTGCTGCCTCCCAATGGAATCGACGAGATCGAAGGCGAGATGCTGACGCTTGCCCCCGGAGTAGAGACAGGCGGCGGAGAAGCGGGCGGAGGGGAAGTTGCGAATCCGCCTCCGTTTCCAGAGCAGCCGGCGAGTAGCACAGAACAAATGGCGAGTGCGATCGACAACTTCATGCACAGCGAATAGCAATGCGTGTTCCATTGCGATTCACATCAGCAGAGCTGTTTTGCGCATCCCAGGGCTGATTTCAAGCAGACTGTTAAAGTGTTTGGTTGATTTGCTTTGCGCCCACGGCGGGCTAGATTTCGTCGTCACGTGTTCCTGCATTCACTCGGGATGCCACGCTTCCAAGTCTTGATTTGGTACCCGGTGGTTTCGGCGTAGTTCCGAACCGGGACACCTGCCCGGCCATGCGCGAATTGACATGTCTTCTCGCGCAGCGAATAATTCCCGCCATGGCTCGCCCTGAAGTCGCGCACCGCATCAAAAGCTATTCCGCCGCCACCGGTTACGTTTACCAATACTGTTTTGTTGAGGTGAAACCGGCGCGACGCGGGCTGTCGTTTGGCACCGAATACATCTACATGGTTTCGGTGGACCGGCAGGCGAATTTCCCGCTGACCGTCTTTGTCCGCAGTGCGGCGGTCGAAAAGTGGTCCCGCAGAGAAGGACGAAAACTTTCTGGTACGGAGGAGTATGCCATCGCGAAGATGCGGCTTTTTGACGCCTTCGACGAAATCGAGGACTTAGCCACCAGGCGCCCCGATATTTTTGTGGACGATGCCAACCTGGATACTCTGCTTCAAAAGCTGGACCTCTAGGCGCCTGATCTGTGGCGCGCTTACTTCGAATCGCTTCTTTTTCCCCTCTGCCAACCCCTAAAGTCAATGCGTCCCGGGAAACAGGCTGCGAACTATCCATGGCACCGCGGAGTCTTGTAGGTGGAGCAGCAATGCAGGCGCTTGAAGCCATTTTACCGGGGAGCCGCGTGCGCAGCGGGAGCGAGACTACCGACGCCGCTCGCGAATTCGAAGAACTGCTTACGGACGGAGCAACCTTGGCTTTCCGCGTGGCCATGGGCGTCTTGCACCATCGCGCTGATGCCGAGGAGGTCGCGCAAGACGCTCTCTTGCGCGCCTACCGGGGGTTCCGGAGCCTACGTGAGCGCGGTGCGTTTCGTGGCTGGCTATGCCGTATTGCCTGGCGGCTGGCGCTGGACCGGCAGCGAGGTACGCGCCGCCGCGAGAAGCGCGAGCTCGCCGCCCCCGAGGCCAAGCGCGAATCGAGCGTCGAGCAATTGGCGGCGGCAAGCGAATTCGAGCGCCACCTAAGCCGTGCGATGGGCGAGTTGCCGGAAAAATTGCGGCAAACTTTAATTCTCGCGGGAATCGAAGGTCACAGCACAAGCGAGGTTGCCGCACTGCTGGACGTTCCCGAAGGTACCGTGAAATCCAGACTGCACCAGGCCCGAAAGCAAATGGCGGAGAAATTGTCATGGCATGTCCCGAACACGAAGAAAAGCTAAACGAAGCCGCACTGCTGGCGACCTCAGGCGCGCGCGATGTTTCGAATGCAGTGGCCCGCGTGGATGAGATTCTTGCGCGGCACCTGGCGGGCTGCGGAAGTTGCCGAGTCACATTCGACCAGCGTCGCGCCTTTCTTGCTGAGATGGATCGTGGCGTGACGTCGCTGGTTTCGGCGCAGCCTTCTGCGGCGCTGATTCCTCGCGTCAGGCAGGAAATTGCAGCTGTCTCTGTATCGCGCGACAAGAATAGGTGGCAATGGACGGGAGCGGGCATCGTCGTGACGGCAGCCGCTGCGCTGGCCATCTTTTTCGTGACGCGGCCCAACATTCGAAAACAATCGCGGCCAATTTCTGGTGCGCTTTCAAACGCTTCGCAGCCGCTAAAGGCCTCACCGAAGCTTGCGCCTGAAAACATTATGGCGCACACAAGCAATTCGGTGGCTGCGCCAACTTATGGGCGCACGGAACGAAGGCAGCGGCATGTATCCCTTCGAGAGGCCGCCAAATCTATTTTGCCGCCTTCCCCGACCTTCGAGATAATCGTGCCGCCGGGTCAACGCGAGGCGGTTCTGCGCTTTGCGCAAGCGATGCGGGAATATTCAATTGATGAAGCGCAACTAATTGCAGCTTCGAATGAAGAAGTCACCGGACCCGCACCATTGGCGCTCGCGCCGCTGAGCATCACCCTTTTGAACGAACCGAAAGAATCCACGGGTGACGCTGCAAAGGGCAATGCCCCAATCAAGTGATCGAGCAGGTTAAACGATTTCATGTGGCGTGAGAACACGGAGGAAAAAATGAAGCGTCGAAGCATCTTTGCCATACTCGCGGTATTCATCATGGCCTTTGGAATAATTACCTTGCCGGCAGGCTCACAGGAAAGGTCTGGGTCAACGGCCGAGGCCAAGAAAATGATCCCGCTGAAGGTCGAGCTTGTTTTCCAGGAATTTGAGGGGCAAAACAAAGTTGCGAGCCTTCCTTATTCGCTCTACGTCAATGCCAACGACACGAACCTTCACGGACGCCAATCCTCGATCCGCTCGGGTCTTCGTGTGCCGGTATCGGTCGGAGCGAATAGCGACAAGAATACCGTGCAATACCAAGATGTTGGCACCAACATGGATTGCCTGGCGGAGTCGCTTGATGGCGGACTTTTTGAGCTTCAACTGAGCGTTGAACGGTCGTGGCTTTTTGCGTCAGATGACAACAAGGCTTCGACGACCTCGTCGAACACGATTGTCGGCGCAGGCGGCGATCCTGTGATTCAGCGGTTTTCCTCTTTCTACGCGCTGGTAATGCGAGACGGGCAAACCGTCGAAGCGAGCACCGCGGCGAATCCCATCAATGGTCATTTGATGAAGGTTCTCGTAACCCTGAATGTTGCGAAGTGATACGAATGAGTCGCGCTTATCGCTCTACTGCTACAGTCGCTCGGCAACGATTCGCGCCAGGGCCGAAGCGAGGATTGGGTCCTGATGAATGTAACCGAGCGACATTAGCCGCTCCGGCAGGGCGCGTTGGCCCGAGAGCAACAAGGCGTCGGCCATTTCGCCCAGCATCAAACGCAACGCAAAGGCCGGAGCCGGGAAGATCGCGGGGCGGTGCAAAGCGCCGGCAAGCGCGCGAGTGAAATCGGAGTTGCGCTCGGGATTGGGCGAGACGGCATTTACCGGCCCGCGAACCGCCTCATTCATAAGGGCGAAGCGAATCGCACTGACTGCATCGGCCAATGTGATCCAGGAGATCCACTGCCGGCCCGATCCCAACTTCCCGCCCACAAAGAGCTTGGTCGGCAGCACCATACGCGGCAGCGCACCACCCTGCATACTTAACACGATTCCAAACCGCGGTGTGACCACGCGTGCGCCAAATTCCGCGGCGCGCTGCGCTTCCTGCTCCCAGTCGCGCGTCAGAGTCGCCAGGAAATCACTGCCAGGACCGCTATACTCGTTGAGTTTTTCCTCTCCCCGGTCGCCAAAAAAGCCCACGGCAGAGGCGGCGATGAATACCTTTGGCTTGGCATTGAGGGTAGCAAGACCGCTTACCAAGTGGCGCGTGGCGTCCACCCGGCTGGCGCGCAAGATTGCTTTGCGTTCCTCGGTCCAACGTCCTTCGCCGATCGAAGCCCCGGCGAGATGAATCACGGCATCGGAGCCTTCGGCAGCCTGCGCGTCAAACGCATCCCCGGCCGGATCCCATAGCACATCCCAGGCGGCGACCGATCCCGTTCCGGAACTCCTGCTTTTGGGCCGGATCAGGCGCGAAACTTCGTGCCCATCGCCGGCGAGTGACCGCGCCACCGCACGGCCGATCATCCCCGAAGACCCTGAAATCAGGACCCGCACTTTGCGCCTCCGCCGTTAACCGCACCGAAAGAGTTGTTTCGAAATTATGGCCGCGCTCTGCGTCGAATCGCCAACTTGATTTCTAACCTATGCCGCGTCTCATTGTCGGTCAAGTCTTCTCTTGCTTCTTTCGTGCGCGTGGGGCGCACCGCGTTGGAACTTTCGTATTGGATGACGTTGCCAATCAAACCGGCGGAGAGGACTTCTCCCGACACAGCGCGTGGTGCTGAATTGGCAAGGCACGAACGCTGGCGCTAGAATGGCGCCATGCATGTGCGCGTGCTGTTTTTCGGGCGATTGAAGGAGATTTCCGGCGTTGCGGAAGAAGAGACCGACGTCGCCGAGGGCGCGCGGATCGCCGATCTCTTCGAGACGTACTCCCGGCGCTTCCCGGAATTGGCGCGCTTGCAACCTTCCATTGCCGCCGCCATTAACCAAAACTACTCCCAATGGCACGCGCGTCTTGCCGCAGGCGATGAAGTGGCGTTTCTGCCACCCGTGAGTGGCGGGGCAGCGCCGGAATTCGAAGTGGAGGCTGGTGGGGATATTTGCGAGATCGTAGAAGCTGCTATCGCCGTCGACGAGCACGTTCAACGAGTGAAGGCCGCGGCTGATGGTGCGGTGGTGGTTTTCGAAGGCATCGTTCGAAATCATTCGAGGGGCCGCGAGACCCTGTTTCTGGTGTACGAGGCCTACCAGCCGATGGCCCTGGCGGAGATGCGCGAAATCTGCGCCGAAATGCGCCGCCGGTTCACCATTGACCGCATTACAATGATCCACCGGCTTGGCCGGCTCGAAATCGGCGAAACGAGCATTCTGATTGCCGTCAGCTCGGCGCATCGCGCGGCAGCCTTTGACGCCTGCCGGTTCGCGATTGACACGTTTAAACGCACCGTGCCTATTTGGAAACGGGAGCATTTTCGCGACGGCGGCGTGTGGGCGGACGGCGAAACGCCGCCCTTGCAACCATTTCCTCCCTCCGGCGAATCTATTGCCTAGATGATTTTCCCCGGCCGATCATCTCGCGTCGCGCGTGTCGCTCTGTGGACTCTCGGTTTGTGTTTTGTGGTCTGCGTGGCCGCGTTCGTCAGTGGTGCGGGGCTGCACGCAGCGCCTCGAGCCAGTAACGCGCACAGTCTCGCTCCCCAGCAGCAGCCGATTCGTGTGGAAGTGGACCTCGTCAGCATTCTCGCGAGCGTCGTGGACAAGAGCAATAGGCCGATCATTGACCTGCCCAAAGACGCCTTCCAAATCTACGACGAGGGCAAGCTGCAGAACATCACGCTCTTTGAAGCGGAAACGCACCAGCCCATCGACCTGGCCCTGATGATGGATGCCAGCATGAGCACCGCGCTCGATTTCACCACGGAGCGAGACGCCGCGGCGCGATTCTTCCAGAAAGTTGTCCGTCCCAATGATGGGGTATCATTTTTCACGTTTTCCGACGACGTCATACAGAAAACGAATTTCACGGATGACGTGCCCAAACTGCAGCAAGCGCTCCGCAACGTGAAAGAGGGCGCCGGTACCGCGCTTTATGACGCCGTGGTACTCGGATCGCAAGAATTGGCCAAGCGCAAATCCGAACGGCGGCGCGTGATCGTGATCGTCACCGATGCGGGCGAAACCACCAGCCATGCGTCGTTTGACATGGCACGGCGCGAAGCGATTCGCTCGGACGCGCTGCTCTATACCATCATCTTGAACCCGGTGAAGGGCGAAAGCGGGCGCAATACGGCGGGCGAACACGCGCTGCAGACCATCACTGAGGTTACCGGCGGGGCGATGTTTTATCCGGCGAGTGCCGCGCAACTGGATGGGATTTATGGCCGGATTGACCGCGAACTTCGTACGCAATACAGACTCGGCTTTTATCCAGACCCAAAGCCGCCCGCCGGCGAACTCCGCCACATCGAAGTCCACGTGAAAGGTGATTACACCGTCCGCTACCGCCAGGCATACATCGCGCCCGGTGCCGCTAAGTAAGTTCCACTTTGACCGAGTGTTGCGCTGCGCGTGGTGCTTGTGCGGACAATGCCCGAGCGCCTTTTCGCCGCCTGTATGAAACTTGGTGTTACGATGGACTGAATGAATCCGTATCTTGAACTCGCCACAGAAACCGCGGAAGAAGCGGGGGAAATTCTCCTTGCGGAGCTCACACGGCCCGTGCGGATTGATTACAAGGGTGACGTCGATATCGTGACGCAGGCCGACAAGCGCTCCGAGGCAGCGATCATTCACCGAATTTCCGGGCGCTATCCCAAGCATGCGATTGTGGCGGAGGAAAGCGGCATGCATACCGCCGTGACGGCCGAAAGTGCAGGGGCGCGCTACTGTTGGTACGTCGATCCGCTTGACGGCACCACGAATTTTGCCCACGGCTATCCGTGGTTTTGCGTCTCGATCGGGCTAGCCTTGATGCCCGCAAAAGGCGCTCCGGGCCAGGATGATCTGCTCGCTGGCGTTGTCTATCAGCCCGTCACGAGAGAAATGTTTACCGCGGCGAGGGGCGAAGGGGCCTATCTCAATAAGAAGAAAATCGAGGTTTCGAAAGTCGATCGTTTGGCGCATTCGCTTCTCGGGACGGGTTTCCCCGCCCACAAGCGGTCGCAAAACCCCAATATCTACTATTACTGGGATTTCACGATGCGTTCCCACGGCGTGAGACGGGCAGGGTCGGCCGCCCTGGACTTGGCCTCGGTCGCTTGCGGGCGGTTCGAAGGCTTTTGGGAGTTTGGCCTAAATCCGTGGGACACGGCGGCGGGTATGTTGCTCGTGCGCGAAGCCGGAGGGACGGTCACCGATTTCGCGGGCCAGCCCTATTATCTGGGTGACCAGGAAATCGTGGCTACCAACGGATTGATTCAAAAAGAAATGCAAGCAGTCGCAGCGGAGATTGCTGCCGGTCGCGGTGCCGGCTCCGAGGGTGGGTTGCCGGCGCTTCCCAAGCATTGACCTGTATCTCCCTTGTAGTAATAGAGATAGCACCCGATTGAAGCAACTTTCGTTGACCGGGTTGGACGCCGGTGCTAGGCTGATTTTTGCGGGTGTTCGATGGGAGGATTATGGGCAGTGGCCTGACATTTCCTTGGCCTGACGACGCGCCTCCCGGTGTGCGCTTGGCCCAGTGGATCGACCGCTGGAATCATGGGGGCGTTCAGCCCTATTCGCTCGGCACCATGGGTATGGCAGGCGATCCGCTCGTGCGCCAACTGGAAATTACCCAGCGGCGGCTGTGGGTAAGCGATCTGCCGGAGCGGTTTCGGAAATTCCGGGTTATACAGCTTTCTGACATCCATCACGGCTTATTCCTTCCGCTCGAAAGCATCCAGCGTGTGGTGGATGCGATCAATGCGCTGCAGCCCGACCTTATCGCAATTACCGGGGACTACGTCACCTATTCGCGCGCCTATATCGAACCGGTGGCTTATGCTTTGGGCCAGCTTGAGGCGCGGCACGGAGTTTACGCCGTTCTCGGCAATCACGACTATCGGGTGGACGCGGACGCCGTGGCGAGCGCCTTGATGCGCCGCGGCATAGACGTTCTACGGAATCGCAGCGTCAGGCTAGGAAGCGCGAGCGAGCCGCTATACGTAACTGGCGTGGATGACTGGAATTATGGCGCCGATCTTGAAGCCGCCCTTGCCGATGTGCCGGAAGGCGCGCCCACGATGCTGCTCGCCCACAATCCCAGAATCATTTATCAGGCTGCGGAGCGTCATGTTAATTTGGTGCTCGCCGGGCACACTCACGGTGGCCAGGTGAATTTGCCCGTTGTCGGCAACATTTATGCCAGATCACGCGACCAAATGCGCTTCCGCGAGGGATGGGACTGCCTGGGCCGCACGCAAATTTATGTAAGCCGAGGAATCGGAACCGTGGTTTTGCCTTGGCGGTATCGCTGCCCACCCGAAGTATCGTGCCTCGAACTGAACCCCGATTGCCGTGGGTACTCGCGGGAATTAACACGCGAAGATATCGATCTGCCGCTCCGCGTGGTCTGACAGCTACGCCATGCGCGCCGTCGATCTGATTCGCCGCAAACGCGATTCCGAAGCGCTTAGCCCCGACGAAATCCGTTTTCTAATTGACGGATACACGCGCGGGAATATTCCCGACTACCAAATGGCGGCGTGGCTGATGGCCGCGTGGATCCGCGGGTTGAATCCGGGCGAACTGGCGGCGCTGACCGAAGCCATGCTGCACTCGGGCGAAGTGCTCGATTTGAGCGATCTCCCGGGGCGGAAAGTGGATAAGCATTCGACGGGCGGCGTGGGGGACAAGACATCTCTCATTCTCGCGCCGATCGTCGCGGCCGGCGGGTTACTGGTGCCGATGATCAGCGGCCGGGGACTGGGCCATACCGGCGGAACGCTCGATAAGCTTGAATCCATCGCCGGCTTCAACGTAAATCTCTCGACCGCTCAATTTCGCAATGCACTGCATGCGTGTGGTTGTGCACTGATCGGCCAAACCGCCGAGATTGCTCCGGCCGACAAGAAAATCTACGCGCTGCGCGACGTTACCGGCACGGTGGACAGCCCCTTCCTGATTTGCGCCTCGATCATGAGCAAGAAGCTGGCCGAAGGGATCGACGCGCTGGTGCTCGACGTGAAGACGGGATCGGGCGCGTTTATGAAAAAAATCGAAGACGCGGAATATTTGGCTGGGCTGATGGTCGAGACCGGACGGCGCATGGGCAAGAAAATGGTGGCGCTGATTACGGATATGGAGCAGCCGCTGGGGCGCACGGCCGGAAATTCGATGGAAGTGGCCGAGTGTATCGAGGTGCTGGGCGGCGGCGGTCCGGCGGATTTGCGGGAATTGTCGCTCGAACTGGCAGCCTGGATGTTTGTGCTCGGCGGAAAGACGGCAGACCTTAGTGCAGGAAAACGTCTCGCCGAAGAAATGATCGTATCGGGGCGCGCCCGTGATAGATTCCGCGAGATCATTCGCCAGCAAGGTGGCGACGCGCGTGTGGTGGATGAACCGGCGCGATTGCCGCGTGCGAAGGCGAAGCGGGATGTGACTGCCGCTAACGGAGGCTACCTCGCAACAGTTGATTGCGAGCGTTTGGGCATTGCGTGCGTAGTGCTCGGCGGCGGGCGCGAAAAGAAAGAAGATTCGATCGATCCTGCCGTAGGGATCGAGTTCCACCGCAGGCTAGGCGATCCAATCGAGCGCGGCGCGCCGCTGGCGACGTTGCATTACAACTCGGATGCGCGTCTCGAGGAAGCCTGTGCGCTGGTCGCGGCAAGCTATGGAATTGGGGATAAAGCGCCTGCGTCCCGGCCGCTGGTTCATAAGGTGATCGGCGCGGGCGAATAATCGAATCAAATCGCGCATCCCGCGAAGCGGCGGGCCGCACACGCTATCTGCGAACGCATCGCACGGAGGCACGGAATGGGGCGATTTACCGGGTTACTTGGCATCGCCACGATGCTGGGTCTGGCGTATGCGCTTTCCACCAATCGGCGCGCGATTCGCTTGAAAACCATCCTATGGGGACTCGGGCTCCAGTTCGTATTCGCGGTTTTCGTGTTGAAGTTTGCGGCCGGCCGCCGGATATTCGAGATCGCGGGGAACGGCGTAAAGAAGCTGCTTGATTATTCGTACGTTGGCTCGGAGTTCGTATTCGGTCCGCTGGGCGCGAAGAATTCTTCCTGGGGGCTTATCTTCGCCTTTCAAGTTCTGCCCACGATTATTTTTATCGCGGCATTTTTTGCGCTGCTCTATTACCTCGGTGTGATGCAGGTGATCATACGCGGGGCGGCGTGGGTGATGGCGCGGGTGATGGGCGCGAGCGGCGCCGAATCACTCAACGTGGCCGCCAGCATTTTCATGGGGCAGACCGAAGCGCCGCTGACGATACGCCCTTTCCTGCCGGAGTTGACACGCTCGGAGTTGATGACGGTGATGACCAGCGGCATGGCGCACGTTTCGGGCGGCATCATGGCGGCCTACATCGCCTTTGGCGTAGAAGCGCAACATCTGCTGGCCGCCGTGATCATGACGGCTCCGGGCACGCTGCTGATGGCCAAGATGATAGTGCCGGAAACGGAGCAGGCGGTGACGGCGGGGAAGGTCACCATGCCCGAAGGCGAGCAGAAGGACGATAATTTCCTGGGAGCGATAGCGCGCGGCACCACGGATGGTTTGGGTTTGGCCGTCAATGTGGCGGCCATGTTAATTTCATTTCTCGCCTTGATCGCGCTCACCAACGGAATCCTCGGCGGCATTCACAATTGGCACGGCATGGGCTGGGTGCCTTCCTCTCTGCAGCAGATCTTCGGGTGGCTTTTTTCTCCGATTGCGTGGGTGATCGGCGTGCCGTGGCATGATGCGCGCGCGATTGGCAACCTGCTGGGCATCCGCATGGTGCTCAACGAACTGGTGGCGTTTTCTTTCCTCGGCCCGATGAAGGCGGCGCTCGATCCGCGTTCCTTTACAATCGCTACGTTTGCGCTTTGCGGTTTCGCGAATTTCAGTTCGATCGGGATCCAAATCGGCGGGATCGGCGCGCTGGCGCCGAATAAGCGCAGCGAACTGGCGAAGCTGGGCATCCGCGCTATGCTTGCGGGCACCATGGCGAACCTGCTTTCAGCCTCCATTGTGGGAATGTTTCTGTGAAGTCTTCTCGTGCGCGCGCGGCCAAGCCTTCGCTCGAATTCACGCGTGCCGAACGCGCTGCCAAGTTCATTCTTTCCCGCACCAAGTTGCGGCCGCGCATTGGTGTGGTGCTGGGCAGCGGACTGGGCAGCTTCGCGGACGAATTGAAGGGCTCGACGAGCGTTGACTACCGCCGCATCCCGCACTTTCCGCGTTCGACGGCCATTGGCCATGCTGGGCGGCTCGTGATCGGCGAAACGGCCGGTGTCGCTGTTGCCGCGATGCAGGGGCGCGTCCATTTCTACGAGGGCTACTCGCTCCAAGAAGTTACGTTTCCGATGCGCGTTTTCGGGCGCATGGGCATTCGCGCCGTGATTCTTACCAACGCCGCCGGGGGCATCAATCGTAATTTCCATCAGGGCGCGTTGGTGGCCTTGCGCGATCACATCAACCTGCAAGGGTCAAACCCGCTCATCGGACCGAACGAAGAACGATTTGGCACGCGGTTTCCGGATATGACGCACGCGTACGCTCCGGAATTCCGCAAGTTTGCGCTCGAGCAAGCTGGCAAGCTCGGCATCGTGATGCATGAGGGCGTTTATGCGGCGCTGGCGGGCCCAAGCTACGAAACGCCGGCGGAAATTCGCGTCTTCGCGGCGATCGGCGCGGATCTGGTGGGAATGTCCACGGCGCCCGAAACGATTGTGGCGCGGCACATGGGCATGGAAGTACTGGGAATTTCCTGCGTGACCAATATGGCCGCGGGAATTCTCGATCAGCCGCTCAGCCATCAGGAAGTGCTCGAAACCGGCGAGCGCGTAAAGGGCGAATTTATCGCGCTGCTGCGGGGCGTGATTCCGCAGATCGCCGAGGCGATTCGCGGAAAGGAACCCGTATGACCGCTGTGCCTCATCACAAGACTTTGCTCGATTCCGCCCGGACGGCGCGCGACCATGCACACGCGCCCTTTTCCAATTTTCGCGTTGGCGCCGCGGTGCGCGCGAAGTCCGGGCGCATTTTCACGGGCTGCAACGTGGAAAACGCCAGCTACGGCCTGACGATTTGCGCCGAGCGGGTGGCCCTCTTCAAAGCCATCTCCGAAGGCGAGCGTGGTTTCGATGCGGTAGCGGTGGTTACCGACGCCGAAAAATTGACGCCTCCGTGCGGTGCTTGCCGGCAAATCATCTGGGAATTTTGCGGAGACGCTGAGATAATTCTCGGCAACCTGCGCGGCCAGACGGAATCGCATCGCATGTCTTCCTTATTGCCGTACGCGTTCGATTCCTCAAACCTTTAGAGATATTTCTGCCGGTCGATCAGCCGTGTCCTCGCGTCTGCGAGCGTTGGCGGAACATTTTCGCCGCGGTGCTGCGCAACGTTTCCGGAATATTCTTGTTCTTCTCGAGCAGCTTCAGGTCGGGCGTCTGAATGCTTTTGAGCAGATTTAGAGACACATCGAGCGGCGTCTTGGAATTATTCACCAGATTGCGCACCACGGTGTAGTTCTTGCGAAAATTGCGGCGCGTGGCGATGATGCGCAGCACTTCGTCGTTCAGGCTGGTCATGGACGCGAAGCTTTCCACTTCGCGGTCCGTCAGCTTCGAGGATTGCAGTACGGCGCGCTGCACCACTTTGCAGGAATCGCGGATCAGCGCGACGCGCTCCTCGCGTCCGCCTTTGACGGCGAGCTGCACGCGCTCGGTCACGCGCATCTGCGCCAGCCGTTGGAGCAGCGACTGGCGCTTTTGCAGATCGGGCTCCGCATCGTTGACGGCGTCTTCGAGTTCTTGCTGGCTGGCCGGGCCCAGGCTCAGTTCGTGGAGTTGGTGCCGCTGTTCGGCGCTCAGCGGCGCGCTCCCGAGCAAAACGGCAACGAGATCGAGATGCTGGCTCAAGCGGTCGAGGTCGTCCATGATCGCCTGCACGCCGGTCACGGAAAGATACCTCGCCACGTGGCCAAGCTGCAAAGCAGTGCAGTTTGGGTTGGCCGCTACCGCGTCGGCGACGGCAGGCTTGTCGGCGAAATGCTCCGCGCAATAGGCCAACAAATGTGCCGGCGCATCAGGGCGCGTTAGCGCCTCGGCAAATGCGGCCGGGGCCAGAGAGAGCAGCGCATTTTGGGCGCGTTCCGCGATGCGGCGGTCGCTATCGGCGGCCAGAAGCGTCAGGATTTCAGCGCGGTCCGCCGGGTCGAGCGAAAGCGCGCCCGTACAGGCCGCCACTTTGCGCTCCATGGACGCGCGACCGGCGCGAAATTCGTCACGAATGGCGGAGCTTTCCGCGCTCACTTAAATTCTCCTCGCCGCGAGCGCTGTTTCAGCGGAAGCCCGTTCGTGCAACACGCTGCGCAAGGTGTCTGGCGTTGGAACCTCGAGCGCCACCGGCGCTGACGCGTCGCGTGCCGCGTTTTTCTTAGCCAAATGCCTGCGCCATCCGTAAAAGCCGGCCGCAGCCAACAGCGCCACGATCAAAATTCCGGCCACCCACAGCATCGAGCGGCTGCGTCCTTCGGCGATCAGCGGCGTGCGATTTGCGGGGGTCGTACGCACCGGGGGCACCATCGAGATCGCGCCGGTGTCGCCGGTGGCCAAGGTGTACTCGCCGAGGATGGCCTCTTCGTCGAGTCCCAGATAGTGCGCCACGGCGCGCACGAAGCCGCGATTGAAAATTCCGCCGGGCAATTGGTCCCACTGTTCGTTTTCGAGTGCTTGCAAAAATCGTGTGCCGATGCGGGTGGCCGAGGTGATCTCGTCAAGCGAAACGCCGCGCATCTCTCGCTCGCGCCGGAGATGCTCGCCGAAGTTTCCTTTGGACATTGAGGCGGTAAGGTTCCTATGTTTCGTGGAGGATCTTTGCGTCGAAAGCTGAAACTATAGGCGGCGGGAAAAACCGTGTCAATCGCACGCGGGGTATAGTTACAGGGAGGGGAAAAGTGATACACCTCTCCTTAACGGAAACGCGCTCTATCCCGGTCGCGCCCCCAATCATCCATGAACGGCTTCGCTTCGCGTTCCTTAGGGCTGAGTCGGGATGCCGACGTTCACATTCGCGACCTTCCAGGTGCGCCGAAGGATGCCAGGACCTTACATCTCCGGTTAGCGCGTTCATCGAGACTAGGCAAATGACGCCCCACTGTCCCCGGTTCCCGTCGCCGTTTACCGTCCCCCCGGTTTCGTCCAAGCTACAGTGCACTCAATTACTGGTATGCTGCGATTCGTGAGGATGAGCCGGCACTATTGCGAACAGCGTCCGCACCGCCCGTCCTGGCTGAATCGTTGCTCCGTTCTGGAAGTAGCATTAGTTTCAATCAATCAGCGAGTCCCAGTTGGATGTTCGGCCAAAGAGGCATGATGAAGGGTCCCGCGTCAGCTTGCAAAGCTTTGGCGGTTCTGGGGAGTGCCTTTCTGGCGTTCCTCGGTGGATGCGGAGGCGGAGCCGGAGCCGGAGCGTCAGAAGGAAGTAACAACCCTGCTCTCCCTGAGTCCGCAGTTGAGATATTCATATCTCCAGTATCGGCGACCGTGGTTGTTGGAGCGTCCCAGCAATTCCAGGCGATGGTCGTGGGGACGAACGATACCTCTGTGACTTGGAGCGTCCTGGAAAGCGTAAGCGGCGGCACAATCTCCGCTACGGGTTTGTTTACCGCTGCAAACAATCCGGGCACTTACCATGTGATTGCGACAAGCGTCGCCGACACAACTAAGAGCGCGTCTGCGACGGTGGCCGTGCAGGCCGTCCAAGGGATCACTATTAATCCAGCGGCGACGTATTTGGGAGTTGCAGGGATGCGTACTTTCACGGTCGCGCCAGCCATGCCGGTTACCTGGGCTGTGGCAGAAGGATCAGTCGGCGGTACCATCGCTCAAACTGGCAGTTACACCGCCCCAGCGACCACGGGGACCTATCATGTGGTTGCAACCGAGACCGCAAACACGATCAATACCGCAATCGCAGCCATTACGGTGGTGCAATCAGGTTTCGCGTATGTTGGAAGTATGTCCCAACCGAGAGCGGCGCACACGGCAACTCTCCTGTCGGACGGTACGGTGCTTGTCATTGACGGTGGATATTTTGATATTGATGACATTTTAATACCAATTGCATCTGCGGAGCTGTTTGATCCCTCCGTCGATCACTTCGTGACAATTCAACAACCTTTAGTCGGGCGAGAATTTCATACGGCAACGATTTTGCAAAGTGGAAAGGTTTTGATCGCAGGCGGAGACGAGTTTAGCGGCTACCCTACAAACACGCCGCCGACTCAGGCGGCTGAGCTCTATGACCCAACCACCGGGACATTTGCGAACACGGGCAGCATGGTTGTAGCACGTTCAGGTCACACTGCAACCTTGCTCAGTGATGGCCGAGTGCTGGTCGTCGGAGGTTCATCGGACGCCCGTGCTGAGATCTACGATCCGACAACCGAGACGTTTTCGACGACTGGAAGCATGGCTGTGGCTCGCTCAGCGCACACGGCAACCATGTTGCCGAGCGGGAAAGTATTAATAGTGGGAGGGAAAGACGGCGCCATGAATCAAGCAATCCTGACCACAAATGCGTTGGCAACCTCCGAGATTTACGATCCCCAATCTGGCTCCTTCACTCTATCTGGCAACCTGTCATCGGCACGGGAAGGCCATACAGCAACTCTACTCAGTAATGGATCAGTTTTGGTGATAGGTGGAGCAAATACTGAAGTCCTTGCCAGCACGGAAATTTACGACCCGCCTACGGGACAGTTTGTGGCTGGCCCAAACTTAGCCGTACCGCGCACCAATCACACTGCGACGGCACTGGCTGACGGGACCGTATTGGTCGTCGGGGGAATCCCTATGGTGCCGGAAGTTTATGTCGGATATGCGCCAACCCCAACGGCAGAAATCTACGATCCTGGTTCGAGATCCTTCGTTCAGACCGGCAGCATGGCTGACGGCCGCTTCTGGCATACATCAACTTTGCTTCGCGACGGTCGGGTCCTGGTTATCGGAGGGGGCCACAGCGACGCGCCGTTATTCGGTTCAGACTCGGTAGCGACAGCCGAAGTCTATCGTTGAGATCGCGCGCCCAAGGATGGTTACGGGACGGGAGAAAAGTGTTACACGCTCAGCGGGGCCGATGCGCGTAGTAGTACGCGTCAGACTTCTTACTCGAACCGAGCATTACGGGCGGTACCTAAGCTTCGGAGTTCTTGGCGGACGGTAATTTCCCAACCCCAAGCGTGAGAGTTAAACTAAGCGGCGGAGGAGATCCGCCCATGCGCCGACTGGCCCCGGTCTTGGTTCTCTTCTTATGTCTTTCCGTCCAAGCGGCCACCTGCCCGGCGACGATTACCATCTGTGCGGCGTTTGAGGAAGCCCCGCTGATATTCCGCGGCCGTGTGATCGCGACCATCCAGCACGCGTCACCAATGCACGAATTCACCCGTCCCGATGGCAGCACTGTGCGGACCTATGAGTCCGTGATGACCGAGGATTTCCGGTTCGAAGTAGTCGAAGCGTTCAAAGGAACTCCTGACCGCGAAATCATAATCAGCGGAGCCAATGGACAATTTGAGGAAGGTAAGGAATACATCGTCTTCGCAACTTTCAATCCAGAAACGGGGACGGTGCAAACATCGATCTGTCTCCCAAACCATCTCGTCGAAGATCCCGATCAGGATTCCGATCTCGCCTGGCTCAGAGCTTATCCCACGGCACCGCCCACAGCCAATATCTTCGGGAAAGTCGCCATGAGCTATGGCGTTACTGAGATTCCGTCCATCAAGGTAACGCTCGCTGGATCGGAAAGCCGCACTACCTTTTCCGGGGAAGATCACAGCTATTCGTTCAACGGCCTCCCGCCGGGCACGTATACGCTGACCGCAATCCTACCAGCAGGTTATGTCAATTTGGAGAAGGACTCGGTCGGCGTCACGCTCGCTGCAAAGGGATGCGTCGAGGTAGACTGGGCAATCCGGCACGACACTCACATCAAAGGCACGGTCGCCGATGCCGGAGGTAGTCCTGTCTCTGGCGCGCGGATCGGGCTCTTACGGCCAGCGGAAAACCGGACTGGGTTTGACATTGTGAGCTACGAGCGAACCGATGTCGACGGGAATTACGATTTTTCCAAAGTCCAGCCGGGAGACTATTGGGTAGCCCTCTATTATTTGGGACCATTCAACGATGAACCTCACGCTCCTGTCTTTTACCCTTCTGGCGCCAATTCATCGTCCGCAAAACTCATTCATGTGGACCCATCCGCGAGCATCGAAAATATAAACCTGGTGTCCACTCCGGTCCTGCGCCGCGTCAGCTCTCACGTTCATGTTGTCAATCCCGATGGAACCCCGGTGACTAAGGCCCATGTAATCGCGAGCGATCCGCTGAGTCCGATCAACGCTTTATCAGCCACCGCGGATGAAAACGGCGATGCTGACATCATCCTTTACGAAGGCCGTGAATATCGCCTCATCGCCAGCGCGTCAGGTGATCGAGAGCCTGCTTGCGCGGGTCCTATCACGTTCATCGCCAAGGATGGTCTGCAACTTGGCACTCTGAAGCTCGACAAGACATTCGAGCAATGCCGCACGCTGCAGAAAGCAAAATAGGCGTCAGGCCGGTTTGAAGACAGATCCAAGAAACGGCCTCACAACGCTCGGCCTGCTGCGGCGCCCGAGGCCCAGGCCCACTGGAAATTGTAGCCGCCGAGTTGGCCGGTGACGTCAACCACTTCGCCGATGAAAAATAATCCGCGCACCCTGTTGCTTTCCATCGTTTTGCTTGACAGCTCATCGGTATCCACGCCGCCAGCCGTGACCTCGGCTTTTTCGTAACCCTCCGTATCGACGGGCCGCAGAATCCATTCGTGGACCTGGCGATCGAGCGCCGCCAACGCTTCATCGTTCCATGCGCTTGGCGCGTGCAGGTCAAGCCAGCGAGTGGCGAATCGCTGCGGCAGAAGCCCTGTGAATGCAGCGCGGGCGCTTGCCAGATTCCGAACTTTACCGGCGCGAATCGCCGCGGCCATATCGTGCCCGGGCGCCAGATCAATGCGAATCGGATTGCCAGCGTTCCAATACGATGAGATTTGCAGAATGGCCGGTCCGCTGACGCCGCGGTGCGTGAAGAGCATCTTGTCGCGAAAAGAATGATGATCCGCGGAAACGATGATCTCTGCGGAAACGCCAGCCAGATCGCAATACTGCTTACGATCTGCCGGCCCCAGCACAAATGGCACAAGACCGGGCCGCGTTTTGCGTACCCTCAAACCGAATTGGCGCGCCAAATCGTAACCGAAGGCCGTAGCTCCGATCTTGGGGATGGAAAGCCCGCCCGTCGCGACCACCAGAGCCGGCGCATGAAAGTTCGCCGAATCACACCGAACGATGAATTCAGTCGTGCGCTCGACCTCGCGGATAGTGCTTCCTGAGAAGATCTTTACTCCCGTAGCCTGGCATTCTGTTTCGAGCATCCGCAGAATGTCGTCCGCGGAGCGGTCGCAGAAGAGCTGTCCCTTCGCCTTTTCGTGATAGGGAATGTGGTGCTTCTCGACCAGGGCAATGAAGTCCGCCGGCGTGTACCGGGCGAGCGCGGATTTTGCGAAGTGCGGATTTGCGGATAGAAAGTTTTCCGGTTGGCAATGAAGGTTTGTGAAATTGCAGCGGCCGCCACCGGAAATCAGGATTTTCTTGCCGGGATGAGCCGCGCGCTCGATCACCACCACGCGTCGCCCGCGTTTGCCGGCTTCGATCGCGCACAGCAGCCCGGCGGCGCCGGCGCCGAGAATCAAAACGTCAAAGTCGAGCCGTGGGAGACTTCCGCTCAATCGGAATCGCCTTTTCTAAGAGCGCGCCGTTTTGGGGCATAAACGAGAATCGCTCCATGATGCCAACGCTCGACAGATTTGACCGGCGCGCCTCTAGTATCTACCTTCAACATCGGCCAAGCATGGGAGCCGAGCTGATGGTGGTTCTGCGCGTGCTCATCAGTTCGGCCGCTGTCGTTACCCAGGAACAGCTGTACCACGTCGCGATTGCGCCTTATCCCCAGCAATGCTAAAAGAGAAACTGGTGCCTTGCAGGCATGGCTGGCCAGTTTCTTAGCGTATTCTAAGAGCCCAGGGATCGAGTGTCCGAACCTATCCGATTTGACGGCGTTGAACGCCGCCGCAATCCAAGGCCGCTGGATGCCCGCCAGTCTGGCGAGGTCGCCGTTTTCCACGAACTCGGCAAAGCGCTCACCAGTTCGCTCCAGCTCGACCAGGTTCTGAACACGATCATGGAGAAGATTGACGAATTTCTCCGCCCGGACACCTGGTCCATGCTGTTGCTTGACGAGGCGACGCAGGAGCTCCACTTCGAGTTAGCCATCGGCAAAGGTTCCGAGGCGCTGCGCGATGTGCGCATCAAGTTGGGGCAGGGAATTGCCGGATGGGTGGCGCAAAATGGCCGCGCCGTGATTGTACCGGACGTCAGCAAGGATACGCGTTTTTTCGCCAAGGTGGACGAGCAAACGAGGACGGAGACGCGCTCGATCGTCGCGATCCCGGTACGTTTTCGCGATCATTGCCTAGGCGTGATCGAACTGGTGAATTGCGTCGGCCCCGACGGGTTTGATAATCGCGATATGGCGTTACTCGAAGCTCTAGCGGATTTCGCCGCGATCGCCATCGAGAACGCGCGGCACGTCGAGCGCATCCATGAGCTCACCATCACGGATGACTGCACGAACCTCTACAATGCGCGCCACCTGCACTCGGTGTTGGACAAGGAAATCTATCGATCGCAGCGCTACGGCTACGAATTTTCGGTGATATTCGCCGACCTCGATCATTTCAAGCGCATTAACGACACCTACGGCCACCTTGTCGGCTCAAAGCTGCTGGCCGAGATTGGGCAAGTCCTCAAGTCGCATTGCCGCCTGATTGATTTTGCGTTTCGCTACGGCGGGGACGAATTCGTGGTTTTGCTGCCACAAACCTCGAAGGAAAGCGCCTGCATCGCGGCGCGCCGTTTGCACAAGCTGATTGGCGATACGGTATGGCTGCAAGCGGAAGGTCTCGATATTCAAATCACGGCCAGCGTAGGACTGGCCTGCTATCCGTCCGACTCAAAGACCAAGGTACAGCTCTTGCAGCTCGCCGACGAGGCCATGTACTCGGTGAAGAATTCCACGCGAGACGGCGTCGCCGCCACCGGCCAAGGTTTTCTGGTTACCAAATAATTTCGCCCGTCCATTTCAGCGACGATGAACCGCGCCCACGCTCAAGGGTCGCCCTGCATTTGGCGATACTTCGCTTTACATCCTGTCTTAACTATGATTAATATCAGTCATTAGCCGAGGTTGTCCCTACTGGACCGTGGAATGGCCCGCAAACAAGCCTCGCGAGCGGGCTCACATGTCGCGCATCGTTGTTGTAGCTTTGCTTGTCTTTCCTTTCTTGACGCTTCTTGCCGGCGCGGTCTGCGCCCAGGGTGAAACGACCAGTGCCATCCTGGGTCAGATCACGGATTCGGCAGGCGCCGCCATTCCAGGCGCCACGGTGACGATCGTCAATCATGAAACCGGCGCGAAACGCGTCGCAAAGACCGATTCGGCAGGCCGTTTTAATTTCCCGCAACTCATCCCAGGCGCTTACACGGTTCGTGGCGAAGCGGAGGGCTTTGCGCCCGAGGAAAGTGGCAATGTGGTTTCCGCTCTGGGCCAAAAGCAGACGGTCCATTTTGTTTTGAAGGTCGCCGCAACAAGACAGATTGTGGAAGTGAATGGCGACGCGCCGCTTCTTAATCCGGAAAACGCCAACACCTCAACCACCCTGGCAGCGCCCGCCCTTGAGAATCTCCCGAACCCCGGCGGCGACCTTACCTACCCACTCCAATTTGCCGCAGGGGCGCTGATCAATACCGCCGGCAGCGGGAATGATTTCGTCGGCGGCACCAACGGCTACGGCAACGTGGAATTCAACGGTCTGCCGGCCCTTTCGAACGGCTATATCGTGGATGGGTTGGAGACGAACGATCCACTTACAAATCTCAACAGCGGCCTTTCCACAAATCTCGTTCTCGGATTGAACTCCATCTCGGAAGTTACCGTGAATACCCTTTCGTATTCCGTAGACCAGGGACGCTATGGCGCGTCGCAGATCAATTACGTAACCAAATCCGGTACGAATCAATTCCACGGAAACATCTACGAGCTATGGAACGGGTCTGTTTTGAACGCTGCCGATTTCTTCACGAATGCAACCTCCGGCAACCACAAGCCTCGCTCAACCGTAAATCATTTCGGAGGCAGCGTCGGCGGCCCGATCGCGCACAATAGACTTTTCTTCTTTATAGACAGCGAATGGGTGCGCATCGCGCTTCCCATCGTCACGGCCACTACGGTACCGACCCCGGCATTTCAGAACTACGTCCTCGAACAGCTTCCCCTGGGTGGAAGGGATTCGATCACCGGATCCGTTTATCAGCCGTCTCCGCAGTCCGTGCCGTTCTATCAGAAGATGTTTTCGCTCTATGGAAACACTAGCGGCATACCTCTCGCCGTGCCCGGCTGTCCATTGAATTCAAACGGCACACTGGCGAATGGCGATCCGCCCAACGGAAACGGCTGCGCCAATCGGCAAAGCACCTCGCACTCGAGCGACGACCACGAACAAGTGCAAACGCTTCGCCTGGATTACAACATCAGCGACAAGAACACCGCCTGGCTGCGCCTTCAGGCCGACACCGGTCTGCAGGCTGCCTACACCGATCCGATCAATCCGTTATTTGACGCCATTTCACCGCAGCCTCTCTATTCCTTTGCCGCCGGCTACACGCACGTTTTTTCGCAGAACCTTGTGAACTATTTCAACCCCGGGTTTTCCTGGTACGAGAGTCTTTTCGGTCCAAGCGATTTTCAGAAGACGCTATCTGCCTTCCCGATGGTCCTGCAGGGAAGTGGCGCCAACGCTCCTTTCACGGCTGTAGGTGGGCTGGACAATACTTGGGTGCAAGGCCGCCGCGCGTCGCGTTTCTTCCTGAATGACAACATGGCGTGGACGCGTGGGGCACACGAACTGCGCTTCGGAACCAACACGCGTATCTTTCGCTTGAACGACTACGATTTCGGCGAGGGCACTGTACCCACGATCACTTATACAACCCTGCCACAATACATCTACGGAGTCGGCTCGACCGCGCTCGAGGCCTTTCCCCAGGCTGGCAACGAACCCTTTCGCTTCTTGAATGTTGATTTGTACGCGCAAGATACCTGGAAGCTGACGCCAAGACTCACTTGGACCTTCGGGGTTCGGGATACATTCAACTCGAACCCGCTCAATCCACATGACGAAATTGGGCGTCTCGGCGGTTCCTTTGACTCGATTTCGCATGACGTGAATCAGCCGCTCAGTGCCGTGATTCAAACGCATCTTGGTAATCTATTTTCCTCCACACCGATCGCTATCTTGCAGCCGAGAAGCGCGATAGCGTGGCAATTCGAGCCCAACACAGTTGTCCGCGCCGGATTTGGCCTGTTCAGCGATCTGCTACCCGGCACGGTCGCCGATTTGATCGGCGTCAATCCGCCCTATTCGAAAACGTTCGAAGGCGGCCTGCTCGGCAACGTGGGCGGCTCGGAAATCGCACCCGGCGTACCGGGTAGCGCCATCAACGCCGTGTCGGCGGCAAACCAGTCCTTCGTTTCTGGATTCCAGCAGGGCCAGCTTTCCTGCGCTTCGCCGCTAGCCAATCCTGCCTCCTGTATTCCTCCCGTCGCCATCACCGCCGTGCCGAGTGGGGAGCTACACGCGCCATACTTCATGGAATGGAGTGTGGGAATTGAACATCAATTCGGAAGCAGCGCTAGCGTCAAGGCCCAGTACGTCGGCACTCGTGCCATCAACCAGCCATATACCGAGCAGGTGAACGGGTATCAGACGGTGTGCAACGGCTGTTTCGCGCCATTCCCCTATGAGCGGCCAACCGATCCAAGGTTCGGCGCGGTCACGCAATTTGCCACCGGCGCTACAAGCCACTATAACGGCCTGCAACTCACCGCTATGAAACGCCTAGGCCACGGCCTGCAAGGCCAGATTAACTACACCTGGAGCCGCTGCATGGACGAAGTTTCGAATGGCGGCTTTCTACAGTTCGCGGCTGGAGGAATTCTGTCGCCCCTGCCAAACGATCTTGCCCGCAACTATGGCCCTTGCGATTATGACATCCGCGGCAATCTCACCGCACAATACGTCTATCAGTTGCCGCTCAAAGTGAAGAATCATTCGCTGGCCTACGCGGTGAATGGTTGGCAAGTGTCGGGAACATTTCTATGGCACAGCGGAGTTCCATTCTCGGTTCTCAGTACTCCCTACTCGGCCAACGGAGATGGCATCGTGAACGGCAGTGGTCCTCAATTCGCCAGTGTGGTGCCCAGCGTTCCCTTATACGAACACAGTTTCCTTGCAAACGTGACGCAACCCGGAACCATCCAGTGGCTCAACCCGAACGCTTTCTCTTCCGCCGTCGATCCGAGCACCGGGGCCTGCTACGGTGGGGATAGTCCGGCGAATTGCCAGTTCGGAAACCTGGGACGCAACGCGCTGCGCGGACCTGATTTCTTCTGGAGTGATTTCTACCTGACGAAATGGTTTCCCCTCACGGAGCGAGTGAAGTTGCGATTTGACGCTCAATTCTTCAATGTTTTTAACCATCCCAATTTTGGATTGCCGAGCTTGGTGCTGGCCGGAGTGCCAGGCAAACCCACCACGCAGGTGGGCTTTGGAGCGCTGACATATACGACCTCGCCTCCCACGGGTTTGTTGGGTGTCGGTTTGGGTGGAGACAGTTCGCCACGCATGCTGGCGTTTCAAGCTCGGCTCGAATTCTAGGAATCCGTGCGTGACATTGCCGGCTGGATGAACGCCTGCGGTGAAGTTTGGAACGATGCTTTTCCTTAGCGGCGTTTTCGATACGTTCTCGCGGGCGTGCCGCTGAAATAGTCTAAAATGATTTGAGGCGCGGCCTGCGCCCATCATGCGAACAAGTCAGGCGAATCGTTACGCGCGTATCGCCGCCGGTTTGGCGGCGGCCATCGCTTTGGCGGTGCTGGGGATTTATCTGCGCCGTGCCTGGCAGGATCGGCTCGATGCCAGGAACGCCCCGCCGCCGGTCCCCGTGTACGTGGAAAAGACGTCGCAAACATTTTCTTATTCGAAGACCACGCGAACCGGTACGCTTTTCACCATTCGCGCCGCGCACGCCATTGAGTTTAAGGACAGGAATCGCACCGCGCTGCAGGATGTGTGGATCAGCGTTTATGGCGCGGATGGCTCGCGGGCCGACAACATTCACACGCACGCTTGTGACTACCAGCCGGACTCCGGACAGATCGTTTGTGCCGGCGAAGTACGGATGGAGTTGCAGAGCGCGGAGCAAGCGAAACGTTCCGCGAATCCTGCCGGTACCGCCGCTTCGGCTCAGAGCCCGGCGGCCGGCGAGGCGGACCCACAAGTGATCCACGTAGTCACACGGGGCGTTTCATTCGATCGCGATTCGGGTGACGCTTCGACGGACCAACCCGTGGACTTCCAATTGCCCTCGGGAGAAATTCACGCCGTCGGTGCCAAGTACCATTCTCAAGATGGCGGAATGGAGCTTCTCCACGAAGTTCGCATGAAGCTCCGGCCGCCTGCGGAAGCCTCGGCGGCGCACAAGTCTCCGCAGACATTGCCGCCCGTCGACATTGCCGGTAGCAGCCTCGAATATAACGGCGGTTCGCGTGTTCTGCTGGTCCACGGACCGGTGCTCGCCACGCAGAATGTGGCAGGAGGCGTGCGTGAGCTTCGCAGTGCCGTACTCAACGTCGCGCTCGACCCCCAGTTCAAGGTTCATCGCATGATCGCGAACGGTACTCCAGGGCATCGTGCTGAGGTTCACTCCACCGGCGCTGGCGCCCCTTCTTCGTCCATACTCGCCAATGAGTTTGTGGCTGATGTCGCCCCAGCGGGCTGGATCGAAACTCTTCACGCATCCGGCGATATCGAAGCAGAAATGAAGACCAGCGCGGCCGAGGATCGCATGACGGCAGGCCACCTCGATATTCAGATGGCTTTGAAGGTCAACCAGCCTCGCGTGATCACGGCCACTGATTCAGTTCGGCTGGATGCGCAGGAGTCCGAATTATCGCGCCATCTGGATACCTCCGCAGTGCGGCTGGACTTCGCCGATACCGGCACGGGACCTCCCGGCCAACACTCGAGTCTTGTCCTGCAGCATTTAGAGACGCTTGCCCCGGGTACCTTGATTTGGCAAGAACCCGCTACCTCCGCGGCAACCCATTCCTCTAAGCCTTCGAGAGCGTTGCGTAGCACGCGACTCACGGCGCAGAAAATCGAAATGGATTTTGGCGCACGGAACCGATTGAGCCGGTTGTTGGGCCACAATGGCTCCGAAGTGGAGCGAACACAGCCTGGCCAACCTCCCCAAACCTCCACCTCGAAGGAACTCGAGGCAACTTTTGACAACGCCGGGCAGTGGGCGTCCATCGTCCAGACAGGAAACGTCCGAGTCCACAGCGCCGACCGGAACGCCCAAGCTGATCGGGGGGAATTCTCGCGTGAAGCTGGCCTGATGACGCTCTTGGGGGCTGCGCAGGCCTCCGATTCGCAAACGCTCACGATTGCGGATAAGCTCACTTTCGATCAGACCAGCAGCGAAATGGGCGGCGAGGGGCATGTTCTCACCACCTATTTGAAGTCTTCGGGCGCGGGGGTGGCGGGTCCGAATTTCGGCCCACAGCCTGCGCACGTCAAGTCCGATCACCTCAGGGCTAATTCTCAAACCGGCAAAGCTCTCTATACTGGCCGTGCCCGGTTGTGGCAAGCCGACTCGACCGTGGAGGCCGATGAGATTGAGCTGAATCGCCAAGCGAATCAGATCGATGCGCGCGGCAACGTCCACGGGCTTTTCCTCCAAGCCCCGCCCGTGGCAGCAGGGCATGTGCCCGGACCCGACGCACCGGTATCGGCACGAAAGACCCGCTCGCCGGAAAAAGCCACATCGCAATCGGCCCGAGTTGGACCTGGTCAGCCGAGTGTGTGGCACGTTACCTCGGGAACCCTTACCTATTGGCAAGACCAGGCTCGGGCGCATCTGGACCGGGGATTTGAGGCTGATGCGCAAGACATTACCGTCAATGCGCAATCTGGCGACCTATTTTTCACTCCTGCGGCGGCTGGTCCTGGGGGGGGCACGCAGCAGCGCATTGACCACGCCACTGCCTCGGGCGATGTCCATATCTCCCAAGATGACCGCCGCGGAACAGCCGAGCATGGCGAGTACCTCGCGACGGAGGGCAAAGTGGTGTTGTCGGGTGGAACTCCAACGCTATCTGATACTTCTGGAAATACAACTACCGGGCGGCAATTGACCTTCTATATAGCCGATGATACGATTCTCGTGCAGTCAGAAGAGGGATCAAAGACTGTACGCCGCCGGATCGAGAAATGAGCCGGTGATACAAACACTTCAGGCTGTCGAGCTCAGCAAGTCATACCGGGGGCGGCGGGTCGTCAACAACGTTAGCTTGGAAGTCCAACAGGGTGAAGTAGTTGGGCTGCTTGGGCCCAACGGTGCCGGAAAGACCACCACGTTTTATATTCTGGTTGGCTTGGCCAAACCGGATGCCGGGCATGTGCTGCTCGACGGGGAGGAAATCACCGATTTTCCCATGTACCAACGGGCTCGCAGTGGTATCAGCTACCTGCCCCAGGAGCCCTCAGTTTTCCGCCAGTTAACGGCAGAAGAGAACTTGATTGCCGTGCTTGAGACCCTCTCTCTCACGCCCGAACAGCAACGCGACCGTTTGGAAGAGCTTTTGGCGCAGGTCGGGCTCGAGAATGTCCGGTATAATCGGGCGTACTCGCTCTCCGGAGGCGAACGCCGCCGCCTGGAGATCGCCCGGTCCCTGGTTCTGGAGCCGGCTTTTATCCTGCTGGACGAGCCGTTTTCCGGGATTGATCCATTGACGGTTGTGGATTTGCAGAGGATGATCGCAGAATTGAGCAAAAGCGGGATCGGCGTCCTGGTCACCGATCACAATGTGGCGGCCACTCTATCCGTTACGCACCGGGCGTACATCATCAGCAGCGGCCGCGTTTTATTCTCGGGCACGCCCAAGGAGTTGAGCGAGGACTCCGAAGTCCGGCGCGTTTACCTGGGCGAGCGGTTCCGGCTCCATTAAGGGCTTGCGGCCACACGGGCACATCCGATCATGAATTGGCTTCAACCCAAACTTCACCTGCGGGTCGCTCAGCGGCAGATTCTGACGCCGGGCCTGGTACAGATGGTCAGCGTGCTCGCGCTGAACCGGCTCGAACTTCGCGAGATGATCAATCACGAATTGGTGGAAAACCCCGTACTTGAGGAAGTCACCGAAGACCTGCCCGTCAGCGAAGACTACAGCAATGAGACGTTCGTAAAGGCTGAAACCGAGAAGGTCCCCGAAACGCCGGAGCGCAACCCGTTTGACGAGTTTGACGTTTCTGCCCTTTATCAATACCTGGACAGTGGGCCGCAGGAAAGCGACCACAATCGCGAGCGCGAAATCATAGAGCAGCCGTCTTTTGACAAGTTTCTCTCGTCTCCCACCGGCCTCACCGAGCACCTCGAGTGGCAATTGCGCGCCACGATCTGCTCCGAGCAGGTGTCCGCCATCGCGGAAGTGATTATCGGCAATCTGGACGAAAACGGTTACCTCACGGCCTCCCTCGAAGAGCTTGCGAAAAACGGCAACTATTTGATGGAAGACGTGGAGGAAGCCCTCGCCGTCGTCCACGAACTCGATCCGCTGGGTGTAGGGGCGCGCAACCTGCGCGAGTGCCTGCTATTGCAGCTTCGCGCGCTCGACCCGCAGAACACGCTGGCGCAACAGATCGTCTCGGAATGTTTGCCGAAACGGCCCAATGCCGCCAACGGCGATAGTCCCTTGGAAGTGGATTCACCGCTCACGCGGCTTCTGCAGACCAATCAGCCCAAGGATATTGCGCGAGCTTTGAATCGTCCCGTGGAGCTGGTGAAGCGCGCGATGGACGTGATCCGGAGGCTCGATCCTCGTCCTGGTCTGCGCTACAACAAGACGCAGCCGCGGCTCGTCGAACCCGACGTTTATTTCCGCAAGGTGGATGACCAGTGGCAAGTCTTTGTGAATGAAGATGATTTGCCGCAACTGCGGCTCAGCCCGACGTACCGGCGTTTGCTTTCGCGCGACGCCGCCGACCGCGACGTTCGCAACTATGTGAAGGAGCGCTTTACCGCCGCTTATCAGCTTCTCAAAAATATCGAGCAGCGAAAACACACTATCTTGCGCGTTTGCCAATCCATCATTCGCCGCCAGGGCGAGTATTTGGACTTTGGTCCCGATCATTTGAAGCCCATGATGATCAAGGAAGTTGCCGAAGAAGTCGGCGTGCATCCTTCCACGGTTAGCCGCGCCGTTTCCAGCAAGTACGCGCACACGCCGCAGGGTGTGGTGGAGTTGCGGTCTTTTTTTTCGGAATCGGTGAACGGTCCGGAGGGCGGCAATATGTCGCTGCTCTCGCTGAAGCGCCTCGTGAAGAAAATGATCGAGGAAGAAGACACCTCCAAGCCTCTGACCGACGATGCCATCGCTAAGAAGCTGAGCGACGCCGGCATTCAGGTCACGCGCCGCACGGTCGCGAAATATCGCGAAGACCTAAAGATTCCGAGTACTCACCAGCGCCGGGTCAAGGTTTAGGGCGCCCCAGGCCATGAAGCCCACGCGGACCCGAGACCGCCGCCACCTCGTGATCCTTACGGGACTGAGCGGATCGGGCAAAAGCACCGTCCTCAAGACTTTCGAAGACCTTGGTTTCTACTGCGTCGACAACCTTCCCGTCGGACTGATCCGCACCTTTGCCGATCTCCCCATGGGCGGCGAGGAGGAAATCTCCCGCGCCGCGTTGCTGGTGGACGCTCGCGAAGGCGAACAGATTGCCAAGCTCCCTGAGACGGTGCGAGCCCTCCGCCATAACGGCGTGCAGGCGGAGCTTGTGTTTATCGAGGCCTCGGACGAAGCCCTGCTGCGCCGTTTCAGCGAGACACGCCGGCCGCATCCTTTGGGTCACGATCGGCCCGTGCGCGACGGCCTCACTCGCGAACGCCGCCTGATGGCGCCGATTCGCAAGCTGGCCGATGTCGTAATTGACACGACAAAGTTCAACGTTCACGAATTGCGGCAATTCATTACTCGCCGCTTCGATACGCGCGACCAGAAATCGATGCTCGTCTCGGTCGTTAGTTTTGGCTATCGCTACGGCATTCCGGCCGATGCCGACTTGGTCTTCGACGTGCGCTTCTTGCCGAACCCGCAATTTGTCGCGCGTCTGCGCCGCTACTCGGGGAAAGACCGCCGGGTGGCGAGTTACATCCGCTCGTTCCCGCAAACCGGCGAATTCTTGCAGAGAATCGAAGGTCTGCTCGTCTATTTGATTCCGCACTACATTCGCGAGGGCAAGAGCTATTTGGCGATTGCTTTCGGCTGCACGGGTGGCCGGCACCGTTCCGTAATGCTCGCAGAGTCAATGCGCAAGATTCTGGCGAAACACGGCTATGCTACAAAAGTGATTCATCGTGACCTGAGCAAGTGACTTTCCTAAGCTTGACATTTAATGCTCGCGTTCGTAGCGTTGCGGAGCTCCGAGGCGGAGCGCCTGTTCTGCGGGACAAAACGCGTTGAAGATTCCACTCGAATTTCGCAGGCTCTTTGGCGCCGTGCGTCGTTACCGGTGGGGCCTGGTATTGGCGGTGATCTTGATGGCCCTGGTTGGCGCCGCAGAAGGGTTCACCGCATTAATGGTGCGGCCCGTATTTGACCGCGTTTTGAAACCCTCCAGTGATGGAAACGCCTCGCCGCTCGTTACGCTGCCCTGGAATCACCGGACGATCTATCTAAATTCGTTCTTTCCGAGCACCATTCATAATCCGTGGACCATCTTTGCGATTTCGCTTTTGGCGATCGCCATCGTCAAGGGCATCGCCGAATTCAGCGGCACCATGATCGTGCAATACATCGGCCTCGCGGTGGTTACCGATCTTCGCAATCAAATTTTCGGTAAGCTCATCCGCCAGCCCATCGGTTTTTTCCAGAATCACCCCATCGGGCGACTGATGTCCGCGGTGATCAGCGATGTCGAGAGGGTGCGCAACACGCTTTCCGATTGGCTCGCCGATTCGCTTCACCAGGTATTCAGTCTCGCGGCCCTCGCGGCAGTGATGTTCTTTGTGAACTGGAAGATGGCGCTCGGCTCGATGTTACTGATCCCACTCGTCGCGTGGCCTATCGGCAAGCTGGGCCGCAGTATCCGCAGGTCTTCCGAAAAGAGCCAGGCGCGTTTGGGCGAGCTCACGCAAATCATTCAGGAAAATATCGCCGGCAACCGCGTTGTGAAAGCATTTGGCATGGAAGATTTCGAGATCGCGAAATTCAAAGAAACCTCTCGCCGTTGGCTGCGAGAAAATGTGCGTTGGGTGATGGCGTATGTGATCACCTCGCCGTTCATGGACATTCTCGGCGCCGTGGTTCTGGCGATGATTCTCCTTTACGCCCGCAATGAGATCAATCACGGTATCCTCACCGAAGGCGAGTTCATGACGTTTGTGGTGGCCTTGCTGACCGCGTATGCTCCCGTCAAGCGCATGGGCTCCTTCTATCAGCAGCTCGAGCAGGCGCGCGGCGCCACCACACAAGTGTTCAATTATTTGTCCCTCGAAGAAGAGCGGCCGGATCAGCCGGGTGCCATTGCGCTTCCGCCGTTTTCGCGAATGGTGGAGTTTGACGATGTCGATTTCGCCTATGAGGGACAGGGTGTGACGCTGAGCCACATTCGTTTGACGGCCAGCGCCGGAGAAATCGTCGCCATTGTCGGTCTGAGCGGGGCAGGGAAGACTACTTTGCTCAACTTATTGCCCAGATTCTTTTCGCCCACTTCGGGTGCGGTGCGCATGGACGGCTACGATCTGCGCGATGTTTCGCTGCGATCGTTGCGCGACCAGATCGCCATCGTCACGCAGGAAACGATTCTCTTCAATGAAACGATCTGGAATAACATCTGTTACGGCCATCCAAACATGGCGCGCGAGCGGGTGATCGCCGCCGCGAAAGCGGCGCTCGCCCACGACTTCATCGAGGAAATGCCCGATGGCTACCAAACGTTGATCGGCGATCGCGGGCAGCGTTTGAGCGGCGGCCAGCGCCAACGCATCGCCATCGCGCGAGCTCTCTTGAAGGATTCGCCCATCCTCATTCTGGACGAAGCGACTTCTGCGCTGGACTCCGAATCCGATAAGCTCGTCCAAAACGCCCTGGCCAATTTGATGATCGGCCGAACGGTCTTCGTGATTGCGCATCGCCTTTCCACCATTCGCCGCGCGGACAAGATCGTCGTGCTCGATGAAGGCACAATCAGCGAGGTGGGCACGCATCAGGAATTGCTCGCCAAAGGCGGCCTCTACGCGCGGCTCTATGAAATGCAGTTCGCGGAAAGCGACGCGCCGGTACACTCTGCACCCGCCGCTGCGGGCCCGGTGCCAGGCGCCTTATGAGTTCTCCGGTTGCCCGCACGAATTCGCCGGAAAGCTCCGGGAAGTCCGCGCTGAAGTCCATGACGGGTTTTGCGGAAGCGCGCCTCGAACATGACGGCTGGGCCTTGCGCGTGAGCTTGCGCAGCGTAAACCATCGTTTCCTCGATTTGCATCTGCGATTGCCCGAAGGCCTCGAGGCGCTCGAGCCGGAAATTCGACGTGTGCTGCGTGACCGCCTGCGGCGCGGTCATGTGGACGTCAACGTTCGCGTGGACGCTGCTGGAGCTGCCGCCGTCAGAATCAATCGCGAACTGGCGGACACCTACCTCCGCGAAGTGCAGGCGCTTCGCCGGCAGTTTCCGTCGGCTCCCGAGCCGGACCTGGTGGCGCTAATGCGTTTGCCTGGTGTGGTGGCGGCCTCCGGCGCCGCGGCCGGCGCGTTGGGCGAGGAAGAATTAGCAGGCCTCGCGGTGCAGGTGGGCGCGTGCCTCGAACAAGCCGTCGAGCGTCTCGACCAGATGCAGCGTGCAGAAGGCATCGCGCTTGCAACCGAGATGCGCTCTCGCCTCGCTCAAATCGCCTCGCACGCCAAACAAGTCGAGTCGCTGGCCGTGAATCTCCGTCCCGCATATGCCGCGCGCCTAGAGGCCCGGCTCAGGGAGTTGCTCGGAGACGTCAATCTCGACACGGCGCGCCTGGCTCAGGAAGCCGCCATGCTCGCCGAACGCAGCGATACCAGTGAGGAGTTGGCGCGTCTTGCGAGCCACGTCGAACAATTTGGTAAACTGATTGCCATCGGCGGTGAACTCGGCAAGAAGCTCGACTTTCTGCTCCAGGAAATGCAGCGGGAGGCGAATACGTTGCTCTCGAAGACTTCTGGAGCCGAGTCCGGCGGCCTGCAGATCACGGATTTCGCTCTCGAAATTAAATCCGAAATCGAAAAGTTGCGCGAGCAGGTGCAAAACATCGAATGACCGCGGCAGCCCCGAGCGAACCCATCGTATTCGTGATTTCCGGCCCTTCCGGGTCCGGAAAATCGACGCTCGTGCCCAAGCTGCTCGAGCTGCCAAACACGATGTTTTCCATCTCGTGCACTACGCGGCGGCCGCGGGCCACGGAGTCCGCCGGAAAATGGTATGATTTTGTTTCAGAGGAAGAGTTTGACTGCATGGTCCGGGAAGATGCCTTCCTCGAGTATGCGTGCGTTTTCGGCAAGCATCGTTACGGCACGCCGCGAAAATGGCTCGATCAGGCGCGGGAACTGGGAATGGATCTTGTGCTTGAGATCGATGTTCAGGGCGCCGCGCAGATTCGCCAGAAATTGCCGCGTGCGGTTACCATATTCATCGTCCCGCCTTCGCGCGCCGAACTCGAGCGCCGAATCGTGGGGCGCGGGCAAGACTCACCCGAAGAAATCGCGCGGCGGCTGGAACGTGCGCGGGGTGAGATGAAAAGTTTCTCGCAGTATGATTTCATCGTGGTGAACGATGATCTCCAGCGGGCCGGGCGCGAGGTGCAGGCCATTGGTATCGCGGCTCGTTGCCGAAACGGTCATGCGCGCCGGATCGTCGAGACCATTCTGGAATCCTTTGGAGGGTAGATGACCATGGTACAGCAAAGTCGCGCGCCCGAGAGCAGATTCGCTTACGTAGTGGTTGCCTCGCGACGCGCGCGGCAACTGATGAACGGAGCGCCTCCTATGGTGGCGAATCCGCACTCCCTGAAACCCACCCGGGTTGCCATGGAAGAATTGCAGGGCGGTACGCTGGAATTCGATATTCCGCCGGTTCCCGTCGGACCGTCGGCCGCCGAGGAAGCCAAGCGCCGCAGCGGCTAGCGCTGCCGGTCCTGCCGATGCGCGTAGCAATCGGAGTCACGGGAGGCGTGGCGGCTTATAAAGCCGCCGAGCTGGTGCGACGCCTCCAGCAAGAAGGATTGGAAGTTGAGGCGATCCTGACGCGCCACGCGCAGGAATTCATCACCCCCCTCACATTTGCCGCCCTCACCGGACGCAAAGTCATCACCGATATGTTTTCCGTGGAAGATAGCGCCCCCGCGAACGTGGAGAGCGCGATCGAGCACATCGCGGTTGCGCAGCGCATCGATTGCCTGGTCATCGCTCCCGCCACGGCTAACACCATTGCTAAGCTCGCGCAGGGCATCGCCGACGATTTCTTGACCACTCTCTACCTTGCCACCACCGCGCCCGTTGTGATCGCTCCCGCGATGAACGTAAATATGTGGGAGCACGCGGCGACGCAGGCGAATTTGGAGACGTTGCGGCTACGCGGAGCGCGTATCGTCGCACCCGATGAAGGTTACCTGGCGTGCGGTATGGTAGGCGCCGGGCGGCTCGCGGGTGTTGAGGCCATCGCGCAGGGGGTGTTCGATGTGCTGGGCGTGCGTCACGATCTGGCGGACGAGACGCTGCTCGTCACTGCCGGGCCGACGCAGGAAGATATCGACCCGGTGCGCTATCTGACGAACCGCTCATCGGGCAAGATGGGTTATGCGCTGGCCGAAGCGGCCAGGCGCCGCGGCGCCAAGGTGATTCTGGTGAGTGGTCCGGTTGCCCTGGATGCGCCCGAAGGCATCGAGCTGATGCGCGTGCGCACCGCCGATGAGGTGCATCGTGCCGTGCGAGAACGTCTGCACGAAGCTACCGCCGTGATCATGGCGGCAGCGGTGGCGGATTTCCGTCCTAGCGCGCCGCAAGCCGAGAAAATCAAGCGGGGGAGAGCGGCACTCTCTCTTGAGCTTGCGCCGACCGCGGATATTCTGGCCGATATTGCGCGCGACCGCTTTGTAGCCTCTGGCAAATCGCAGGAGTCGCGCGAACGCTTGATCGTCGGCTTTGCGGCGGAGACCCAAAACGTTGCCGAGCACGCCCGCGCCAAACTGGCCGCAAAGCGCGCGGATATGATCGTTGCCAATGACGTGACGCGCGAAGGGGCCGGTTTCGACGTGAATACGAATATCGTTACGCTCTTCTTCCGCGAGGGCCCGGAAGTCGAGCTACCCAAAATGAGCAAGCTCAATGTCGCGCACCGCGTGCTCGATGAACTTTTGCGTTTGCGGCAGCAACAAGTGGCTTCGCACCCATCTTCATCGGCGCCGCCTTCACGCGCCAATCGCCCATGAACGGTCTCGGCCCCGGTACCTCTCCATCGCCGGACCGCCGCTTATCCGCTTGGTTCCAATACTTTGAAGATATTGGCTTACGCCGCTTTTATCTTGACCGCGCAATAGCCGTGAGTCCTGCGGACGTGGCCGCGGAACCGCTCGCTGCCCAACCGTTACCATCCGCGCCCATTCCTATGCCAGTTCGCAAGCCCGAAGTAGCACCTGCGGCCGTCAAGCCCGGTAGTCTCATCGCTCCCGCAGCTTCCGTGGCGTCGCTCTTTGACGCCGCCGATCGCATCGTTGATGATTCGCTCGAGCGCATTCGAACCGACATCGGGGATTGCACGCGTTGCCGGCTCTGCGAACAGCGCAACAAAATTGTTTTTGGCGTGGGAAATCCCAAAGCGGAGTTGGTCTTCATCGGCGAAGGCCCGGGCCGCGACGAAGATCTAAAAGGCGAACCATTCGTTGGGCGCGCCGGCCAGTTGCTCACACAAATGATCGAGGCCATGGGGCTGAAGCGCGAACAGGTTTATATCGCCAACGTCGTGAAGTGCCGCCCGCCGGAAAATCGCACGCCTGAAAAAGATGAGATCGCCATTTGCTCGCCGTTCTTATTGCGCCAGCTTGACGTGATCAAGCCCAAGGTCATCGTCTGCCTGGGCAACGTCGCCATGCAAGCGCTGCTGGCCACGAACCGCTCGATGTCCAGCGTGCGCGGGCAATGGTTTCCATTTCGCGGAGCGAAACTGCTGCCTACCTATCACCCCGCGTATCTGCTTCGCAATCCGCCCGCGAAGGCCGATGTGTGGGCCGACTTGAAAAAGGTGATCGCGGAGCTCGGCCTGACGGCCCCGAAGCCCGCTCCGAAGCGCTGATCGTCTCGCGGCTCATTCCTCCTGTTAAACTACAGCCTTCCAGATGCCTCGCTATTGCGAAGTCGCGCTGCCGGTGCCGCTGCGAACGACCTTTACGTATGCGGTCCCCGAGTCGTTGGATGGCGTCGTACTGCCGGGCTGCCGTGTTGCGGTTCCTTTTCGCAACCGCGCGATGGTCGGCGTCGTTCTCGAATTGCACGATAATCCACCGGCATTTCCGCCGAAGAAATCGCGTGCGGATGGCTTTCAGAGATCGAAAGCGCCCGCCGCAACAGCACAATCCATTAAAGAAATTGCCCATGTGCTTGATCCGCTCCCCGCGCTTTCTTCCAAATTGATCGAACTCGGCCGCTGGGTGGGCTCCTACTATCTTGCGCCGCCGGGTGACGTTTTCCGCGCCATGCTGCCGCCGCTTACGGAATTGCGAATCGAGCGCGTGCTGCACTTAACCGATGCGGGCCGCGCGCATTTTGCGCGCATCGGCGCGTTGCTCAGCCGCAACGAAATCGAGATCACGGAGCGGGCGCTGCTCGAGTTGATCGCGATCGAGGAAAGACCTCTGGCCATGGCGCGTCTCGCGCAGCTTCCGGGCGGGGAAGCCGCCGCAGTGCGCCTTCTGCGTCGTGGGCATCTGGCCGCGGAGGAAATTTCTCGCGAACGCAAGCCGCGCACGCAACGCATCGTGTCCTGGAATGAAAACGCCGATCTCGCCGCCGCGAACGGTCATAAGCCCAGCGCCGCCGAAGCGCGCTTGCGCCAGACGCTAGTCGATGAATCCGGCCCGCTTCCGCTGAAGCTACTCCTCGAACGCGCGAACGTCACTCGCACCGTTGTCGATCGCTTGCTTCGTCAGGGGAAGCTGAAAGCTTGGGAAGAGCCGCTCGTCGCCGAAGAAGATCGTTGGGATGTAGATTTCGAAGCGCCGGCAAACGTGTTGAACCCCGATCAGGAGCGCGCTGCCGCTGCCATCGCGCGCTGGCTCGATTGCCGCAAGCCGCAGGTGAGCCAGGATGAAGCGGTACGAAGCGAGTTCGCCGTAGGTCTACTGCACGGAGTTACTGGCAGCGGCAAGACCGAAGTATATCTGCGCGGCGTGGCGGAAGCGCTTGATCGCGGCCGCTCCGCCATCATCCTTGTTCCTGAAATTGCGCTCACACTGTGGATGGGCCGGTTGTGTCGCGCTCGTTTCGGAGAAACTGTCGCCGTGTTGCACAGCGCATTGCCTGAGGCCGAACGTGCTCGCGAATGGTGGCGCGTGCGGCGCGGCGATGCGCGCGTTGTCGTCGGCACGCGCTCCGCTGTGTTCGCGCCCGCCGAAAACTTGGGCCTCATTATCGTGGACGAGGAACACGAAGCCAGCTACAAGCAGGAAGAATCTCCGCGCTATCACGGGCGCGATACCGCCATTCTGCGCGCGAAGCTCGAGGGTGCGGCCGTGCTGCTCGGTTCCGCCACGCCTTCCATGGAAAGCTACCAGCATGCGCGCAACGGTAAATATGAACTCCTGCGTCTTGACGCGCGCGTTGCCGGACGCGAAATGGCCCGCGTCTCCATCGTGGATATGCGCGAGGAATTCCGTTCGAGCCATCGCGCTACAGCGTTTTCCAAGCCGCTGCGTGAAGCCATGGCCCAGCGCCTCGCCTCCGGCACTCAAACGCTCGTTCTGATCAACCGCCGCGGCTACTCCTGGTTCGCGCTTTGCCGGAGCTGCGGCGCTTCCGTGCAGTGCGAAAATTGCAGCATCGCGCTCACCTATCACAAGCAGCGCCAGCGCCTGATTTGCCATTACTGTGGCTACACGCGTCCTGTAGTCACCACGTGCCCGAAGTGTTCCTCCGAATACGTCTATTTCTTTGGTGATGGTTCCGAGCGCCTCGAGGAAACTTTGCGCGAGATTTTCCCCGATGCGCGCGTCGCTCGCCTTGATCGCGACACCGCCCGCGACAAGCGCAGCTATCAGAAAATTCTCGGCGCCTTCGCCTCCGGCAAAGTCGATATCCTCGTCGGCACGCAAATGGTTGCCAAGGGACACGATTTCCAGCGCGTCACGCTCGTTGGCGTCGTCAACGCGGACCTGCGCCTCGCACTTCCGGATTTTCGCGCCGCCGAACGCACCTTTCAATTGGTCACGCAGGTTGCCGGCCGCGCCGGTCGCGGCGAATTGCCGGGAGAGGTGATCGTCGAAACTTTCTACCCCGAGCACTACGCGATCCAGCATGCCGCGAAGCAGGATTTCGAGGGATTCTTCGAGCGTGAGGTGTACTTTCGCCGGCTCATGCACTACCCGCCGTTTGCCGCGCTCGCCAACGTGCTCGTCCGCGACCGCAAGATCGAGAACGCCATTCGCTGGTCACGCCAGCTCGAAGAGTATTTTCGTCCGTTCGATTCGCGCGGCGTGCGCGTGCTCGGACCGGCCGCCGCGCCGGTCGCGCGCCTAAAGCGCGAGTTCCGCTTTCAATTTGTGCTGAAGTCTCCAAAGCGCGCCGCGCTCAATCGCGCTTTGGTAGGGGCGCTCGAGTTTTGCGCGAAGAAGCAAATCCCGGAAAGCGCGATCATTCTGGATGTGGACCCGCTCAGCATGTTCTAAACAGTTCGCCTACAAATCTACCGGAGCCGCAGTGGCGTTTCGCCGCGCGCGCCAGAAGTAATACGCCGGCAGGCCCAGCGCCATCACCCCCAGAGCAAACGCGGCCTCTTTCCAGTCCGAGACGATCGTATTCACCACCACCGCCGCGGCCGAAAGCACAAACGCCAGCGGAGTCCACGGATATCCGGGCACGCTATAGGGTCGTGGGGCGCCGCGCGCGCGATGGCGAAACACAAAAATGCTTGCCGCAGCCAGCCCGTAAAACGCCCAGCCCGCAAACACCACATAAGTGAAAAGCTGTTGGAACGTGCCGCTCCACGCCAGAATCGCCGACCAAATTCCCGACACTACAATCGCGAACACGGGAGTGTGATACTTCGGATGCACGGTCGCCAGCTTGCGGAAAAACAGGCCGTCGCGCGCCATCGCGTAAAAGACTCGCGGCGCCAGCAACACTCCGCTATTCGTGGTGCTGAAGACCGAAAGCAAAATCATCAGGGCCACAAGTTTTGCAGTATTAGGCCCGAGCACGGCCGCGATAGCCGTGGCGGCAATCGTGTCGGAACGCGCTGCCTCCGCCGGACCGAGCGCCACCATGTACGCCACGTCCGCCACCACGTAGACCACGATCAGCAGCAATGTGCCGATCAGGAATGCGCGCGGAAAATTTCGCTGCGGGTCGATCGTTTCGCTCGCCGTGTACGTCACCCACTGCCATCCTTCATACGCCCAGAGCACGGCGATCATCGCCACGCCAAAGCCCGCAAACATCGAACCGCCCGCAGGCGCCGTCAGCATTTCGGCTCCGCGCGCACCGCCATGCCCAAGTCCGCGGCCCAGAATCAGCAACACCGCGCTCATCGCCGCGATCGCGATCAACTTCGTCCACGTTGCCCAATTGTTTAGGTCCGTGCTTCGCCGCGTGCCCAACACATTCACCACGGTCGCCACGGCCAGCATGGCCACCGCCACCAGATGCCCCTCGAGCGGGGTCAGCGGCACGATCTGGTTCAGATAATTGCTGAAAGCCACGGCCAGAGTCGCGTTCGTTCCCGTCGCGATCACGAGAAATAGCGTCCACCCGTAAAGAAATCCCGGCAGTTCGCCGAACGCGTCGCGCACGTAAACGTAGAGCCCGCCGGCCGCCGGATTCATCGCCGCGAGCTCGCCGTACGTCAGCGCGCCCAGCAGTGACAGCACGCCACCCGCCATCCACACGAAAATGGAAAGCCGCACGGAGCCGCCGACGTCTCGCAGGATCGGCCCCGGCA
>DATNLT010000104.1:0-12771 GCA_035602725.1 Candidatus Acidiferrales bacterium
AGCCGCGGGATGTGTGGCCTTTGCGATTGGCTCGGAAACGCTCGGCTCGATCTCGTCGCCCTGCACGCGCTGCGGCGCAACCGGATTGCGCCCGACGTTTGGGTTTGTACCGCGCACCGGCGCGATGGCGCTTTCCTGGTCTATGGATAAGCTCGGCCCTATCTGCCGCAGTGTGGAGGATTGCGCGATAGTGATGTCCGCAATTTATGGTCCCGACGGCCGCGACCGCAGCGTCAAGCCGGCGGCGTTCAATTGGGATGCGCAGCTCGATTGGCGGCACCTTCGCGTGGGCTATCTAAAGAAGGATTTCGAATTGCCGCCGCCGACCGAGCAAAAGCCTCCCAAGGCGGAATCTGAGATGACGGCGGATGAGAAAAAGAGCTGGGAGGAACAAAAGCAACGCCGCGCTGCAGCGCTGGCATCTCGTGAATACGACCACAAGTTCGATACCGCTGCCTTGGAGAAACTCCATACCATGGGTGTGAGGCTGAGCGCGGTGGAGTTGCCGGATTTTCCCTATAGCTCGATGACTTCCATGTTGCAGGCGGAAGCCGCCGCGGCGTTTGACGAATTGACGCGCGGCGGACGCGATAAGCTGCTCACCGAGCAGGGGCCCGGAGATTGGCCTAACACATTTCGCGTGGCGCGCTTCACGCCCGCAGTGGAGTACATTCAGGCCAGCCGCGCGCGTCTGCTGGCGATCGAGGCCATGGGAAACGTCTTTAAGGATTTAGACGTGATCGTCGCGCCGACGAACAGCCAACAGCTCACCCTGACGAACCTTACCGGGCATCCGGCAGTAATCGTTCCGAATGGATTCCGTGGCGAGGATGCGCCCAAACCAGTTCGCGAAGACTCTCCGGGTGGGGCGGGAACACCCGTGAGTTTGACATTTCTTGGCGGCCTCTATGAGGACGCTAAGGCGCTGACTTTGGCGCGAGCCTATCAAGACGCAACCGGTTTCCAGTTGCAGCACCCGAAGCTCTAAGTTTCTGCCATTACCTGAGGGGGATATCGATGAAGTACGCGTTTCGCGCCGGCCTTGCAATCGCTGCAGCAATTGTTCTGACGTTCATAGCTTCCTCCCAAACCGGCAAGCCACAAGGGACGCACGCTCCGCAGAAAAGTTCTGCGGCACAAACAGCTGTAGCTGGGGGACAGCATGGGCTCAACCTGGACGATTTCGACCGCAGCTGCAAGCCTTGTGACGATTTCTATCGCTTTGTCAACGGTGGATGGATCGCGCACAACCCGATTCCCGCCGCCTATCCCTCGTGGGGCCGCATGAATTTGCTCGCGGAACACAATCGCACCGTCTTGCACGACATTCTGGAAAAGGCGGCAGCCGATAAATCCGCAGTGCCCGGTTCACCCGAACAAAAGATTGGTGACTTTTACGCGAGTTGCATGGACGAGGCAACGATTGAGGCTGGGGGCCTTCACCCTCTAGACGACGAGATGGCGCGTATCGCGAAAGTGGCGGATCGCAAATCACTGGAAGATGAGGTGGCGCACCTCCAGGCACTGGGCGTAGATGTTCTATTTGATTTCGGCTCGACGATCGACGAGAAGAACAGCACCGAGCAAACCGGCGATGCGGGCCAAGGGGGACTCGGGCTCCCGGATCGCGATTACTACACGAAAACCGATGACCGTAGCGCCCAGATGCGCGTGGCCTACGGAAAACACATCACGAAGCTGCTGACGTTGGCGGGCGACCCCGGCGGGCGGGCGGAAGCGGAAGCGCAAACGATCATAGCTATTGAGACGAAGCTCGCCAATGCCTCCATGACGCGCGTGGAGCTTCGCGATCCGCAGGCCGTCTACCACCGCATGGGCCTGGATGATTTGAAAACACTGACGCCCGATTTCGATTGGCCCGCCTACTTTCGCGACATCGGCTTTGCGGGAATTAACGTCGTCAATGTCGATCAGCCCGAGTTCTTCAAGCAGCTCAACGCGCGGCTGAGCGACGTTCCCATGGACGATTGGAAGATCTATTTACGCTGGCATTTGCTTCACGCGGCATCACCTTATCTTTCCAAAGCATTCGTGGATGAGACCTTCGATTTCTATAGCCGCGTGCTTACCGGCACCAGCGAACAACTGCCGCGTTGGCGGCGTTGTGTAGGAACGACCGATCGCGAACTTGGTGAAGCGTTGGGACAGAAGTATGTGGAGGTGGCTTTTCCGCCTGAAGCCAAACAGAAGGCCCTGGAGATGGTTCATAACCTGATCGATGCATTGCGCGCCGATATCGAAACACTCGACTGGATGAGCGCACCCACCAAAGTCCAGGCCTTGGCGAAATTGAACGCCATCATGCTCAAGATCGGCTATCCCGACAAATGGCGGGACTATTCGGCTTATACGGTGGATCGCGGACCTTACGTGCAAAACATCTTTCGCGGAAATGAATTCGGATTCCACCGCGATCTCGCCAAGATCGGCCAGCCGGTGGACCGCTCCGAATGGCAGATGACGCCGCCGACAGTGAACGCTTACTACAACCCGCAGCTTAACGAGATCGTCTTTCCCGCCGGTATTCTGCAACCTCCGGCCTTCGATCCCAAAGTAGACGATGCTTTAAACTATGGCGCAATGGGGGCGGTGATCGGTCACGAAATGACGCATGGCTTCGACGATGAAGGCCGGCAATTTGACGCGCAGGGCAATCTGCACGATTGGTGGACCCCGGAAGACGCGAAGAATTTCGACCAGCGCGCCGCGTGCATCGAAAAGCAGTTTGATGGCTTTGTGGTCTCTGGCGACCTGCACGAAAACGGCAAGCTGGTGTTGGGAGAGAGTATCGCGGATTTGGGGGGGTTGACCATTGCATATGCTGCGTTTCAAAAGGCACGTGAAGATAAGCCTGCAACCTTAGTCGACGGCTTCACCCCCACGCAGCGCTTCTTCATCGCTTATGCAATGGTATGGGGCGAAAGCTCGCGCCCCGATTTCGAACGCCTGCTGGTAAACACCGACCCACACCCTCTTTCGCGTTTTCGCGCGCAAGGCGTGCTTTCTAACATGCCGCAGTTTGCCAATGCCTTTTCGTGCAAAGAGGGCGATCCCATGGTTCGGCCGGCCGCGGAACGCTGCCGAATCTGGTAGGGCGTTTTCAGGGCCGAGCCCGGCGCTTCGCGTCTGTCGGTTTAGCTTAAGTTACTTCGCAGGGGGAATGATGCAATTCTGTGTGAAGCAGTGGTGTTCGCGTGTAATTTGTGTCGCGGCGCTCCTGACCGCGTGCGTGTTTGCGCCAGCGTTTGCATCGGCGCAGTCACAAAATGGAGTATCGCAAATTGGGGAGCCGGTGCGGCTGCCGGGCATGGAAAACGCGCCGTGGATGGCAACGCTGCGCCAGGCCGACTTTGTCACGCACGATTTTCATTTCCGCGATGGCGAGACACTGCCGGAAGTAAAGATTCACTATTACGCTCTGGGCAAGCCCGAGCGCGACGCTAGCGGCAAGACCACCAACGCCGTGCTGATAATGCACGGCACCGGCGGCACGGGCCGTGGTTTTCTCTCCGCGACCTATGCAGGCGTTCTGTTTGGCCCCGGGCAACTTCTTGACGCGCAAAAATATTTCATCATTCTGCCTGATGATATCGGCCATGGCATGTCCAGCAAACCAAGTGATGGCTTAAACGCGCATTTCCCCCACTACGATTATGACGACATGGTCGCCGCGGAACATCTCATGGTGACGGAAGGCCTGGGCGTAAACCACCTATTGATCGTGATGGGCACGTCCATGGGTTGCATGCACTCATGGGTGTGGGGCGAAACGTACCCTGATTTCATGGACGCTTTGGTGCCGCTCGCTTGCCAACCGGTCGAAATCGCGGGTCGCAACCGCATGCTTCGCAAGATGGTGATCGACGCCATCAAGACAGATCCCGCTTGGTTAGGCGGCGATTACACGACCGAGCCTCACGGAATGCTCGAAGCAATTGATATTCTGCTGATTATGACTAGCTCACCTCTGCAATGGCAGAAGAACTATCCGACAGGCGGGCAAGCCGATCGTTTCCTCGACCAGCAACGCAAGACCAGGATCCCCACGACCGACGCAAACGATATGCTTTACGCCTTCGATTCTTCGCGCGATTACAACCCTGATCCCAATCTAGAGAAAATCCAGGCTCGCGTGCTCTCTATTAATTCCGAGGACGATCAGGTGAACCCGCCGGAATTGGGTATTGCGGAACGCGAAATCAAGCGGGTGAAAAACGGTAAATTTGTGCTGCTACCGATCACCGATCAAACGCGCGGCCACGGGACGCATAGCCTGCCGGCGGTTTGGGGCAATTACCTAGCGGAGCTGCTTCATTCCTTAGGACGATAGAAGCCAACAAGCGGCTCCCGCGCAGGAATTAGGGTTCGCGGGTTGCAGGAATGCATGGCGATCCAGCGCAGCTTAATGTTTGCCTTGGCTGGTGCTATCAGCCGCTTGGGGAAGGAACGGCACATAGCGGCGGCGCATCTCGGCTACCGTCATGTAGCCTTTTCGGACGCGGTCAGCCGCGAAGCTTCCGTCGGCTTGGCGATGGTTGGTGATGAACACCGTCTGACCGGCGCGAAAATCCGTAATTTTCAGAACCTTGCCGTTGTCGTCAAAAAATTGGGTCTTGTCCGTAAAAGCCATGGCCTCGGTGACTTCCGTGGGCTGCAATAAAACGAGCACGTGTTTTGTGCGGTCGATCGAAGAGATTACGAAGAAATCCTCACTACTGGACGGCTTTTGGTCGGCGGCCCGGACGGCGACCGTCACCATGGTTCCCAGGCCGGTCATTGCAAATGCAAGAATGAAAAATCGTTGTACCTTACTCATATCGTAGCGCCTCAATAGGATCGAGCGAAGCTGCCTTCTTCGCCGGGTAGTAACCGAACGTCACGCCGACAATCGCCGAAAAAGCAACAGCAATTCCGACTGCGGAAAGAGGAATCGTCGTTGGCCACTGCAACGCGGTCGAAACCAGGTTCGCGGCCACAAAACCAAAAACGACCCCGATCGCTCCTCCAAACATGCTGAGCACCACGGCCTCGCTCAAAAATTGCCGCTGTACATCCAACTCGGTGGCGCCGACCGCAATCCGCACGCCAATCTCGCGCGTACGCTCCGTGACGGACACGAGCATGATATTCATGATCCCGATGCCGCCGACGACCAGCGAGACGGAGGCAATTGCGCCGAGTAACAATTCCATCACGCGGACCGTCGCTTCGCGCGCCTGCGCCAAATCGCTTGGACTACGAATGATGAAGTCGTCGTCCGCATCCGAACGAAGGTGGTGCCTCTGGCGCAACAAAGCTTCAATCTGTTTTTGGGCCGCGTCCATCACATCCTGCGAAACAGCCGAGACGGCCATATTCTGAATCCAACTGATCCCGCTGATCTTCTTCTGCACCGTCGAGTAAGGCATGATCAGCGTATCGTCTTCATCGTTGCCGAACGCAGCCGATTGGCCCTTCGAGGTCAGCAGCCCAATCACCTGAAACGGCAGGTTCGAAACGCGAATCGTTTTGCCGACGGGATCCTCGTTGCCGAAGAGATTTGCCGCCACCGTTTGGCCCATTAAGCACACATCCGCAGCGGTATCTACATCGTGCTGCCCAAACGCCGTGCCGCGGACGAGAGGCCAGTGCCGAATCTGAAGATAGTCGGGGCCCACGCCGGAAGCCCGCGTGAACCAATTTTGGTTCTGATAAACCACCTGCACGCCGGAATTCACACCGGGAGAGACACGACTCACGGTCGAAATATTCTCCTGGATCGCTTTTGAATCATCCACGGTCAACGTTTTGGTGGCCGCGCTGCCCAGATGAACGCCCATTTGGTTGATGCTACCGGCATTGATGTAAATCAGGTTGTCGCCCAAGGCGGCGATCTGCTGCTGCACTTGGTCAGACGCGCCCTCACCAATCGCCACCGTGCAAATGACGGCGCCTACTCCGATAACGATGCCCAGCATGGTCAGGGCGGTCCGCATTTTGTTACGGGCCAGTGAACGCATCGCAATGCGCAGAACTTCGCGGGGGTTCATTTATCGGCGACCGCCCCGCTGATTACTCGGTGTGAGCGGATTGCGGTTTTGATTCGCCGCATTCTTGTTCCCGCCCTGCTGCAAGGTCACCAGCGCATCATTTTCCTGCAAACTTCCCTCGAGCAATTGGGTGTTCGAATAGTCCGTGATCCCGACGCGGACGGCAATGGGTTGTAGCTTTTTATCGTTATCTTCGCCTACCAATTTCCACACCACTTGCCAGCCGCCAATGTGCGTCGTATACGCCTCGCGCCGGATATTATTCTGTTGATAGAGCTTCGAAAGATCCGAGTACGGCATATCTGGCGTGAAGGAAAGTGCCGCGTTGGGAATGCGCAGCGCGCTCTCGGCGTGTCCTGTTGGGATCGTTACGTAAGCAGTCTCTCCGGGAAGCAGTTTCTCGTCAGGGTTTTCGAAGTCGACGACCGTGTCATACGTGACCACGTTTTGCACGGTATAAGCGTTCAGGTGGATCGCGCTTACACGTCCGCGGAAAACCTCGTTGGGGAACGCGTCCACTTGAAATGTGACTTCCGTACCGATCTTGATCGCTCCTGTATCAGACTCGTCCGTCTTCGAATAAACCTGCATGCGCGTTAAGTCTTGCGCGATGGTGAAAACGTTGGGCGCTTGCAGCGAAGCCGCCACGGACTGGCCCACCGTCACGTTGCGCGCGACCACCGTACCGTCAATCGGCGAAAGTATCACGCAGTACCGCAAATTGGTCTCCGCCTGTTGCAGTGCGCCCCGCATCGCAGTGATTTGAGCCTTCGCGGAATCCACTTGCGCTTGCGCCTGGTCGAGTTGCGCCTTCGCTTGCACCACCGTCGCCTGTCCAGAATCAACGGCTGCAGTTGCTTGCGCCGTGGTGGATACCGCCAGATCCAACTGATCCTTGGTATCGATTCCTTGGGTCGTTAGATCCTGTACCCGTTTGCCGTTTGCAGTAGCATAGGCCGCATCTGCCTGCAGCTTTGCCACATTCGCCTGATCCGAAGTGATGGTGGCGCGCATCGAAGCGACGCTCGCTTCCAGGTTCCTTTCATTGGCAATCGAGTTATTGAGGTTGCCGAGCGCGGTGGTGTATTGCGCTTCATAAAAGGAAGGATCAAGCAGAGCGAGCACCTGCCCGGCTTTTACCTGCGTGTTGTAATCCGCGAACACATACTGGACGGTTCCCGATACGAACGATCCAACCGGCACGGTCGTCAGCGGATTGATCACTCCCGTGGCTTGTACCACCGCGGTGATGTTTCCGCGCGTAACCGGCGACGTTAGATACTTGACGTCGCCTCCACGCGCCTTCAGAGCGTACCCCGTGGGGACGCCAACAATCAGAAGGACACAAATCAGAGTGGCAAGCTTATGGTTCGCTACAAAAGATGGAATTTTCATTTAGGGAGTATCCAATTTATAGGACGCGCGCCTCAGGAGGCAGGTTTCAACCGGCACCCGGGCTGCGAGGTCCAAATCCCGACGGTCCGAGGGAGTGTACCCTAATTCAAGCGTTTCGGCAGACTGGAAATCGAAGATCCCATTTGCCCAATGGGGTGGGGGCGCCGGTGCCCATCCGGCAATCTAAGAGATCCTAGAGAGACGTTGTTTGTAGCGCTTGGTATGGAACCGCGGCAGTATCCAAGGGAACGATGACTTCAAGCACGGTCCCCGGACTAGCATTTTTCAATTTCAATTCTCCGCCAAATTCCTTGACCCTTTGCCGCATCCCGCCGATGCCAATTCCGATACTGTCTGGCCGGAACTGTTCGATGTGTTCCGATATTCCGCGGCCATCATCTTTCACGATTACCGTAACGCTGTTTTCCTCTTTTGAGAGTGTGACCCAGCCGCGGCGCGCGCCGGAATGGCGAAACACATTGGTCAAGGCTTCCTGAATGACGCGAAAAACAGCGGTCTCCAATTCCGGAGCGAGTCTCGGAAATTCGGCCGGCTGTATTTCGATGGAGGTTTCAATCCCGCTGCGCTTGCTGAACCCATCCAAATACCACTGTAGCGCCGAGCGCAGCCCCACTTCGTCGAGCAGTGGCGGGTGCAATAGGTGAGACATGCTGCGAACCTGTTGGATTGCGCGATCGATTAGCGTGGTGAGCTCGGCCGCCGCCTGCCCTTGTGGCTGCGCCAGACGTTCATGATGAAGAAGTCCGTTCATCAACATCTTTACGGCCGCGAGATCTTGCCCAAGACCGTCGTGCAGCTCTCTCGCAATTCGCCTCCGTTCGCCATCCTGCGTGGCGATCAAACTCGTGGAAAGACGGCGCAATTCGGCGTTAAGTTCTTCCAGTTGGCGCGCTTTACGGTGCAATTCCGCAAAGATACTGACCTTCGCGCGCAGCAGCTCCGGCACCACCGGCACGGAAATGTAGTCCACCGCTCCACGCTTATAGCCATTCAGGCGGTCTAAATCCGTCAGGTGCACGGCGGAAATAAAAATGATCGCGGTTTTCTGAAAGCGGGGATGCTGCCGAATCATGTCGGCAAGTTCGAAGCCGTCAAGTTCGGGCATACTTACGTCCATTAGAACTACCGCAACGTCCGTTTTCAGAAGGTGTTCGAGAGCTTCCCGCCCGGAATTGGCTTTGATCAGATTCTCGCCCAATTCGTTCAGGATGGCCTCATAACTCAGCAGCTTGGCCGGCTGATCGTCCACCATGAGAATGTTCACTTTGTTCTGCGCGCTCATTGTGTCCTTTCGGCCGGGAACACCTAGAAAATCGCTCACGTTATTCTGCTTTACCGGTGCAGCCACATCCTTAACGCCGAGAGAAGTTGGTCGGTATTCACAGGCTTTGCCAGGTATTCCGATGCTCCTGCTTCGAGACACTTCTCGCGGTCGCCCTTCATGGCCTTGGCGGTTAGGGCGATGATCGGAAGCCGCCGGAATGAGATATTTTGCCGGATTACCTGCATGGTTTCATATCCATCCATTTCCGGCATCATGATATCCATCAGCACGATTGCCAGATCAGGCGTAGATTCAAGCGTTGCAATCGCTTCGCGGCCGGTGCCCGCGGTGAGCACCGTCATACCGCGGCGCTCCAGCACGCTGCTGAGGGCAAAGATATTGCGTACGTCGTCGTCTACCACCAATACCTTTTTCCCGACAAGCGCATCATCGGAACGATGCAGCCGGTCGAGCATTTTCTGTTTTTCTACAGGTAGGTGCGCAACCACGCGGTGCAAGAAGAGCGCCGTCTCGTCCAAAAGGCGTTCGGGAGACTCGACGCCCTTCACCACAACGCTTCGCGCCAGCGTATGCAGCTGCGCATCTTCATCTGGTGAAAGCTCCTTCCCCGTGAATACGACCACTGGTAGGTCACTTGCCTCTGGATTGTCTCGCAGGCGTTCCAACACATCAAATCCAGACATGTCCGGCAAACGAAGGTCCAGCACAACGCAATCGAAGGGCTCCTTGCTAATGGTCTTCAGAGCGTCATCTCCGGTCGCCGCCACGGAAACATCGATGTCGTCGTAGCCGAGCAACTCGCGAATACTCAGTTGCTCCGCGGGATTATCTTCCACAACGAGCAAACGCTTGCGGCGTGGCGCGGAATAGTCTTTGATGCGCGTCAGAGCTGCTCCGAGGCCTTCCGGCGTCGTGGGCTTCGTCACGAAGGCAAATGCCCCGCGCGAAAGTCCATGATGCCTGTCTTCATCTAGCGTAAGCATCTGCACAGGAATGTGCCGCGTAGATGAGTCCTGCTTCAAGTGATTCAGCACGGTCCACCCGAGCATATCCGGCAAGAACACGTCGAGCGAAATCGCCGCCGGATGGAACTCCCGCGCTAAAGCGAGCGCCTCCGATCCTCGTGACGCCACCAGCACTTTGAACCCTTTGTCGTGAGAAAGATCACACAGTACTCGCGCATAGTGAGGATCGTCCTCGACGATCAGCAGGACGGTATCGTCCGGATGTAAATCCTCGCGATCGTCCTCGATCTTCTCAATCGTGCGATCCGAGACGCCGCTGGAAAGTGGCATTGGCGCAGTCGTCGGCGATACTTTGCGGTCTGAGACCCCGGTCGAGGGGCCCACATAAGTTTGCGGCAGGTACAGCGTAAAGGTACTGCCTTTGTCGGGCGCGCTGCGCAATTGTATTTCGCCGCCCAGCAGGCTGGCCAATTCGCGGCTAATCGCCAGACCGAGGCCCGTGCCACCGTATTTCCGGCTGGTGCCGGCATCCGCCTGTTGGAAGGCCTCGAAGATAATTCTCTGTTTCTCCGTCGGGATACCAATACCCGTGTCTGACACTTCGAAAGCGACCACGGAGGCCGCGCCACTTAGCAAAGGATGGTTCTCGCTCCAGCCGCTCGTGGCAGCGGAAACCGATAGGCGAACCGTGCCCTGCTCCGTGAATTTGAAAGCGTTGGAAAGCAAATTCTTGAGCACTTGCTGGAGCCGCTTCGAGTCGGTGACCAAACTCCGCGATAGGTGCGGATCGGATTCCAACTCGAACGTCAGGCGCCGGTTTTCTGCTTCGTGCCGGAAAGGCCGCGCCACCATGTCCAACAAGCTGGCGAAAAATACTTCCTCGGCCTCGACCGACACCGTGCCGGACTCGATCTTCGACAAGTCCAGAATATCGCTGATCAGGTTCAGCAGATCCGTTCCCGCTCCGTGAATCGTGCGCGAGAATTCCACTTGCTTCGGCGTCAAATTACCATCAGGGTTATCGCTCAACTGCTGGCCTAGCACGAGAATGCTATTGAGCGGTGTGCGCAGTTCGTGTGACATGTTTGCCAGGAACTCTGATTTGTACTTCGATGTGAGCGCGAGCTCCTTGGCCTTTTCTTCCAACGCGCGCCGTGCCTGCTCGATTTCCTGGTTCTTGCGCTCCACTTCGACGTTCTGCTCGGCAAGCTGCTGCGCCTTCTGCGCCAATTGCTCGTTCGTTTGCTGCAATTCTTTTTGCTGCGTCTGGAGCTCGGTGGCCAATTGCTGCGACTGCTTCAGCAGACCTTCCGTCTGCATGGTGGCCTCAATGCTGTTCAGCACGATGCCGATGCTGGCCGTGAGCTGTTCGAGGAACGCCAAGTGGGACGCGGTGAAGCTGCTCAAAGAGGCCAGCTCGATCACGGCTTTCACGCGATCTTCGAAGAGTATGGGCAGCACGATCACATTGCGCGGCACAGCTTCAAACAGGCCGGAGCGGATTGGCACGGTGTGCAGCGGCAAATCCGTAATGAGCATACGCCGCCGTTCGGCCGCGCATTGTCCTACGAGCCCATGGCCAATTTGCACGTACTGTCCGTGGCCGCCCCTTGAGTCATCGGCGAAAGACGAGAGCAACACCAATCCTGCGGATTCTTCGCCTTGCATCTGGTAAATCACGCCCTGTTGGGCGCCAACGAGCGGGGCCAACTCGGAAAGCAGCATGCGTCCTACCGTAGCGAGGTCGCGTTGACCTTGAAGCATGCCGGTGAACCGCGCGAGGTTGGTCTTCAGCCAGTCCTGCTCGGTGTTTCGGTCCGTCGTCAGACGGAGGTTGTCGATCATCGTGTTGATGTTGTCTTTGAGGTCCGCAACTTCTCCGCTCGCCTCTACCTGAATCGAACGCGTCAAGTCGCCCTTCGTGACGGCCGTAGCCACTTCCGCGATTGCGCGAACCTGGTTGGTGAGGTTATCGGCCAGCAAGTTGACGTTACCGGTGAGGTCCTTCCAAGTTCCGGCCGCGCCGGGCACGTTGGCTTGGCCGCCCAATCGGCCCTCCACGCCGACTTCACGAGCAACGGTCGTTACCTGGTCGGCGAACGTCGCCAAGGTGTCCGTCATGTTGTTGATCGTTTCGGCCAGCGCCGCGACCTCGCCCTTGGCGTTCACGGTCAGTTTCTGGGTAAGCTCGCCGTTCGCAACCGCCGTCACTACTTTCACGATGCCGCGCACCTGCTCGGTAAGGTTGGCGGCCATCACGTTCACATTGTCCGTCAAATCCTTCCAGGTTCCGGCCACACCCGGTACCTGCGCCTGTCCGCCCAACCCGCCTTCCGTGCCGACCTCGCGGGCTACGCGGGTGACCTCAGCCGCGAAGGCATTTAACTGGTCGAGCATCGTGTTGATGGTGTTTTTCAGCTCGAGAATTTCACCTTTTACGTCCACTGTGATTTTGCGCGACAAGTCGCCGCGCGCCACAGCCGTCGTCACCTCGGCAATGTTTCTTACTTGCGCCGTCAGGTTGCCGGCCATGGCGTTCACGGAATCGGTAAGGTCCTTCCAGGTGCCCGCCACGCCAGGAACGTTCGCCTGGCCTCCCAGCCGGCCCTCGCTGCCTACTTCGCGGGCCACGCGCGTTACTTCTGCCGCGAAAGAACGCAACTGCTCGACCATCGTGTTCAGCGTTTCTTTCAACTGTAGGATTTCACCGCGGACGTCCACCGTGATTTTCTTGGAGAGGTCGCCTGTCGCGATGGCCGTGGCGACTTCGGCGATGTTACGCACTTGGCCCGTCAGGTTGCTGGCCATGAAATTCACGTTGTCCGTCAGGTCCTTCCACGTGCCCGCCACGCCCGGCACGTTGGCCTGACCGCCCAACCGGCCTTCCGTACCAACTTCGCGCGCCACACGCGTCACTTCGCCCGCGAACGCATTTAACTGGTCCACCATCGTGTTGATCGTGTTCTTCAACTCGAGAATTTCGCCCTTCACGTCCACCGTGATCTTGCGCGACAAATCGCCGCGCGCCACCGCCGTCGTTACCTCGGCGATGTTA
>DATNLT010000110.1:0-16110 GCA_035602725.1 Candidatus Acidiferrales bacterium
CCGGCAGAAAAGCAATGGCCGCCAATCCGGCAATTGCGGCGAGCAGCGCTACGCCAGCCACGGACCACAGTACGTGTTTGCTCGTCGGGCTGATCGCGCCATCGAGCAATATCACGCCGGCCCCGGCTAGCAGCGCCAGCGCTGCAAAATCAATCAAGCGGTCGAGCAAGCTCGCGAGCGCAGCGCCCGTTACGCTGCGCGCCTCGCGCATCGCCAGGCTCATCCGCACCACATCGCCGCCTACTGCCGACGGCAGAAATAGCGTGCTGAACATTCCGCCAAAATAGCATCGGGCCGCTTGTACGTAGGAAAGATCGGCGCCTGCCAGATTCACCATCATGCGCCACTTGAGCATCCCCACCGTCTGCGCGAGAAGGTACGCGCCTAGCACCGCAAACCAGAGTGTCGGCGGCAATCGCCCTAGCGCCGCCCAAAGCTGCCCGAGCGGAACGTAGTGCAGAATCATCCCGACCACGAGCGCGCTCAACAGGACGCGTACGCTCATCCACAGCCACGGCTGCGATTTGAGTTTGGAGATCATCTGCTCCGCCGCTGCGGTGCGGTTGCGAAGGGAAGTGCGCGAATTCGGTCGGTTCCACAAAGCGCGTGACGCGCAAAAGCACGCGCTTCTAACTTCAGCCCTGGGTGCCGGCGAGTTCCCGTATTTTCGTAGCCAGTTCGAAGTCCAGCTTGCTGAGCCCCCCAATACTGTGTGTCGAAAGATCAATCATCACCCGGTTCCACACGTTGGACCATTCAGGATGGTGCCCCAGGGATTCGGCCGCCAGCGCTACGCGGGACATAAACCCAAATGCTTCGATAAAGTCGCGGAATTTGTATTCCCGATGCAGTTTCCCTTGCTCTAAACTCCAGCCACCCTTCAATTTTCCTAACTCGTTCTTTAGCTCGTCTTCGTCTAACTTTTGGATAGCCATCGGCCCCCCTCGGTTACACGGGTAAAACACCGTGTTTCCTAGATGATATGCTTCATTTTACGCCCACTTGTGTGCGCTATCGTACGCTCGATCCGCAATTCGGTTGAACCAGTCGGCTCTTTCCCTTATGGTATCGTCTCTTGTGGCCGGTTAGGACTTTTGTGCCGCAAATCGTTTCCGGAAACCGAGCCTAGGGAGCCCAGCCGTGAAGAAAAAGATTCGCGCGATTCAGTATGGCGTCGGACCCATTGGGGCGGCTATCGTTCGCCTGATGCGGGAAAAGCAATCGATCGAGGTGATTGGCGCGATCGATACCGATCCCGCCAAGGCCGGCCACGATTTGGGCGAAGTGCTCGGTGCCGCTGACGCTCCCTGGAAAGTCCCAGTATCCGCGGACGCGGCAGAGATGCTGGGCAAGTCCGCCGACGTGGTCATTCACTCCACTTCTTCGACGCTGCCTTCCGTAATGGAACAACTCCTTGAGTGTCTCGCCGCCGAGGCTTGCGTCGTATCCACCTGCGAGGAGCTGTCCTATCCCTTCCGCAAATATCCCGACCTCGCGAAGCACCTCGACGAGGAGGCCAAGACCTGGGGCGTGGCGCTGACGGGCACCGGTGTGAATCCGGGCTTCGTGATGGATAAGCTCGCGATCACGTTGTCGTCCGTGTCACAACGCATTGAGCACGCAAAATCCATTCGCGTGGTGGACGCGAGCAAACGCCGTTTACCTTTGCAGAAGAAAATCGGGGCGGGAATGTCCGTCGAGGAATTTAAGGCGCAGGTGGCAGCGGGTGTGATCAAACATCACGGCTTGCCGGAATCGATCGCCATGGTGGCGGACGCGCTCGGCTTTGAGCTTGATGACGTCACCGAGACGATCGAGCCCATGGTCGCGCAAGAAGCGGTGAAAACCGAATTTCTCGAGGTGGCCGCGGGGCAAGCCGCCGGCGTCCATCAGATCGCGCGCGGTTTGCTGAAGGGCCAGGAAAAAATCTACATGGAGCTGCAGATGTATGTCGGCGCGCACGACCCGCAAGACATCATCGAACTCACCGGCACGCCGAACCTGAAACTCGTGATCCCCGGCGGAACGCACGGCGATTTGGCTACCGCGGCCGTCGCCGTCAATACTATTCCACCGATCCTTGCAGCGCCAGCAGGATTGCGTACCTCGCGCGATTTGCCCGTGGGCTTCTTGCCGCCAGGCATTTTGCGCTGATCCTTAGCTGTCATCCTGAGGAGCCCGCCATCTCGGCGGGCGACGAAGGATCTGTGTGCAGCATTCGTCGCAGGTTGCGCTATGTAGGAACGAAAACAAACCGCCGGTAGGCACTCATATCAATCTTTCTGCCAGAAGCGGGCCACCGCGGCGTAATCCAAATCTTCCTTCGCGGCTCCCTTCACCGCGCTGTACGTTTCGCGCGCGGAAGCGCACGCCGGGAGCGGCACCCCGATCTGGTTCGCCAGATCGAGCGCCAACCCCAAATCCTTGTGCATCAGCCGCAGCGGAAAGCTTGGCGTATAATCGTGCTTCAAAATCATCGGAGCCTTCACGTCCAGCACCGCCGCGCGCGCCATGCTGGCTTGCAATACCGCCACGAGATTTTCGCCCGGCACGCCCGCGCCGATCACCAGCGCCAACGCTTCCGCCAATGCCTGCACTTGCAGCGCGAGAATTAAATTCATTGCGAGCTTCACCGTTTGCCCCGCGCCATTCGGTCCTAGGTGAAACCATTTTTTGCCCATCGCGCCCAGCACCGGCTCCACGCGTTTGAGCGTGGCGGCCTCGCCGCCGACCATAAACACCAGCTCGCCTTTTTCCGCGCCCCAGGTTCCGCCGGTCACCGGAGCATCCAGATATTCCACCCCGCGCGCTGCGGTCTCCGTGGCAATTCGTTTTGCCAGGACCACCGACACCGTGCTCGAATCCACCAGCACGCTTCCGCGCCGCAACGCTTCGAGAGCCCCTCCGCCCCACAGCACCGCTTCAAGCGCCGCCGGATCGCTGACGATGGTGATCAAAATATCGGCCTGCGCCGCGGCGTCACGCGCGCTCGCCGCCACCTTCGCGCCGGACTTCGCCAACTCCTCCGCTTTGCTCTTGGTGCGGTTCCACGTGACGACGGGAAATTCCGCCTTCAGCAAATTCAACGCCATGGGCCGTCCCATCAGCCCCAGCCCGATAAACCCAATCACCGGTTTCGTCACTGCCCGCCCCCTGTAGTTCGCGGCGCGCGCCCGTCACGCGGTCGCCGGCCCGCTCCTGCGATCGTCTTTGGTTCGCAGCCAGCGCAGTCAAGCGCCCGCAAAACTTCCGCCAGCCGCCATCATAGTACGCTCAAGTTCCATTTTGGGACGGCGGGCATGTCTGGCCCCCCCTTTTCTCGTAAATACGGCACCAATAGGACTTACAGCATCCGATGTGCGCAATCGCCACAATACAAAAGACTTAATTTTGCGGATTTGGGGAAAATGCGAATCCGACGCTGCAAACAAATGGCTTGCGGAACGAGATGTGCACCAAATGCGAACTTCTGAGTAGCAAAGTGCGTGGATGGCCCAAGCGTAGTACCATACAATGGCCGCTCCCTGTTGCACCGAAGACAGTAGTGATTATACCATTTCGTTACCTCACGCTGAAGAGTTTCGTTAGTCTAGGTTTAATCGGCACTCTGCCCGTGTGGACCCGAACATAATAGCGGTGCGTCGACGAGAAGAAGTAATTTGAGCACATGCCCCTCCTGGTCCAATTCGCTCTTGCAGCATTGTTATTTTATCTAGTTAACTGGATTGGAAAGCACTCGTCGGCCTATGGGTACTTGCAGTTGTCCCTATTCGTTCATTCTGATCAAGCTCCGGCCTTCAATTTCATACTCAAAACGTTTACACCTAGCGTTTTCATCATCCTGCTAGCTACTGGATGCTACGCCCTGAAAATAGATAAGTTCGTGTCGGGAATCTGGCTCGTAGCCGTGTATTACTTTGGATTCCGCCTCTTATATAACCTCTTGCTTGGAAGAGCGCTTCTATTGGACTGGGCCTCCCTTCTATCCCAGACCGTCGTTGGAATAGGCGCCGCATACTTTGCTTATATACACTTGATCGTTCCGCGACGTCCTCTCTTTCCGGATTTGAATACCATCGGAAACCAATTATGGATCGTAGTAGCCCTTTTCTTATACGCAGCCTTCAACAGCGTCCGTAGCGTCCGTACGTCGGACGACTCGAGTGCAAGACGAAAGAAGAGGTATATCACGTCGAGATTCAGCTCGTTGCGAGCCTCATATGGAGACCTGATTACGGAACATTTTTCGAAGCGGTATATGGAGCTAGTAGCGTACGCCATTCTCGTGAATGAGACATTCAACCGCCCCTGGCTCGCCCGAGCATTGGAGCATGCGGTCTTTCCATGGCATAGCCGCACGATCGGACCGATGCAGGTCCGCACCAGCGCTAGACTTTCCGACAGAGAAAGCGTGCATATCGGTGTATGTAAGTTGAATGAGTGCTTCGAGTCTAGCGAGCAAGAAATGCACGGAAAGACTTCAACACTTTATGAGGTCATCAGAATGGCTGTTGCAAAATACAATCGCGACGAGTTGTATGTTAGAGAGGTCCTACAAGTTCTTCATGTCTTGTGGGCACAGGTTGCGACTGAGTACCGAACTGACTTCGAGCGGATGTATGCGCCGGGATCGTTCGTCGGTAGGCCAAACTCCGGCGGTAGTCCGTAGTTGCTTCTGTCTCTTAGACGAGGTCGCCAAATGCTTCTTGCTGTCGACGATTCGGAAATCGTCATCGAGAATCGCCTACATACGATACTGGCCGGCGTGAGTTTCGAGAGGCCCGATCAGACGAAGGAGGAAATAAGGGCGATAAAAAAGCGCTTCGGCTTGCAATGCGGCGAAGAGATTAAATGGAATGGCATAAGGCTCACAAATCAACAGCAACGTGAAGCTCTAAGTAGCGACCTCCTCGAGATACTTTCCCAGTCCAAGCTCTTAATAACCCTTAGTGAAGGCCGGGATCGGCAAGTTGCGCTAGAATACCTTACAATTCAGTTGGATGACTTTCTAACGGATGTGGGGAGAGATACAGCCGAACCTGTTGTGTTGACGTGCGACGATGGGATCATCCGAGACCCGGTAGCATATAGGTCGTTTCTCGAACAGGCGAGACGCCCAAGGCTTCTCCCAATGTGTTTTGAGAGCGTCGACTCGAAATCGAATGAGCTGATTCAGTGTGCCGATGTCTGCGCAGGCTTCTCGCGCCTCTTAGTTGACTTAGCGCTGGGCCGACCGGATAGGAAGGTTCTACTTCTTGAATCGACACATGAGGTCGAACTCGATCTCCGTCACTTGGTATTATTCTCGTTGCGATATTCGATGTGGGGAAAGGTTCAGGCTATACGCGATGTGGGTATCATCGAACCCTGCCGCGAATATCCCTTCCTGCATACCGCAGGATATGGGTTGAGAATCCATTCGACATTAGCCGAAGCGCTTATTTCCCGTATTTACGAACACTCCGGCGTCGTTTACATTGGTTGTCTTCACTAGAACTCTTAAAGCCGCGCGTGAATCAAGCCTGCGCGGGGGGCTCCTGAATCTTCCAGCCGCGGATCAGGAGCCAGAGCATGAAGACCAATTCCCCCAAAAACGTGATGAAGAGAAATCCCAGATGCGCGTTGGGATAGAAGTAGTCCTGCAAGCTATCGATCTCCCAGCCCAGGCCATCGATCACCAGCAGAATTCCGAGAATTTTGGGGATGTAGCCCGAGCGATAAATCAGGCAGCCCAGCAACACGAGATGAATCCCAAAAATGATCAGGCTCATGGACCAATCGTAGCGAAAGGAACCGAGCAGCAGCCGCACGTGGGCATGCAGCGGTCCGGCGCCAAAAAGCGTGAGGTAATCGGGCGTGTTCAGCAGCCGGAAAACGGTGACGAGGTTGAGCCACGCGAAGAGAACGACGGCCGTATACATCAGCCGGAACCACGCGGTGAGCAGCGACACGGAGCGATTGACCGGCGCCAGCAGGTAATACAGCGCCCAGGCAATCACCACGTCTTCCAGAAAAGTGATCAGGTAGCAAAAGATGGCGGCCAGGAACATTCCGCGGTGCGCGGTGATGTTCTGCACGGTTTGTTCGATATTCCCCGCGATCACCAGCTTGGGCATGATCGTAAATTCCGCATAAGAAACGGGGCTGAGCAGGTAACCGAAGCCGGCGATCAAGGCCGCCTGCCGCAACGTGATTCCCTCACCGCGATTGGCTGGGTTCATGGGGTTCACTTTCCCGTACTGCACCGTGGATGCGATACGCGGCATCGTAACCTAAAACCGCGAAAAGCGAGTGGCTAGTGACTGGGGGCTAGTGGCTAGTGATGCATGGCGATTCCCGGAGAGGCTACGGAGAAAAGCCGCGCCCCTACGCAACGGGGCGGACTACACAGGCAAGGGCGAAAACAGGCACGATGCGAATCGCATTGCGGTTTGGAGCGTTGCGGGATAGAGTCGGCGCAGAATCAGGGACCATTCCCCATCTGAAATCACAAGGAGGAAGTATGCGACGATTGCTCATGCTCGTGGCAGCGGTGTGTTTGCTCGCCGGCGCTGCCTACGCGCAGGATCCGGTGAAGGTCGATCCGGCACACTACAAAGTGGTGTTTGAAAACGCTCAGGTACGCGTGCTGAAGATTCACTACGGTCCGCACGAAAAGTCCGTGATGCACGTGCATCCGGATAGCGTGGTGACCTACCTGACGGATGCTACCACCAAATTCACCATGCCCGATGGCACGACGCAGGTACGCACCGGGAAGGCGGGAGAGGCCCTCTGGACTCCCGCGGAAACGCATTTGCCGGAAAACATCGGCGACACCGCTTTTGAAGCGACTTTGGTGGAGCTGAAGCACAGGCCCGCAACGCATACGGCGATGAAGACCCCGCCGGCAACGCAACCGAAACAAGGCTCGTAAGAAATTATTCAGCAGAGAAAATCAAATCCCAGATCGGAGAGCGTATGAAAAGAAAAGCATTGGTGTTGACCGCTGCTGCACTGTTTGCCGCCGTCGTAGTGTGCTACGCCGCCGCCGACGCGTTTACGGGTACCTGGAAATTGAATGAAGCCAAATCCAAGATCGGCGCGGGAGCGTCGAAGAATTCCACGGTGGTGTATGCCGCCGAGGGCGACAGCGTGAAGGTGAGCCTCGATGGAACCGATCCCACCGGCAAGTCTTTCCACGCCGACTGGACCGGCAAGTACGACGGCAAAGATTACCCTGTGACCGGCGATCCGACGGCCGACACGCGTTCCTATACGATGGTGAACGCACACACGCTGAAGATCACCAGCAAAAAGGACGGCAAAGTTACCACCACCACTCGCGTGGTGATCTCCGCCGACGGCAAGACCCGCACCGTTACCACAACGGGAACCGACGCCAACGGAATGAAGACCAACGCCGTCTCCGTCTACGACAGACAATAGCCACGCAATTCGCCGGTTTCGGAGGGGCCGCGGTTTGCTGCGGCCCCTTTTTCTTGGAGCTAAAGTGTGCTCCGATGTGCGGCCGACACTCAAAACTTAGGGGGCGGAACCGGGCGGCGTGAAAGTCCAGGCCACCGGGAGAAGCACTGGCGTTCAGGCTTCGTGGGAGCGGTGGCGCAGCGGCAAGAAGGATGCATGGCCGCCGGACTCTTCTCTTTCGGCACTGCGATCATCGCTCGCATCGGCAACCGGCTGCGGCTCAGGGTCACCCGCAGGCTCGGGATCCTGCAACGCGGATTCGTGGATGCTCATCAGGAAGGGGTAAGGAATTTCCCACCGGAAGCTTTTCACGCGGCCGCGCTGGACCACCTTTTCCTCGAGAAAAATCGACCGGCCGGAATCGGCGGCGAGGATGCCCGTGGCAGGCAGCACGATATCGCCTGCCCGGTATTCGAGCTCCACACGGCGGCCCAGAAGTGCATGATAACGTGACATTAATGCGAGTTTCGCCGCGGGATACAGATGGGTCAATGGTACGGATGGTCCGAACGACATAGGACTAGAGGTTTAGTGCTGAGCGCCGCCGTGGCCGCCGGTGGATGCTGGTCCGTGACCGTGCGCAGAAGCACCGAGCGGCTCGGGTGCGGCCTCCAGGGCGCGCATGCTGAGGTCGGCGGTAGCCATCAGAAATCCGGCGTAGGCGAAGCTATAGGCGAGGAAAGCGTGGACTTCCGGGCCGAACCAGGGCAGCTCCGGCGGCATGCCGCGCGACCAGCGCCACACCAGCGCGCCTACCGCCAGCGCGATAAAGGCGCCGATGATGCGGCTCACATCTGACACGCGCAGCGGCGAGTGGCAATGCGGGCAGACGAGCGTATCCGAGTAAGCCACCACAGCGGTAGCCGGAACTTGCTTGCCGCATTTCGGACAGATGCGAATCGCCATGCCGAGCCTCCAGTACCATCGTCGCCGCGTGAACTTTATTTGCGCAACGGGGAACAGCAAACGATAACGCAAGTGAGCGCCAAAATCGAATTGATTCCCTAGATTTGTAGCGGTGCAGTTTCCGGTAAGCGCGTACCCCGACGCTGGGCCAATCGCTCTGTCGGCGCGGGTGTGAGAGGATGGCGCTTGGCAACCGCATTCTGGAGGCGCGATGTTCGAAAAAAAATTGCTCGCCAATCGGACGATCTTCATCACCGGCGGCGGCACGGGGCTGGGGCGCTCGATGGTGCTGCGCATGGCGGAGCTGGGCGCGAAGATTTTTCTGGTGGCGCGGCGCGAGGATCCACTGCGCGAGACGGCGGAGAAAATTCGCGCGGCCGGCGGCGTTTGCGAATATGCGTTGGCGGACGTGCGGGATTTTGCCGCGGTCGAGGCGGCAATCGCGAGTGCGGAAGAGCGGTTGGGTCCCGTCGATACGCTGATCAACAACGCCGCCGGCAATTTTATCGCGCGCACGGAAAAGCTTACACCGAACGCTTTTGCCGCGGTGGCCGGAATCGTGCTGCAAGGGACGTTTCACTGCACGCTGGCGCTGGGGCGGCGCTGGATCGCGGCGAAGCGCGGGGGCACGGTGCTGAACATTGTGGCGACGTATGCCGCAGCGAATTGCGGCTCGGGGTTTGTGGTGCCGTCCGCCTGCGCGAAGGCCGGTGTGCTGGCGATGACGCGTTCGCTGGCGGTGGAGTGGGCGCGGCACCATATCCGGCTGAATGCCATCGCTCCGGGACCGTTCCCCACCGAGGGCGCATGGTCGCGGCTGATGCCCAGCGCGGATTTCGAAAAGCACGCGCGGGAGGCGCATCCGATGAAGCGCTTTGGCCGGCACGATGAACTGGCGAACCTGGCCGTCTATCTTCTCTCGCGGGCCGCCGATTACATCAATGGGGAATGCGTGGTGATCGATGGCGGGCTTTGGCTGCGCGGCGCGGGTGAGTTTAACGACCTGGCCGATTTGCCCGAGACTGCCTGGGACGCGATGGAAGCCGCACGGGCTCCACGTACGGCTAAGTAACCTCTTTTCAAACGTTTTGCCAAAGCGCGGTGAGGCGTAGGTTGGCTTGGTATTTTTCGCCAGCGTCGGCTGCGGCTGCCATTTTCTCCCCCTTTGCCGCCGTAGTACTTCGGGCCTTCAATCGGTTAACGGCTCTTTGGACCCTCCGCGGTACCGCCGCAGGCCGCATGCTACGCTTTTATTGCGTGAAATCTTGTGTGAATTGAGTCAGGGGTATTCTTGATTTCGAACCGATTTGGCCACCAGAGAAACCGAAAACGGCGCCGGGATTCGCGAGCCGGCTTTTCTATTATCGAATTGCTGGTGGTGGTCGCCGTGATCCTGATCATCGCGGCGATCGCGGTCGCCTCGTTTACGCGGGCCAAGATGGCGGCCAATGAGTCCGCAGCGGTCGCGGCCCTGCGAGCGGTGGCGACCGAGGAAGTGAATTACGATACGTCCTATTCCATCGGCTACTCGGAAACACTCGCCGCACTGGGGCCGCCGCCGCCGAGCACCGATCCTTCTCCTGCGGCTGCCGGACTGATCGACCAATTGCTCGCCAGCGGCATCCGGAGCGGCTACATCTTTGTTTACGTGCCCGTTGACCCCGGAAATAGCGGCTCACCCACCGGCTATCAGGTGACGGCCAGCCCGATTAGCCCGGGTATCACCGGGCAATGGTATTTTTACCTGGACCAAACGAACATCATTCGCGAGAACGAAAACAGCCCCGCCGGGCCGACGTCAGCTCCAATCCCGCGGTAAAACCCTCACACCTCAGAAGTTTACGAGCAGCACCCAAATCGCCGTGTTCGGCTCTTCATTATTTTTGTGGTCGCGGCAAAACTCTTTGACCTGTGCAGCGTCTATATATAGCATGGCCACATATGGAGGCCATGAAGATATGCAATCCGAAGTAAAGAAGGGCAGCGCGGAAGTGTTGATTTTATCGCTGATCGAAGCACGCCCGCGGCACGGCTACGAGATCGCGAAGCTGATCGAGGAACGCTCGGGTGGCGTGATTGAATTTCACGTCGCGTCCCTCTATCCCATGCTCTACCGGCTCGAAAAGCGCGGCTGGATTGAAGGGCGATGGCTGGAGAAGGCCGGGCAGCGGCGGCGGCGTTATTACCGGCTGACGGCGGCGGGCCGCAAGGCGCTTCCCGAGCAGCGCCGGTCGTGGCGCGAGTTCATTCGCGCGATTCAAGACGTCGCCCAAGTGGAGAGTGCGTGAAGCCATGCCCGATTGGAAGAGCTACGCCCGCGAACATTTGCCGGCGCTTGGTTTGAGCGGCCCACGCGAGCGGGAAGTGGTGGAGGAACTCGCGCAGCAGCTCGAGCAGGCGTACGCCGAGGCGCTGGCGGACAATCTTGGCCCACAGCGAGCTGCGGAGCGGGCAATGGCGCAGTTTGCGGATTGGCCGGCGCTCGCGGCGGAGATTCGCCGCGCCGAACTTCCGGTGAAGGAGACGATTGCACGCCACGTTCCCGAGCATTGGAAATTGGCTGCCACGGAACAGCAGGTGCGGACGCGCTGGGGAGGAAGTATGGTCGCCGACTTCGTCCACGATCTTCGCTTTGCTTTCCGTATGTTGCGAAAGAATTGGGGATTTGCTCTGCTCGCGATCGGCATGCTGGCGTTTGGCATCGGCGCGAACAGCGCGATCTTTACGATTGTGGATACGCTCGCGCTGCGCCCTCTTCCTTATCACGATCCGAGTGGTTTGCTCTCCATCGAGAGCCGGGAAGCGCACCACGCGGAGCAGGCTCCCTGGATTTCCATGCTGGACCTGGTCGACCTGCGGCAGCGGACACAATCTTTCACAGCGCTCGCGGGAATCTCTCCGGTTTGGAACGACGTGGTGACCGGGCAAGGCGACGCCGAACGCCTGGAAACTCTTTACGTCTCCGCCGATTTTTTTCCGACGCTGGGCGTGCAGCCCACTGTCGGACGAACGTTCACGCCGGATGAAGACCGGTTGGGCGCCGGCGCGCGCGTGGTGTTGCTAAGCTACGCGTACTGGCAGACACATTTTGGAAGCGATTCCTTGGTGGTGGGCCGCGCACTGGATGTGAACGGCGCGCCATTTACCATCGTTGGCGTATTGCCGCGCGATTTTCGCTACCTTGGCGAGCCGATCGCAGGTACGTCGGGCAAGATCAATCTGTGGTTTCCACTGTCCGCGAATCAGATTGCGGGCACGCCGCGCTTCGTGCGTTTCTTGAAAGTGATCGGACGCGTGAAACCAGGCGTCTCAGGGGTCCAGGCGCGCGAGGATCTTCGTTCCGCGGGCGCTACGCTGGCCAAGCAATATCCGGATACGGACGCGGGCGTCGAGTGGGATGCTGCGCCCCTCGGGGAGCGCATCAGTGGACGCGTGCGCCCCATGATGCTTCTGCTGATGGGCGCCGTCGGTTTGGTGCTGGTGATGGCCTGTGCGAACGTGGCCAACCTGCTGCTTACCATAGCCGTCTCGCGAGGGAAGGAAGTTGCGGTGCGTGCGGCCCTCGGCGCATCGCGGTGGCGATTGTTGCGGCAGTTTTTGGCAGAGAGTTTCGCTTTGGCGGCCTTGGGGACGCTGGCCGGCATCGCGCTGGCGTATGCGCTCCTGCGGCTGCTGGTTTCGGCTGCGCCGGCGTCATTGCTCGAAGGCCGCACCATCACACTCGATTCCCGCGCCATGCTTTTTACCGTAGGGGCCGCAATTGCTTGCGCGCTTTTCTCGGGAGCGCCCCCGGCTTGGCGCATTCTTCGCGCCGATCTTGCGAATGGATTGCGCGAAACGGGACGCGGATTTACGGGCGGGCATCACCGCTTCCGAGCGGGGCTCGTGGTCGCGCAAATATCCTTGGCGCTCGCGCTACTGGTCGGGGCTGCTCTTCTCACGCGAGGCTTTGTGCGGCTGCTCGACGTGAATCCAGGCTTCGACGCCGCCCGTGTGGCGACGATCTCCACGTTGCTTCCCGCGGGCGTGACGCACGCACCCGACGCATTGGCTATGGATCGCGCGCTTCTAGATCAACTCGCTCAAGTGCCGGGAGTGCAATCCGCCGGCGCCGTAAGCCGGTTGCCCCTGCTTGGCGGAAATTTGGGAAGTTGGATTTGGGTGGAGGGGCATTCGTACGCACCGGGCGAACACACGAGCGTGGAATATCGCGTGGCCTCGCCCAGCTACTTTGCAACGATGGGTATCCCGCTCCGCTTGGGGCGCGCTTTTGACGAACACGACAGCGTAAACGCCGGCGGGGTAGCGGTGATTAATGATTCGGCGGCGCGTGCTTTTTGGGCCGGCCAAAGCCCAATCGGTAAGCGTATCAAGCTCGGCGCCAATCCGGAAAAACAGGATTGGATCATGGTGGTCGGGGTGATCGGCGACGTCCACCAGTTTGGACTGGACGCGCAATCTTCGCCGGAAGTTTATCGGCCGCTGGCAGCCTCGCCGCTCTTCAATCCGTATCTCGTAGTGCGCACGAATGGCGACGCAGCGTCCCTGCTGCCCTCGCTGCCCGGGGCCGTGCATGCCGTCAGCTCCGCGATGCCGGTCTACGATTCGTTTTCGATGGCGGCGCTCATCGAGCGATCCACCGCGCAACGCAGGTTCCTGCTTTTGCTGCTCGCTGGATTCGCAGCGTCAGCGCTCTTCCTGGCGGCCGCGGGAATCTACGGCACGATCTCACAATCCGTGGCGCAGCGTACGCAGGAGATGGGCTTACGCATGGCGCTGGGGGCATCGCGAACCAACGTCCTGCAAATGGTGCTTTCCCAAGGACTGCGGCTGGCGCTGGCGGGCATTTTGCTTGGCGCGGCGGGAAGCGCGTTGTTGACGCGGTTCGTCCGCAGCCTGCTCTTTCACGTGTCCCCACTCGATCCCGCAGCGTTCGCGATTGCCGGGGTTTCCTTGCTGGCCGTGGCATTGCTGGCATGCGCGATCCCGGCGCTGCGCGCCACGCGCGTGGACCCGCTGGTTGCCTTACGCCATGAGTGACGCTGCGATGGATGCACACGCTGTGCCCGATTGGCGCCAATACGTTCGCGAACACCTGCCGCGGCTGGGTCTAAGCGGCGCGCGCGAGCAGGAAATCATCGAGGAGCTTGCGGAGCAGTTCGAGCAATCGTACGCGGCTGCGCTGGCAGAAGGCGCCAAACCATCGGAGGCCGCAAGCCGCGCGGCTGCGCAATTTTCTGATTGGCCGGCGCTGGCCGCGGAGATTCGCCGCGTGGAGCGGCCCGTAACGGAAACGATTGAGCGCCACGTTCCGGATCAGTGGAAATTCGGCGTGACGGAACAGCGTCTGCGAAAGCGCCGGGGAGGAAATATGTTGGCCGACTTCATGCAAGACATCCGTTATGCGTTTCGGACGCTGCGCAAGAACCCGGGATTCGCAAGCGTCGTGGTGTTGACGCTGGCGCTGGGCATCGGCGCGAATTCCACAATCTTTTCGGTGGTGAACGCGGTGTTGTTGCGTCCGCTGCCGTATCCGCAATCGGACCGGTTGATGAACGTGCTCGAAAGCAACCCGAAGAATGGCTGGCCGCGATTTAGCGCTTCGCCCTCGAACTTTCTGGATTGGCGAACCCAGTCGCATTCCTTCGAGGAGCTCTTTGCGTTTGCCCAGGACGAGTCCAACGTCACCGTGGGCGAATTCCCGGAACATTGGATCGGGTTGGCGGTGACACAGGGCTTTTTTGAAGCATTGCGCGTGCGGCCGCAGATGGGACGTGTGTTCGGGGATGACGATTTCGTGGCCGGAAAGAGCGATGTGCTCGTGCTGAGCGATGCGTTGTGGCGCGGAAAGTTCGGTGGCGACCCTAGCGTGCTCGGGCGAAATATCGCAATGGATGGCAAAGCCTACACGATCATCGGAGTGATGCCGCCAGGTTTTCAGTTCAACTCCCCGAACAAGATGTATTGGCTGCCATTTCCATTTAGCACTTCGCTTGCCGCGGCGCGGGGCGCCCATTTCTTAAACGTTGTGGGCCGGTTGCGCGACGGCGTGACCCCCAGCCAGGCACAAGCGGAGATGACCGGCATCGCCGCCAATCTCGAAAAGCAGTATCGCGCTTCGAATGAGGGTTGGACCGCGTTGGTCGAGCCGCTGCAAAGCACGGGCGTGAGGGACGTGCAGACGGCATTATTCGTGCTGCTGGGCGCCGTCGGATTTGTGCTCCTGATCGCCTGCGCCAATGCCGCCAACATGCTGCTGGCACGCGCGACGGTGAGGCGGCGCGAGATTGCCATTCGCGTGGCGCTGGGTGCGGGGAAGTTGCGGATCATAGGCCAACTGCTCACGGAAAGTGTGCTGCTGGCGGCATGCGGGGGCGCGGTAGCGCTGGCGATCACCTTCTGGAGCACCCGCGCGCTAGCGGCGTTGCCGCCGGCTTTGCTGCCGCGGGCGGCATCGGTAAACGTGGACCCTCGCGTTCTGCTCTTCACATTTGGCCTCGCATTGGCCACCGGAATTATCTTCGGCATGGCGCCGGCGCTAGCGATCCTGCACGGCGATCTGGCGGATACCCTGAAGGAAGCGGGCCGCAGCGGCGCGGGTCGCAGCGGGCTTCGCAAGTTGCTGGTAGCGGCGGAAGTGGCGCTGGCCTTCGTGCTGCTGGCGGGATCGGGATTGTTGCTGCGCAGTTTTGAGCGCTTGACCGCGGTGCAACCCGGGTTTAACGCGGGTGGCAAGCTCGCTTTTGACATGCAGCTTCCTTCCGCGCGATACAAGACTCCCGAACAGAGGACCTTATTTTTCCAGCAGGCGAAAGAAAGATTGCAGGCGCTTCCGGGCGTCTCGTCCGTGACGATGACGTCACTTGTACCGCTGAGCGGGGAACTCTCTCTGTGGACGTTTGGCATCAACGGACAGCAGAATTCCACCTCTTTGCCTTCCGCGCTCTATTACAAAGTCGACCCGGACTATTTGCGCGTGATGGGTATCCCGTTGATCGAAGGCCGCAACTTTGCGGAAAGCGACAATGCCACTTCGCCGCATGTATGCGTCATCAACGGGTTTTTGGCGCGGACCATGTTTCCCGGGCGTGATCCGATCGGCCAGCACGTCCAGATCGGAAATCAGTACTCGATTGTCCGCGAGATTATCGGCGTCGTTGGGTCGGTGAAACAAGCCGGATTTGACGACAAAGATACCTACCAGATCTACGAGACATATCCGCAATTTCCCGGGTCGAACATGACGTTCATCGTACAAACTGCCGCAGAGCCCATGGCGATGCTTCCCGCCGTGCGTCACGCGATCCAGCAAGTGGATCCACAGGAACCGGTAGCCAAGCCGCGCACGCTCGAGCAAGTGGCCGGCGAGGCGGTGGCGCTGCCGCGATTTCGAACGCTGCTGCTGGGCATATTCGGCGCACTCGCCGTCGTTCTCGCGCTTGTAGGGCTCTATGGAGTGATGTCCTACACCGTGACCCAGGAGACGCAGGAGATCGGCATCCGTATGGCCCTGGGCGCGCAACAACGGCATGTCTACGGATTGATCGTGCTGCGCGGAATGGCGCTGGCAGGAATCGGCGTGGCCGCCGGATTACTCGCTACGCTGGCGTTAACGCGCTTGCTCGCGACGCTGCTCTTTGGCGTGACGCCGCGCGATCCTGTGACGCTGGTTAGCGTGATTGTGCTGTTTGCAGGCGTGGCGGCGCTCGCTTGCTGGATACCGGCGCGGCGCGCGAG
>DATNLT010000114.1:0-30842 GCA_035602725.1 Candidatus Acidiferrales bacterium
TGGTAAGCGACGGATTCTCCTTTGGGGATGTGCTGTGCTCCACCCCCCGCCGGATGAACCGTGTCGCCGTCCGCTTCAATGGGTGACACCACGATTCCGTCGAGAAAGCTATCGATCCGCACGTAGGAGCGATCCTGGAAATATCCGCCTCCCGATGGAGTGTCCACCCGGAACATCTCGCCCGGCACAGGCTGCACGTGAAAAGTCGCCGTACCCGTCAATAGTTCCACTGCTGTATCCGGAAACCCATTTCTCACTTCCAGGCGATCGAACAGCAGTACCGAGTTTTCGGCTAGATAGAGCGTCGATCCATTCTCAAATTCAATTTCCGCGCGTCCCTCTCCGGTCGCGATACTATCGCCGCGTAAGACCGGTAGGTTGACGGTCGCTTCGCCCCAATCTTTGTTTAGGTCCGGAGTCTTGCCATTGCCGCGCGAGAAGCGCACGTCCCCTTGGACGTAACTCACACGCACGATCTCGGCGACCGTTTTGTCTGTCGCGAAGTTGGGGCTTGCCAAAAGGAAGAAAATACCGAAGCCAACGCTCCACCAGAGGATTCTGCGCGAAGAAGACTTCATGGCCGCCTCCGCTCATTACGAAGCATCGGGAACCTATTCTTGAGACGTACACGGTTCAGCGGCTGTTTCAATAATTTTACGGATGCGCTAATACCGGTCCTATGAATCCCGGCTGACGGCGCCGAAATTGTTCCCATTTCCCGATATCGGAAATTTCTTGCCGCCGCACCACCCGGGGTTCAGGAGGTCTGCTCTTCTCTGTGTGCCACGGAATGTCCGCCCGGGCTGCGAACATTTCCACCTCTTGCGGCGTCTAATATTGCAAGCACCACTCGCGGGCAGGAAGAACCTCTTTATGGCAACCGACCCTAAATGAGCTTCCTGCCCTTACTCATTTCCGGGGATCCACTCCTTGACCTCCCTCCGCTCCGCCAAAACCCTTCTCGCATCTAACACACGGGAGACAACATTCCCGTAGGGCCAGTGTTTAACGAATTGAGGGTCGAGGAAGGTTAAGCCGGTCGGTCATCTAAAGGAGAAACCGCGAATGCGCAGGCTATCCCGTTTTGCTGGAATTTTGTGCTTGGGTGCGGCTCTGACGGCGCCGCTTATCGGCACCGGCTGCTACGGCAGCGTCCGCTACTATGACGCGGACTACGGCGACTATCACACGTGGGGTCCCGGTGAGGATGTGTACTATCGCCAGTGGTTAGGCGAGCGGCACTATGAATACCGTGATTTTCACAAGTGGGATCGCGCTCATCAGAGCGATTATTGGAAGTGGCGCCACGCGCACGGAGACCATCACTAGCTTGCGGCTCTTACAAGAGGGTACGGCGAGAAGGTTAGCCGCAATTCAACCAGGGTGCGCCGCGGAACTCGTCTACCGGGCGCACCTCTTTCTTTCCGCTTCGCTCTTATTTCTGCTTTAGCACTTCCGGGAATTGCGCACCCACCGCGCTCAGAATTTGCGGCACGATGATTTTCCGGGTGTACTCGTTCGTTTCCGCCTGCACGTCCGGGCTCATTTCTCTCTGCGTCTGCACGTAGTTCCTTCCCGCAGGCGATTCGAAGAAAGCTACGGTGGCATCCAGCTCTTCTTTCGTGAAGTGTTTTGCGAAAACGGGGATCAGCAACTGTTTGAGATCGTCGTTATCAAACTGCGCTTTGAGCTTGGCCACAAAAGCATCTACCGTTTGTTCGCGCGTCGGGCTGGCCGGCAATTTGGCGAGCAGTTGATTCTTCACGTTTTGCAAGATCGGCGCCACGAGCTGCTCGGTCGTCTCTTTTCCTGCCGTTACGTCCAACAACCTTCGTACATCCGCAGCCACCGCCGAATCGACGGCTGATGCCGCGGCCTTCTGCGTGTTCAGCCAATCCTGGTCCACGCTGGGACCCAGCACAGGGATTCCGCCCGGCCCCACGGGCGCCGCGGTGGGTGGCGTCGCGGGCGCTGCGCCTGCCGTCTTTCCAGGGCCTGCTGAAACGCTAGGCGGAAAAACGACGTCAATCGTGGTAGTTACCGCCACCGGTTCGCCGTTCAAAAGTGTGGGTTGATAACGATATTGTTTGGCGGCATCCCGTGCCGCCTCCAGCAGCAGCGGAGGACCGGAAATCACTTCGAGCCGCTCCACCGTGCCGTCCTTGGCGATAATCGCATGTAAGCGGACGGTACCCGTCTCGCGTCCATCGGCTGGATCGACAGGTTGTACGTGATCGATTCTTTTCGCCGCCATCACATTCCCGCCCACATCAATCGTCTTCGGCGGCGGTGGAGGCGTCGTTGATGCCGTTTGCGCGGACGTAAATACCGGCAAGCAAACCAAGCACGCCGTCACGATCGCCGCAGTGTGTAGCAAAGCTCTTGTGTACCGCATGTTAGGGGAACCTCGAATCCTTGGTCTTCAAGAGTGGGTGCGAACCAGCCCTGGGTGGACGGTTCTATCTTTCAGTGTACCGTTTCGCCGCGCGAAGAGCACTACCGCCGCCCACTCTGTTTCAGGAAGACCACGCTCCGTGTAAACGAAAACTGGGGCTACTCCGCGATTTTCGTCGCCTGCCAAGCCACCACCTGCCACTTCCCATTCCGTCTCAGAAACGTGGCCGTGTTCCGGTAATTTGCGGTCTCCACCTTGCCGTCCTTGTGTTCCGTTCGCGCCACCAAGCGGAACGCCACCACGGCCGTATCGCCAAAATCGTGCACGGTCACATCCTCGCCCGAATAAATATTCTTACTCTCCGTCGAAGGCGCAATCGTGCCGACGCCCTTCATGATCGCGGCCTTGTCGCTCACCACACCCGTATTTCTCGTGTAGATCACATCGTCCGCAAAAAACCGCTCGAAGCCCTCGCGATTCCCCGTGCCCGCATCCTGCAAAAACTGCCGAAGCATGCCCTTCAATTCCCGCGCGGTCGCCGAATCCGCAGACGCGCTGGTCTGCGCCCTCAGGCATTGCGGCACCGCCGCGAGAATCATCACTACGATCAGGCCTATTCGCATCGCTTTCATGTTCGCCTCCGTGTCTCACCGCCGCGGCGGTTCTATAGGCCGCGCATCATAGCAGAACCAGTCACTTGTGAAGCTCTGTCCCTCCGGCGTTGACGCGGCTCTGCACCCGTTGATTCGCGCCAGCCGATCGTTCAATCCGTTCAAAACTTGTGGTATCTTGCCCCCCGCGCCATTGCCTCGAAGAGTTTAGAGCCTCGCGTTTACCGCGATTGGAAGGAGCCTCCACGGTGGGCCTGAAAACCGATTTCTTCGTTCGCGATCTCAAGGTCGCGGTGCGCTCCCTCGCGCGAAATCCGGGTCTTGCGATCACCGTCGTTCTTACGCTGGCTCTGGGCATTGGCGCGAACGCGGCGATCTTCAGCCTGGTGCGCGGCGTCCTGCTACGCCCGCTCGTGAATCGCGATGAAGACCGGCTCATCTACATCCGGCAAAGCGCTCCGGGCCTCGGCGATCCGAACACCACCTTTTCCGTTCCGGAAATTCAGGACTTGCGCGCCGGCGTCCACACGATCACTGAGTTTGGCGATTTCTCCACCATCGGTTTTACGATGATCGGTCTCGGTGAGCCGCGCGAGATCCAGGCCGGTGTCGTCAGCGGATCGTATTTTGAAGTGATGGGATTGCATCCGGTGCTTGGCCGCCTGCTGGACGCGCATGACGATGGTCCCAATGCCGCGGGTGCTGCCGTGCTCACCTATCGCTTCTGGACCACGGTGTTGAAGGGCGACCCCACGGTGATCGGCAAAACCGTACGGTTAAGCACGCGCTCGGCCACTATCGTTGGCGTGCTTGAGCCTTCCGTTCCCTACCCTGCGCAAACCGAGATTATCGCCAATGTGGTCACCAGCCCGCATCACTTGTCTGCAACGATGGTTACCGGACGCGTTCATCGCATGACCGAACTTTTTGGAAGGCTTGCGCCCGGCGTCACTCTTGAGCAAGCCCGGGCCGAGCTCCGCGCCGTGCACGGAGCGATGGTTCATGAGTACCCGGAGTCGTATTCCCCAAAAGCGGACTTCCAGATCAGCGCCGTCCGTTTGCGCGATCAAATTACCTCCGGCGCGAGGACGGTCCTGCTTGTGCTTCTGGCGGCCTCCATGCTCGTCTTTGTGATTGCCGTCTCGAACGCCGCGAACCTGATCCTGGCACGCACCATCCGCCGCGAAGGTGAGCTGGGCATCCGCGCGGCGCTGGGAGCCAGCACCGGTGCGCTGCGCCGCGTGCTGCTGGCCGATAGCCTGCTGCTCTGCGGCGCCGGTGCCGCGCTCGGCGTGCTCAGCGCCCGGCCGATGGTTGCGATCCTGGCACGCTACGCCTCGCGATTCTCGGTGCGCGCGCTCGATCTGAAAGTCGATTCGAGCATGCTGGCCGTCGGCGTGCTCCTGGCCGTGATCGCCGCAGTGCTCTTGGCGTTTGTCCCCAAGTTGCCGTCTGTGGACGCCGCAAATGGATTCAGTCTCGCAAGTTCCAGCCTACGCATCACCGGCAGCGCGAACCGGCGCCTGCGCATCTTTGCCGTCACGCAAATCGCCGCTTCGTTTTTGTTGCTCGCTGGTGCGGGCACGCTGCTCAAAACGTTGCTGGCGCTGCAAGCCGCGCCCACCGGTTACGACCTGCATCACGTGCTGGCCGTAAATGTTCCCGAGGTTTCCTTTGGGCACACCTCTGAACAGACCCTCAACTTCTACAAGGAAGCCATGCGGCGGATCGGCGAGCTGCCCGGCGTCGATCGCGTGGCGATTGGCACTGCCGTGCCCTGGCGTGACAACGGTATCTTTGGACCCGGGTTCCAGTTTTCTGCCGACGGATACGTGCGTCAGTCCGGCGAGGAGGACCCACGAGCCCGGTTTCGCACCGTTTCTCCCGGGTTCTTCTCCGCGCTCGGCATTCCGATCATTGCCGGCCGCGATTTCAACGATGCCGATCGGCACAACAGCGAGCCTGTGGTGATCGTGAGCCAGAGCATCGCGCAGCGCATGTTTCCCAATGAGGATGCTGTGAATCATCACCTGATGTGGACCGATCCGGTGTTTAAGTTCGTTGATGTGAGCACCGGTCCGCGCCGTATCGTTGGTGTGGCGGCGGATGTGGACGATGAAAACGTGGTGCCCGGCCCGGCGATGACCGTCTATCATCCGCTCGAACAAGAAATCGGTGGAGGACGCCTCTTCGTCCATACCAGCACACCCGATCCTCACGCCCTGATCACGCCGATCACCAAGCTGATCCGCGATCTCTCGACGGATCAGCCAGTAGAGCATGCGGCCACCCTTGAAGATGTGCGCGCCGAGGTGCTGGCTCCCGATCGCCTGAACGCCGTGGTCTTTGGCGTTTTCGCGGCCGTGGCTCTGGCCATTGCCGTCATCGGAGTGGCCGGCGTGCTGGCCTTTTCGGTCAGCGGCCGCACGCGCGAATTCGGTATTCGCCTCGCCCTGGGTGCGCAGCCCCGCCAACTGCTGGCTCGCGTAATCATCGAAGGCGCGGCGGTATCTGCTCTTGGAATTGTGGCCGGCGCGATGTGCGGCTATGCGCTGGCCCGTCTCGCCGGAAGTTACGTCCTGGACATGAAAATGCCCGGCGCGCTGCCAGTATCCCTCGCGGCGGCGGTGCTTTTGGCCGCGGCGTGTATCGCGTCAGCGCTGCCTGCGGCACGCGCCGCTCGCGTCAACGTGATCCAAGCCCTCCGCTCGGAATAGGCTTGGTTCCGGCATCTGCAGCCCAAAATCGGGGCCAAGATGATCCAGGCGTTCTACCTTCGCCTTCCCTCGATGATAAGGCCGCACCGATACTCAGGGCTGCCGAACGTCGATTCAGGCAGATGGTCAGGTCGCACAACCAGGGGGCTATTTCATTACACCGGCCAGTTGAGACCGCTGAGGCATTGTTCGCGCAGAGCCTGGCGGCTCTTGACCGATGAGGTACGTTGAACTGTTGGGTTTCTGAATCTCCGGCCGACGAACTATCGAGTCAAGATTATCGCGCCTGACGGCAGTGTTAGGCACGAGGGCAGGCGGCGACTTCGACAATCAAGGATATGGACCAGCCAGTCTTCCGTATGAGCGAGGGCTTCAAGTCAGTGCGACGGTTTTCCTTGAGATGTTGTCCGTTTATGATGCGCAACGAGCGGGACAGCAGAGTCCGGCGAACAATACGAATGCAAACACAGCCCAAGAGAATGCGAATCGACAGCCCGATGGATCTTATAAGGCAACACCCGCGCAGCTTGCAAAGATACAAGAGGCCGCCGACAAGAAGACGACAATCGGTAATGGACAATGCGTCACCGCATGTGAACGTTTCACACGTGTGCCAGGTCCTACTTCATTATGGAGGGGAGGGAAACCTGCATCTGAGCTCACCGACAAGGACAAAGGCACCGCAATTGCCACTTTCATAAAGGGATCTGACGGGGAATGGCACTATCTGCCTGATTCCGGCGGACACATGAACTCCGGGACTTTCATGGGAACGTCCACTAAAGGAACGTTCTGGATGGCAGACCAATGGCCGCAGGGCAAGCCTGTGAGCATCTGGAATGTCGGTAGTAATCCTAATAATGCTTCGATGAACGCAGCATCTTACCGCGTCATCGTCGTGCCAAATCCGTGAGACGAAAGGAGAATAAATGACTATCCTACGGTACATATCCATCTTTCTCTTTCTCACATTGCTAGGTTATGGCCAAGTTCCGCAACAGCATCGCCGAATTGAGTTGCCGATCAAGGCCGAAATCCCTGTCCTGGGGCTCTATCGACAACTGGTATCTCATCCTATCGCGGGCATTCCGACGCCGAAGAGGATGAAAGTACTATCCCCTTATCTCAGCAGCTCATTAATCCATAGAATTAACCAAGCACGCGCCTGTCGTGATGTTTGGTTTCGCCTGCACCCGAAGAACGACGAAAAGGCACCGTCAACGTGGTTCGAAATCGGACTTTTCTCGGGTTACAACGACCGAGGTGATCCACGTGCTTTTCGGATTGACAAAACGGAATCGGAGGAGGATGGCTCTTTTCGCGTTTACGTGAGGCTAACAGAAGGTCCACAAGAGAAGCCGTGGAATTGGCAAGTTGCAGTCGTCGTAATGACGGAAGAAGGGAAATTTGTAATCAATGATGTGATTTTTCTCAGAGACAAGGATATTGAGACTGAAAATCGTTTGTCGGAACTCCTAACGGTCGGATGCGATGGCTCTCGTGGGGGGCTTTAGTCATCAAGACGACCAGAAAGAGCCGCGAATCCTAAGCGCAACTGGTTCGACGTGGCCTTCGGCCGGCCCCTGTTTCGCCGCTTGCGGGACACGCTTTGTTTCAGCGCCTGGACTGCCTTTGACGGGTTTCCTGTCTTCGGCTCGCCCATCAGCAGATGCACGTGGCGGGTGGCTCAGCCTTGAAAGATCGCGCGTCAATATTTGCCTACGTAAGCCCCGCGAGCTTGCCCCACCCTTTGCCGTGTAAGGGTGGGAACTCAGCGCGCGATGACGACGAGCGTTGGCTCTACTATGGAAGCTGTCATCCGCATTTCGCCAGGCTTAGCTGCGCTCGCCGCGACGCCGCTGCTCGCTGCGGTCCGTGCAAGAGATATCTTCGTGTGCAATCCTCGATCAGGCGTCCACGCTTTAGTGCTTTTTCGCCGGCAGTCTAGGCGGCGATGGCCGAACGCGTAAATCGCTGGATGAGCCGAAGCAAAGCCCCACCCTTCACAAAACGAAGGGTTGGGCACCCGGCGAATGCGTACTCCGTAATCCGAGTGCCAAGGTGAACGATATGAGTTTTCTACGGATCATGACTCTTCTGCAGCTCGTTACAATCCTGGCTTTTGGACAGGCGGCCTCCTCCGATAAAGCACCCGGGTTACCGGAACAGCCGGAGGCAGTGGTTCGGGGCCTCTATAGAGAGGTGACAGCTCGGCATCCTGTCGGTATCCCAAGAGATGCGGACATGAAGGCTGTCGCGCCGTACCTCAGCAAGAATCTCCTTCACACAATCGATCTAGCCCGCGCCTGCGAAGGTGATTACTATCGGCAGCACGAAAATCCTAAAGACAAACCACAAATCGAGTGGCTTGAGTTCGGGCTTTTTACCGGAGGAAACGAAAGGGTCTCGCCAAGCACCTTCGACATTGAAAAAATACAATCAGAAAAAGACGGTTCCTTTCGCGTGCACGTGAGGCTCACCTGGGGATCGGCCTCAAAACCATGGATTTGGCATGTCGTAGCTGTAGTCGTGCAGGAAGACGGCCGTTTTGTCATCAATGACATTGTCCTTTTACCAGACGAGAACCTGGATGACGTTGAATCACGGCTATCGGTGATACTAGCTTCAGGATGCGACGGCCCACATTGGGTTGGATATGGTGGAAAGAAGGGCGACGCGAAATAATCAAGCCCAACCTCGGCGTAACTGGCCGTAACATGACTATCAACAAAGGGCAGCCTGCGCATTCGGGTTATTACTGCCCCTATTGCGTGACATTACGTTTCCGTAACCGCTTTGTTTCCAGCATTCACACACGGAATGTGCGAAGTGCGATTTTTTAAGTCATTTATATTCTGCATTTTGCGTACATTTACTCCTGTAAGTCTTTTGCCTGCCGTATTTACATCAAAATGGGGGGGTGGGGGCTCCGTGGATGAAATATCACTGCGGCAGCATTCTAGTGGGTAGAAGGTCGCTTGTTCCCGCGCGTGCGGGCGACGTGGTTTCCGCGAAACGCGGTCGCGCTTTAATGGCAGTTGGGTCACAATGCCGACGCGCTGCGAAACGCTTAGGCGCTTCCAAGGCGCAGATAGAACTTTAAGGAGAATTGGATGACACTTTCTCGCTCCAAGACAGCACGGCCGCTTCTGATCGCCCTCGGAGCTTTCGCCGCTTTGCTGCTCGTGCTTCCTTTGATTCATGCCGCCGACATGCCCGCAGAGGGATCGAAGGCGCCCGACTTCACGCTGAACTCGCAGGAAGGCACGTCGGTGAGCCTCCATGATTACAAAGGCAAATGGGTGGTCCTCTATTTCTATCCGAAGGATATGACCACCGGGTGCACGATTGAAGCCCACAATTTCCAACGCGACCTTTCACAATACGAGCAAAAAGACACGGTGATTTTGGGCGTCAGCGTTGATCCTGTGGATTCGCACAAGCAGTTCTGCACGAAGGAAGGTCTCACGTTCAAGCTGCTGGCCGATACCGAGCATGACGTCACTACCAAGTACGGCACGCTGATGACCTACAACATGCAGAATGGCGCGAGTATGCAGGCTGCCGAGCGCGACACTTTCATCATCAATCCGCAGGGCGTGATCGTGAAAGTATTCACGAAGGTAAAGCCGCAGACGCACAGCGAAGACGTGCTCGCGGCGCTGACGGCGTTGCAATCCGGCGCCGGCAAGTAGCTCGCGGCCGTTTGGCTCTACGGCAGGCTGGTGATTGACGGCCGCTGAAGAAACTGGTTACTCTCTTCTCTGCTCGGGCGGGGATCGGAATGCCGGTATTCTTCAGCGACCATCTATCGCCAGCCTGCCAACCGTCCTTGCGAACCGCGGAACGATGAGCGCGTCGAACCGTCAGGAAGAATTTGTACGCATCGCTTTAACCCACACGCGAAGCTTGCTCCGCGTGGCCAGGCGCCTCACGCGGGATCGGGCCACCGCGGACGATCTTGTGCAGGAAAGTTTGCTGCGGGCCTGGCGTAGCTTCGATCAATTCCAGGCCGGCACCAACGCGAAGGCCTGGCTCTTCCGCATCTTGTTGAATGCCTATTACGCGCGTGGCCGGCGTCTTCGCGTGACGCCGCCGATGGTGGAATTGGACGAGGCGCAAAGAAGCTCCGTGGCGGCATTTCGTCTGCGGCCTTCGCAAAGCGAGTCCGTGGAAATTTCGCGGGCGCTCGATACGCTGAGCGCGGAACATCGCGCCGTGTTGCTGTTAATTGCGGTGGAAGGATTCACTTGCCAGGAAGGCGCCGGAATTCTCGGTTTGCCGATCGGCACGGTAATGTCGCGGATGAGCCGTGCGCGGCAAGCGTTACGCGAAAGGCTCACGCCGCCCGAGCCACGACGGGAAAGTCCACACGCCAATGCGGCGTGCGCGGCCAAGCAAGCCTGAAGCACAAGGAGCTGTAGTGAATTGTTCTGACATCGCCGAACTGGCGCCGTTGCAGTTTTCCGGCGAGCTCGATCCTTCGCATGCGGCGGCCTTTGCGGCGCATTTGGAAGGCTGCCCAGCCTGCGCGCTCCGCATCCGGCAGCAAGCCGAACTGGATGTGCGCCTGCGCGAGGCCGTCTTGGCCGAGACTCTTGATGCGGATGCCGCAGCGCTCGAACACGCGGTTCACGCGCGGATCGTCGCGGAGCTGCCTGCCGCCGCGCGCCACGGCGCCCGCGATCTCCGCACGCGCTGGATTCTCGCGGCGGCCGCTGCGCTACTGCTACTGGCGGGCGGCTTCGCGTATCGCTCGGTCGTAAGCTCGCGTGCGGCGCGCGTATATGCCGACGCCGCAGCGGATCATCAGGATGAGGTGGTGCTGCATGCGCATCGCGCCTGGCTTTCCGAACCTTCCGCCATTGCCGCTCTGGCGCAAAGCCGCGGCGTCCCCGAAGGGCTGCCCGAGCTGTTGACGCCGCCCGGCTATCAACTCGAGCGCGCCAAACTCTGCAAGCTCGATGGACAGGTTTATCTGCACCTCGTTTACGCGGGCGAGCAAGGCGAGTTCTCTGCGTTTGTGCGGCCACGCGATATGCAGACGCTGCACGGCTCCGTCGCTGAAACGTCCAGTGGTAAGCCGATCTACGAATCCGGGCGGGGGCCAGCGCACGTCGCGGGCATGCAAAGCGCGCATCTCACCGCGTTCGTGGTTACCGATCAACCGGGCGATTCCGTGATGAGGCTTGCGGAATCCGTTGCCGGAGCGCTCTGAGTTAACGTCTGAACCGCTACTCTTCGGGAAACCGATCTTAAGACGCCCTGCAAATTCTGGTATTCTCCCCTTCGTGCGCAAGCGCTTTTTTTTACTCCTCTTCTCCGCTTTCTGTTTTGTAGGACTGGGAATTGCGGGCGCGGCGATGCCGCATCAGGCCGAAAAACCGCCGTCGCATCCGCAAGTAACGCCCCAAGTGCAGCCTCCGCTGCCGCAAATGCCGCCGCAGGCTGCGCCGCAATTGCCATCGCGACCCACGCTGGGCGTGGTGGTGCTGGACGCGGCGCACGGGGGGCCCGATGCCGGCGCGCGCGGTTCGACGGGCATCGAGGAAAGCGATATCACGCTCGCGTACGCCCGCGCGATCCGTCCCGTGCTCGAAGCGCAAGGCTTTCGTGTGATCGAAACGCGGCAGGACAACGAAGATCCTTCGTTCGATGACCGCTCCGCCACGGCGAACGCGCAACTTGGCGCGATTTTTATCACGCTGCACGTTTCTTCCACCGGCACACCTGGCCAGATTCGCGTTTATTCCGAGCCCCTTCCCGCCGGCGCGAACGCGAGTGAGCCGCTGGCTCCCGGCGCGGCCTCCGGGCAGGCGCCACGAACTTTCTCCATGCTGAGTTTCCCCGGCCACAATGGATTGCTGCCGTGGGATGAAGCGCAACAGCCTTACGCCGGAGCGAGCCGCCGGCTTGCGGAGCTGATGCAAGCGATGATGTCCCAGAGATTTCCGGCCACATCGTCGACGCCCTATGCGGCACAAGTGCGGCAATTGCGCACGGTGGCCGAGCCGGCCATCGCCATCGAAGTGTCGAGTGTTTCGGTGACGAGTGCGAGCCAGTTGATTGGGATGGGCCATGATTTAGCGCAAACGATTGCGCGGTGCGCAACTGCGTTTCGTCCGATTTACGACGCGGGGGTGCGATGAACCGGCTGGTGGTACCGCGCTGGATCTGGTTTGCCGCGGGCGTGCTCGCGGCGGGCGTGCTGGCCGCGGCGATTTACTTGCCGAGACTGCGCCGAAATCTGGAAGAATTGCGCAACACGCAACAGGGCGAAGAGGCGGCGCGGCGTGCGGTGACGCAGGAGCCGATCGTTACACCCACGGATATGAACGTGGCGGCGAAACTATTCTGGGCAGCGCCAAGGCAGTCCGCAGCGCTCGAGGCCGTGGAAATCCAATTACCACTTTCGGCCGATCCGCCCTTGCGAGCACGGCAACTGATTGACGCTTTGATAGCGGGCGCGCCAACGGCGGCGCAGCGCACCCTGCCCGCCGACACGACCCTGCTTGCGTTTTATCTGCTGCCGGACGGTACGGCGATTGCCGATTTCGCGGACACACTCGCGGCCGGTACACCCTCGGGAATTTTGAGCGAGCAACTTGCGGTGGATTCGATCGTGCAGACGCTCGGCGCCGGCGTCCCGCAAATCCGCCGCCTCAAGATTTTGCTGCACGGGCAAGAAGCCGATACGCTGGCCGGCCACCTGGACCTGACCGGTTTCTTCCCGGTGAATGGCGGCCCGGCAGAGCCACTAGGAGACGCCGCGGCCCCGGTGGCACAGCCCCACTGACGCAAACGTGGCCTCATTTTGAACAAGCGACGATCGGTGTTGCTCTGAAGAGGAAGCCCAGTATGGGATTGCCAGTTGATATTAAAAGCGTAAAATATTCCCAAAAGAAAGGAGATCCCATGCGCACTCGGGCCCCTCTTTTCGCTGCATTTACATTAGCGTTTGCAAGCGCGGCGTTCGTGGCGACTTCGCCAAATCTCGCCGCGGCTCACCAGCAGACGAATAACTCGTCTACGACCTTGCTCATTCGCCGCTTCTCGATCCGAAATGTTGGATCATTTGCGAAGATCGATATTCATGAAATCTGGAACAAGCTTCAGGAGCAAGGGCTCGCACCGGCGGTGGAAAAGCCTTACGACCAGGAAACCGTACACAAAATGATGGCGGTGATCCGTGAGATGTATCGGTCGCGAGGAGTCGAGGTCAGCGTGGTGGAGGACATCGAGCCGACGAGTTCGCCGCGGTACATCGTGTTGCGCTTGAGCATCAACGCCGACTAAAACACTCTCCGTTACAGTACCCCTAATTTTGCTCCAGACAAGCAGCTCTTGGCTTGCCCAAGGCGGCGGTTGACAGCGGCAGGCCTACCCGGCAAACTTGCTCGCGAATTGTGGCGCGTTGTGCGGCGATTTGCGCGAGAACGCGACAGCATTCGCTGCGAATGTGGGATTGCTGTGTTGTTGGCGGATTCACCTAGGAGAGACTTTGCGGAGTGATGGCCGAGCACCGGATCAGATGCGTCCCGTGAAGATTACGCCGGATTTTGTGACCACGGCCGAGGGCAGCGTGCTGATGGAAGTGGGCAACACGCGGGTGATTTGCACGGCGACGGTGGATGATGGCGTGCCGTCGTTCCTGAAGGGCCACGGCAAGGGCTGGGTGACGGCGGAATACGGGATGCTGCCGCGAGCCACCGATTCGCGGACGGCGCGCGAGGCGGCGCGCGGCAAACAATCGGGACGCACGCTGGAAATCCAGCGGCTGATCGGGCGGGCGCTACGCGGCGTGATCGATCAGCAGAAGCTCGGTGAACGGACTGTGATTCTCGATTGCGATGTAATCCAGGCGGACGGAGGTACGCGCACGGCTTCGATTACCGGAGCGTTCGTGGCTTTGGCGCTGGCGCTCGAACGGCTGGTGGCGGCGCGGATTTTGAAAGAGCTGCCGTTGCGCGATTCGGTGGCGGCGACGAGCGTGGGAATTGTGGATGACGAGATGCTGCTCGATCTGGCGTACGACGAAGATTCGCACGCGCAGGTGGATATGAATGTGGTGATGACGGGCAGCGGCCGCTTTATCGAGGTGCAATCCACGGCGGAAGGCCGTCCTTTCTCGAGCGAAGAGATGCGCGAGCTGCTGGACCTGAGCGCCTCGGGAATCCGCCAACTACGCACGCAGCAACAAGCCCTGCTGCCTCCCAACTTCAGTGCTCGAACGCGCTAGAATTCTGCTGGCCTCGTCAAACGCCGGAAAGCTGGCGGAATTCGAGGAATTGGCCGCGAGCGAAAGCCAGGAAGCGCGGTTTCAGTTTGCACTGCTGCCTAACTTCAGTTCCCTGCCGCCGTTTGGAGAATCCGCACCGACGTTTGCCGAAAATGCCGCGGGCAAGGCGATTCATTACAGCCGCATGACGGAGGAATTGGTGTTGGCAGACGACTCGGGGCTGGTGGTGCCGGCGCTGGGGGGCGCTCCGGGTGTGCATTCGGCGCGGTATGCCGGTGCTGGGGCGAGCGACGGAGACCGCATCAAGAAATTATTGGACGAGATGACTGGCAAGACCAGTGCGGAGCGCGCGGCGCGATTTGTTTGCGTGCTGGCGTTGGCGCAACGCGGGCACGCGATTGCGATCGTTTCCGACCTTGCCGCCGGCGAACTGCTGACGCAGCCGCGAGGCGATCGGGGGTTCGGGTACGATCCCGTTTTTCTGCTGCCGGAGGCAGGCAAGACGTTTGCCGAGCTGACGCGGCAAGAAAAGAACCGGTTCAGCCATCGCGGCAAGGCATCTCGCCGGCTGTTTACAGATTTGGCGTCGAGAACCGCTCCAAACGCTGTGCTATAGTGCAGTTTTCCCAGTCATGGCGAAAATTCCACGCAAAAAAGGCTCGAAGGACGCACTCAGAGGCGCCTTGCGAAAACGAGCCCCGGCAACGCATAGACCTGCCGCCGCGAAGGGCAAAGGCGGCGCGGACGCGTGGGGGCGGCGCAACGGCGATCCGAAACGCGTGGCAGACATTTTGAGGAAGCTGGACGAAGCGTATCCAGCGGTAACGTGCGCGCTCGAGCACGAGACTCCCTTTCAATTGCTGATCTCCACGATTCTTTCAGCACAATGCACGGACGTACGCGTGAACGAGGTGACGCGGACACTTTACAAGAAGTATCCGAAGCCCGAGGCGTTTGCCTACGCGAATCCGAGCGAACTGGAGCAGGACATCCGGCCCACGGGATTTTTCCGGAACAAGACGAAATCCATCATGGGTGCCAGCAAAAAGATCGTGGAAGAATTTGGCGGCGCAGTGCCACAGAAGATGGACGAGTTGCTGACACTGCCGGGAGTGGCGCGAAAAACGGCGAACGTGGTGCTTGGCACGGCGTTTGGGATCGCGGACGGCGTGGTGGTGGATACCCACGTGACGCGGCTGAGCGAACGGCTCGACTTTAGCCATGCCGGCGACCCGCGAAAGATCGAGCAGGACCTGATCGCGATCATCCCCAAGGAAAAATGGATTATTTTTGCGCACCAACTGATCTGGCACGGACGGAAGGTGTGCCAGGCACGCAAGCCGCGCTGTACCGACTGCAATCTCGAAAGACTGTGCTACTCGCCGGACAAAACTTTCAGCACAATACCGGTGGCCAAAGCAAAGAAACACGCGGGCTGATCGTGACTCAGTTTGGATTTAGCGACCGTATTTCGAGGCGAGCCATCCGATAATCAGACCACCCACCGCACCGGACGCGAGGATCGGAGCCATCGCTTTTGTGATGATGGCATCAGGCAGACTCAACAGAACGCCGAGCACCAAACCTATCGCCCATCCGGGCCACGGCAATCGAATATTGCAAATCACAAAACCCAGAGCGAACCGAGCGATGAACGCGCCGAGCATGGCGGCTCGCTTATCAGGAAAGCTTAAGGGAATCATCATGGCTGTATCTATGCCGCCGAATACCAACCCGCACAGGATGCCTAGATAGAGTCTTTGCACTGTGCCTCCGACCGCGTCTTCTAGGCCGCGATTCTAGCAGAACTGTCCAGCAGGTCTACGATTTCTGTAATGTCCCAAACATGGTCACTCATCGCGGGCGGACCTGCGACAGATTTGTCTTCCTCGTTCGTGCTGTGCGTTACTCTAACGTTCCTTGCGAACAGCCACAGATTTCGCTCAAACACGTCTTCGCTTCTGCCCGGTACTTTCCTGTATCACGTTCTACACGGACCCATGTATTGCCCGTCTGGGTTAAAGGCTGTATGGTTTCGAGCCACAGGGGTGATTTCTGGGGGGTATGGTATATCGACTTCGTAAACGTTTCTCCGCTGCGATCGATCCTCCGCGGCGCCACACAACCGTAATTCTAGAATTTTACCGCCGCACTTATAACCACTACGTTCCGTTTATCAGCCGAGTCTCATTCCATTTAGCAGGAATCATGGATGTTCTTAGGAAGCCGGCGAAGGCCGAAGCGCGTTGCGGTGCCGTTCGATAAGAGCAAACGCGCTGCTGAAATCGAGGAGATAAATATGGAACGTTCCCGAGCCATTTGGAAATTTGTGTTTTGTCTCTGCGTTACGTTGCTGTGCGGAAGTCTGGCACACGCTCAGTATCAAGCTACGGTGCAAGGTACGGTGCTCGATCCCAAGGGCGCCGCCGTGGGCGGGGCGACGGTGACGCTGATGAATCAGGATACAAAAGTGACCAACACCACGACGACGACGAATGTCGGTTTTTACCATTTCGCGGAGGTGCCGCCGGGAACGTACACGGTGACGGCGGAGCAGACCGGATTTCAAAAGAAGGTGGTGAGCGATGTCGCGGTGTCGGCGGAAATCCCACGCGGGTTGGATATTACGCTGGACATCGGGCAAGTGGCGCAAACAGTGACGGTGAACGCAAGCTCGACGCCAGACCTGCAGACCGAAGAGAGCAATATTGAAGGCACGCTCACCAATCAAGAGGTGGAGCGGCTACCCTCCTTTGGCCGCGATCCTTACGAACTGCTGCGGCTTTCGCCGGGCGTGTTGGGAGACGGCGCACGCAGCGGGATCGGGCAATCCGTCGGCTTTCCAAACGGACCCGGGGCCAATGGGGGAACCGGCGGACCGGGCGGATCGAACACGGCGATTTATCAGACGGAGAATCAGCAGCCCATCAGCGCAAACGGGCAGCGCGTCACCTCAAACGATTACATGATCGACGGCGTAAGCGTAGACAGCTTGCAATGGGGCGGCGCTGCGGTGGTTACGCCGAGCGTGGAGTCGGTGCAGGAAATCTCGGTATTGGCGAACGACTACGACGTGGCAGATGGGCGGGATTCGGGCGCGCACGTGAAGGTCACGACCAAATCCGGTACGGATGTTTTTCACGGTGCCACTTTCTTCCAGTACCAGACGCCCGGCCTGAACGCGTACAACAAATACAACGGCTACAATTTCGGCAACCACACGTTTGACCCGACCGTGCGCGATGAAAACAATTACCGTCAGTTTGGCGCGAATTTGGGCGGGCCGATCATGAAGGACAAGCTCTTTTTCTTCTTCAACTACGAGGGGCTGCGCGATACGAATACCGTTTTCTCGGATCAGTGGGTGGACACGCCACAATTCCGGCAATTGCTGATCGGCTACAGCCCGAATACGCCGGTGGCCACGACGCTTTCCGACCCGGGAATCGCGCCGCGCATCCAGGAGGTGCTGCCGAGCAGTTGCGCTGCGTTTCCGGTTCCCTGCCAAGTGGTAAGTGGCGGCGTGAACATCGGATCGCCGACGGGTACCTACGGTACTTATTTGCCGAACAATGAGGTGCAGAGCGGCGGCGGGCTGACGAGCGTGCCGGAATTTGAGTTTGCGGAACTCTATTTGCCGGCCAGCACGCAAGGAAACCAATACAACGCTCGTGTGGATTACAACCTGGGGCGAAGCGTGTTTTCGGTGAACGTGTTTTTGACGCAGTTTAACAATACCTCCGCGGACGCGGGCGCGCAGGGCCGGCCGATGGCAGACTATAACTCGAAGCGGTTTACGCCTTCGGGGTTCCTGGGATGGATCTTCAACATTTCGCCAACCATGGTGAACGAGGCGCGATTCAATTTCACGCGATGGTCGTTTAACGACATTACGGCGAATCCGCAAATTGATTGGGCGATCCCGCGGACGGAAATCCAGAACGCAGTGCCGGGCGGCCAGCGGATCGTATTCGGCGCAGCACAGGGCGACAACTCACCCGGCATATACGCGGAGAACACATTTGCATTTCGCGATGTGGTTTCCAAAACGCATGGCCAGCACGTCACACGGGTTGGCTTCGAATTTAACCGCTTCCAAAATAACGACGATCTACTCGGCGGTGCTCGGCCCGACATCGTCTTTCAGCAGCCGTGGAATTTCGCGGTGGGGACCGCTATTTTTGAAGCGCTGGACGTGAATCCGGCGACCGGCGGCGCACCGAGCCTGGCGCGGGCGTACCGTACATCCGATTACGGAATCTTTATTGCGGATGATTGGAAGTTCCGCTCGAATCTGACCTTTAACATCGGAGTGCGTTGGGAATATTACGCACCGCCGACCGACGCGGACCACCATCTCGCAAATATCGTTCCGTCACCCATTCCTGGGCTGGGATTGCAGGAAGCGATCGCGACGAACCCAACGCAAATGTACAGCCCCGATTATCACAACTTTGCGCCGCGGCTGGGATTTGCGTGGAGCCCACAGATCATGAACGGTAAGGGCGTGGTACGCGGCGGATTTGGAATGGCGTTCGACCGGTTCGATAACGTGTCTTTCGATAACACGCGAGACAATCCGCCCTTTGTTGCGAACTACGGCCTGTGCTGCGGCGGTCCAGGGACGCCAACCCCTCCAGTGGACGCGCAGATTCGGTACGTGCTGGGCACAAACCCTGCATCGCCATTGAGCTTTCCGGCAAATCCGGCGCTGGCGACCGGTATCAATCCGGTGAGCAATTTGCCCATTATTCTGCCGGGGCAAGGGGCGCCAAACGTTTACGCGAACAGCCAGACATTCAACAACCCTTACATTTATCTCTACTCGCTCGACCTGCAATACGCCCTACCGAAGAACTGGGTAGCGACGATCGGCTATCAGGGCAGCAGCAGCCATGGACTGTTGCGCATCCGAAACTTGCAATATTTTTACCCAACGCCGAACCCGCTGATCGGCGCGGTGTTTGAATACACCCCCGATACCAACGCAAATTTCAACGCGTTGAACGCGGAGCTGAAGCGGACTTTCCGCGCGGGCCTGCTGATCGATGTTCTCTACACGTACAGCAAATCGATCGACGAGGTTTCGTCGGAAGGACCGGGCTTCGGAACGAACCAGACTTACCCCACCGACGACGCGACGGAGCGTGGGCCCTCCGATTACGACACGCCGCATAACCTGCGGATCGCCGGTTTGTGGGATCTACCGATTTTGCGGAACCATCACGATATGGCGGGAAACATTCTGGGAGGCTGGGAGCTCAATGGCGACTTCCAATTCCATTCCGGCTTCCCGTGGACTCCGGTGGCCAGCAACAACTGCAACCTGGTGCTCGGATCGGCAACGATTTGCCCGATTCGACCGATTGGGATCCTGGCCGAACCCGGCAACGATGCCTCGACTTCGGCGTTCCTACCCCCGACGAACAGCAACTTCGCGATGGGCGGTCCTGCATACTACAACGTGACCGCTTCGGGTTTCCCGGCCATCGGACGCAATAGCGAGCGGGGACCGCGTTTTAGCCAGTTCGATTTCAGCTTCGTAAAGAATTTCGGGTTGCCGAAGATGAAATTCGTGGGCGAAAACTCGAAGATTCAACTGCGTATGAACGTCTACAACGCGTTTAATAAGCTGAATCTGGCGCCGTTTACGTTTGGCAGCACGTCGACGACGGTCAGTTACGGAAACAACGGCACCACCCCGATTGCCAATCCGCAGTTTGGAACAGCGTCCACGGGACTGGCTGGAAGGACGATCGAGCTCGAAGGACGATTCGTCTTCTAGCCACTGCGGACGTCGGTTAGCGAAACAAACGCAAGAATTCCTTCCCTGCTTGGGATGGCGCCGAGGAAAGCGCGCCATCCCAAGCTCTTTTTCCCTCACTATTCCGCATGTGGCTGGCGTCCACAGTTTTGGCACAGTTGGAGGCGAAATTGGTCAGATGGAGCAACAGTTCTGTTGGGAGGTCCTTTATAATGCTTGCGCACTTCATGTCGGGGCGTAGCGCAGCCTGGTAGCGCGCCTGCCTTGGGCGCAGGAGGTCTGGAGTTCGAATCTCCACGCCCCGACCAAATCTATTTAGTTCAGCCTCTTACAGAGGCCAAATTCTGGCACTGCTGCATTTTGGTGCAACTTGGGAACAATAATAAAAAATCCTGAAATAAGCCAGGGTTGAAGCCTCGCAGAAACCGATACAAACATTAGGCACAGGAATGGGCCAGGGCTACGCACCACATCTTCCCTTTCTGTTCTGTTTTTGGTCGCTTTTGCCCACGATTTAGCCTTCTTTACATGACCCTACATGACACAAAAGCGCCTCTTGAATTGGATTAGTTAGCAGATCGTCGTCCGAGAATTAAAGGGGATGCAGGATTCACCAGACAACGATGGAACTCGTCGAACATTTTTGAAGAATTCATTGGGATCGTGCGCATGTCTTCCGACAGGTACATTACCGGCGAAATTTCTGGAAAGAACCTGCCCGACGACGGGGATCGGAGAATAAAACGTTGAGAGAGGACAACCAATGAACGCCGCGTTTTCCGCCACGGCGCTTCGGCACCTGCGCGACGTCATTTCCGGCTATGTCGAGCGGAGTGAAGTTCCTGGACTAGTTACGCTTGTCAGCCGCCGTGGTGAAACTAACGTCGATGCTCTCGGCAAAAGATCGACCGGAGCCGGTTCGCAATCGGTTCGCCGAGACACGATCTTCCGAATCGCGTCGATGACCAAGCCGATTACAGCTGTCGCCACGATGATCCTGGTGGAAGAATCGAAGCTGCACCTGGACGAGCCCGTAGACCGACTTCTGCCGGAGCTGGCGAACCGCAATGTTCTTAAACGCGTTGACGGTCCGCTAGACGACACCGTCCCGGCCAGACGGTCGATCACCGTGCGGGATTTGCTGACATTCCAACTGGGATTGGGATTTCTGCTCGCGCCACCAGATACTCATCCCATTGTGAAAGCGATGTACGAGAGGGGAGTCGGGGTGACTCCGTTTCCCGCAGAGATGCCGCATTCGCCGGACGAATGGATACGGCACCTGGGAACACTGCCGTTGATCTATCAACCTGGTGAAAGCTGGCTCTACCACACCGGTAGCGATGCGCTGGGCGTGCTGATCGCCCGCGCCGCTGGTCGTCCGCTGGAAACGTTTTTCCGCGAACGCATCTTCGAACCGCTCGGAATGAAGGACACTAGCTTCTACGTGCCCTCAGACAAGCTGGACCGATTCGTTTCCTGCTATTCGTTCAATCCACGGACAAAGAAACTGGACCTGATAGATCCTCCGAACGGACAGTGGAGCCATCGTCCGGCATTCCCTGCATGCGGCAGCGGCTTGGTCTCAACAGTGGATGACTATCTCGCATTTGCGCGCATGATGCTCAACAAGGGCACGTACGGCCCAAAACGGCTCGTTAGCGCATCCTCGATCGAAATGATGACGACGAATAAGCTGCCCCCTGACCAGCAGCAGAAGGGGCGCTTGATTCTGGGAGAAAACATGGGTTGGGGATTTGGTGTGTCCGTGCTCACCAAACCGGATGGCCTCGCAAAGCGTGCAGGCCGCTACGGATGGAACGGCGGCCTAGGCTCTTCATGGTGGAACGATCCAAACGAAGGTTTGATCGCCATAATTCTCACCGAACGCAGGTATGAATCGCCCGATCCGCCGCCCGTGATCAAAGATTTCTGGAAGTCCGCTTACGAATCGATCCGCGCCGAAACCTAGGCCTGGTTTCGTGCCGTGACGGAGAAGGCCACCTCTCGCAAGTAGCAGGATGTACAGAATGCCCGCCACCACGAAAGCACATCGTCCATCGGGCTACAAGAGATTGAGCGCGGATTTGCTCTCTCGTTTGACCTGCTTCATGGTGCAGCTTCTCGGAGATTTTTCGGGGCGCCAGTGCAGAAACTTGGTGCCGTGGCGAAAACGGCCGCCGGTGAAATGGTCGAATTGCACTTCCACAACAAGTTTAGGAGCGAGCGGTTCCCAGGCCATGGAGCGTTTGGTGCTCCAGCGACTCAGGCCCCCCGGGGATTTGCCGGTGAAGCCGGGTGGACGAATCAACGCTTGCACTTTTTTTGTGAGTGCAGCTCGATCGTCTGCGTGAATCGAGGACGTGAAGCCGACATGATTGAGCTTGCCTTGCTCATCGTAGAGGCCTAACAAGAGGGAGCCGACCAGCCGCTTCTTTTCCAAGTAGCGGAAGCCGCCGACCACGCAATCGGCGGTGCGCTGTTTCTTGATTTTTTGGATGCCGGTACGCTTGCCGGTTTGGTAAGGCAAATCGTCGCGCTTGGCCACGATGCCGTCGAGTCCGACGCCCATGTGAAACCACTTTCTGGCGACGGATATTTCTTTCGTTGCCGGAGAAAGCTGCACGCGAGGAACGTCCTTTAAAACTTCACGCGCGAAGGATTCGAGAGCGCGCCGCCTTGCGCGCAAAGGCAGTTGCACGAGCTTCTTTCCTTGAGCGTCTACGAGCAGATCGAAAACGATGAAAACACACGGCGTCTCCTGGCTGAGCTTGGCGATGCGGCTTGCGGCGGGATGAATGCGCGCGAGCAGATCGTCGAAGGAGAGGTTTCCGCCGACGGGCATGACAATTTCGCCGTCGAGAACAAATTGCTTGGCCCTGGCGGAGAGCATCGTCGTAACAAGCTCCGGGAAGTATCGCGTGAGCGGCTTGCCCGATTTGGATTGAAGCGTAACGCGATTTCCGTCGCGAAAGGCGAGGCACCGGAATCCATCCCATTTAGGCTCGTAATGCCAGTCGCGGCCTTCCGGCAACTCTTCGGCGGGCTGCGCTTCCATCGGCGCGTATTTTGTGGAAATGGAAAGGCTCATAACAGGCTTTCCAGATTTGTGCGGCCACGTGGGGCAAGCAAAGGCTTCCAGAGATCCCCGATTTTGCTCAGACGCTTGGGCGCACTCTGCATCGTGAAATCGCCGATCTCGATACCATCTTCCACTTCTTGCCAGGTAACCGGCATCGAGACGGTAGCGGCAGGCTTGGGTCTGACGGAATAGACGGACGCGAGTGTGCGGTTCCAGGCGTTCTGGTTGTAGTCCACCAACACGTGAGCGCGCGGGCGATTGGCCACGCGATATTCGGAGGTAATCAGCTTCGGATATTTTTTCGCCAGGGCGATCGCAAACGTCTTGGCAAGTGTCCAGACTTGTTTCTGTAACGGTCCGCGAGCAATCGCGACATACACATGAATGCCACGCGATCCGGTGGTCTTCGCATAGCTCTGGATGCCGCGATCGGCGAGGGCATCGCGCACGGCTAACGCAGTTTCACGAACCAGACGAAAGGAAGCTCCGGGAGTGGGATCGAGATCGAAATGAAGATAATCGGGCCGGTTCACGTCATCGCACCGGGCATACCAGGGATTCAGATCGATGCAGCCCAGATTCACGACCCATAAGAGCGATGCCTCATTCTGGACGACCGGAAAATCAATTACGTTGCCTGAATGGTGCGCGATCGAACAAACGGGAATCGAAGAGGGGCGGGGCGCTGGCGCCCGCTTCATGAAGAAGAAACCACCCGAAATCCCGTTGGGATACCGCTTCATGACCATGGCGCGGTTGCGGATGTGAGGCAGAAGCCACGGCGCGACGTCCAGGTAGTATTGTAAGAGGTCGCGCTTGGTCAACCCGAGCTGCGGCCAGAATATTTTTTGCAGGTTCGTGAGTTTTACCTCGCCGCCGCTCACAGCTAGCTTCGCGTCATTTGCGTCCTCGGGAATTAACGAAGCACGGCGACGGGAGTCTTCCGTACGCCGCGCGTTAGTGGACGAGCGATTGCGTGACGTGGATTTCCGGATTCGCTTGGATCGCGGCACAGGCGGCATTCATTAGATGGCCGCATCCTGAATTCGTCTGTCGTCGCCGAGGAAGGACACGCCGTCAGAGCTCGTCCGTAGTCACCAATGATTCGAGCGGCGCGGATACCACAGTGGTAATGTACGACAGGCTGGGCATCGACACAGAGGCCCATCCGCCATTGCGTACAGCTGCGGCCACAGGGCCAAACTGCGCGCAATCTGGAACTTGCGAGGGGTATAGCGGCCCTCTGCGAGTTAACGCTGTGGTCCATTTCGATGATCTTACCTAACGAGGGAACCAGAAGCGCATGGTCGACGCGTGGCAAGAGATGGATCTATCACACAATCTGGGCGACTCTTGGTGCGATCCTTATGGGAATCCTGCCGACGCTGCCCTTCATTGTGGCCAATCTACTAATGATGAATCGCCTTAAGACAGGTGCATATGTCACTGACGTACTGACTGTCCCCCCATACTCACCGATTTGCTTGCTATCCGCATTTATCATCGCAAGTGTCGTAGTACGACGCAGGCCGGACATAGAGGCCACCCTTGTATGGGTAATCCCCCTAGCCCTACTCATAATCGGAGTTTTTTCCTGGAATAGATATCCGGGCCAGGCAGATTGGTGGAAAGATATGTGGGATAACTATTTCGGCAGAAATTGCGGTGGTTCTGAGTGCGTGTACGAGTTCATGGTGACGGAACCATTCTTTACATCACTTGCTTATACTCTCGGGGCATGCATCGCTATCGCGCGTACCCGCTCAGGGAAGTAGTGAAATGCATTAAGTTGGATGAGCGCCGCCGTCTGTAAAAGGTCAGTCGTACCTGCGAAGCATCGCTTGACACGTTGACATTCGGTTGACAACGTTCTCGAGTGGTGTGAGAGTCGTGCCAACATGACTCCCTCTCACGTGTTGTTGCTCGCCCTTTTGATCGGCATCCTCTCCGGCTTGCGCGCGCTGAGCCCTATTGCGGTGACGGCTTGGGGCGCTTACCTGGGATGGTTCAGTCTGCCGCGGCCGTATTCGCTGATCGGCACGATCGCTGGTGTGGCGATTCTTTCACTAGCGGCGATCGGAGAATTGGTAAATGACAAGCTGCCAAAGACGCCACCGCGCACCGCTCTACCCAGCGTAGTGATTCGCTGCCTGTCGGGCGCGTTTGCAGGCGCGTGCATCGCTATCGCCGGGATGCAAAGCGCGATTGCCGGTGCGGGCGCGGGAATTGTGGGGGCCCTAATCGGCACATTTGGCGGTTATCAGGTGCGGATGCGGCTCGTGAAGGCGCTCGGCACGCCGGATTTTCCCATCGCCATCCTCGAAGATCTTGTCACGATTCTCGGCTCGCTGTGGGTGGCCAGCCGGTTCTAATTGCCACGGGGCAATCGCTCGATCACATCCATATTTTCCTTCCGGGAGACCTAGCATGAGTCCTTCCAAGCACTACGACGCGATTGTGATCGGCTCGGGCCAAGGAGGGACGCCGCTGTGCCAGGCGCTGGCCGAAGCGGGAATGCGCACGGCTTTGGTGGAGCGCGAACATATCGGCGGCACCTGCATCAACGAAGGCTGCACGCCCACAAAAACCATTATCGCGAGCGGCCGCGTGGCATATCTCACGCGGCGAGGGGCGGATTACGGAGTGAAGAGCGGTGTCCTACACATTGCGATGGAACGCATCCGAAAAAGGAAGCGCGATATTGTGAACAAATTTCGCACCGGCAGCGAAAAGCGCATTCAGAAAACTGCCCGGCTGGATTTGATCTACGGAGAGGCGGCATTCGCGGGAGCGGAATCGCTGGAGGTACGCCTACGAAAAGGAGGCGTAACGACTCTTCATGCCGAGCGCATTTTTATCAATGCGGGTTGCCGGCCGGCCATACCTACGCTCAATGGATTGAACGACGTGCCCTTTCTCGATAGCACTTCGATTATGGAACTCGCGCGCGTGCCACAGCACTTGTTGGTTCTCGGCGGCGGTTACGTGGGCCTGGAATTCGGGCAATTGTTTCGGCGCCTGGGCAGCCGCGTAACGATCGTGCAGAACGGAGCGCAACTGCTGGCGCGAGAGGATGAAGACGTTGCCAAGGAGGTGGCCAAAATTCTAAAAGAAGATGGCGTAGAGGTGCTGTTGGAGACGAAGGCGGAGAGCGCGGCACGCTCGCGTTCGGGAATCGTTTTGAAAGTGCGATCCAAGCGAGGCGCGCGCACGGTCGTGGGGACGCACCTGCTTGTGGCTACCGGCCGCGTGCCCAATACGGAGGCTCTGCGCCTGGCCGCGGCAGGGATCGTGACAGACCAGCGCGGCTTCATTCCCGTGGACAACAAACTGCAAACGAATGTGAGCGGGGTGTTTGCGTTGGGAGATATCAACGGCGGTCCGGCCTTCACGCACATTTCTTACGACGATTTTCGGATCATACGCACGAACGTGATCGAAAAGGGCAGCGCAACGACCACGCATCGGTTCGTTCCCTACACGGTATTCATCGACCCGCAACTGGGGCGCGTGGGTCTGACAGAAGCGCAAGCGCGCGAAGAAGGACGCAAAGTTCGCGTGGCGAAAATGCCGATGACGTATGTGGCTCGGGCGATGGAAACCGCCGAAACGCGAGGCTTTATGAAAGCCGTCGTTGACGCTGCGACCGATCAAATCCTGGGCGCGGCAGTCCTAGGGATCGAAGGCGGAGAGATTATGAGCCAACTCGAGATCGCGATGATGGGCAAGCTACCGTATACCGTGCTGAAGGATGCCGTGTTTGCGCACCCGACGCTCGCGGAATCGTTGAATAACCTCTTCGGCCACTTCGAGAGTTGAGCCTGACAGATCGGATTTATCGTCAGAAGGAGTTTGAGGCGGCCGCGGTTCTCTTCCCAGAGGCGTGTCTATCAGTGGGATTCGGTGGACCTGCTTGGTGCGCGCCTTCTTGGGAACTCCGCGGAAACTGGGACAGTGCCTCAAGAATTGCCGGACCGTAAAGCTGCGCTTTGCGTTCGCCAAAGCCCGACACTTGCAGCAACTCCTGAATCGAAGATGGGCGCACGCGGCACAGCTCTTCGAGAGACGTATCATGCATGACGACAAACGCAGGGACGCCTTGCGCTTTAGACACGTTGCGCCGCCATTCACGAAGATGCTCGCGAAGGCTGGAACCCGCGCATCCTGAAACGGCAGCGCTTGGTCCTTTTTCTGAAGAGTGAGCTACTGCGTTCTGACCGGTGCGTGCCTTCGATTTGCGAACCTTGCGCGTTCGCTTATGCGGCGTTTCATCGGCGTCCGAGAGCCATTCCAAACCAACGCCGCAGACGTCACACGCACCACAGGAATTCCATTTCGGCGTTTCGCCAAAATGTACGCAGATGCGGCGATGGCGGCACGTTTTTGCTTCAGCGAACTGGCGAATCTCATCGTAGCGCCGCCACGCGCCCTGTTTTTCGACGGGATCGCTGATCTGCTGGATGAAATGGACGAGCAGGCCGACGTCGCGCTTTTGCCAGAGGAGCAGGCAATCCGCAGGATCGCCGTCGCGGCCCGCGCGGCCCGCTTCCTGATAATACTGCTCGATGGATTTTGGCAGCGAGAGGTGAATCACGGCGCGCACCGCAGCCTTATTGATCCCCAACCCAAAGGCTACCGTGCCAACCAGTACGCGCACTTCGTCTGACATCCAGCGCTCCTGATTGCGCCGGCGGATCGTGGACTCCATTTGTCCGTGGTAAGCGACCGCGACAATTCCCTTCTCCTTCAGAAACTGCACGGTTTCTTCGACGCGCGCAATGGTCGGTGCGTAGACAATCATGTTGCTGCCCTCATACTTTTTTACGGCACGTAAGAGCAGGCTCGACTGTGTACGTGCATCGCACTGCCGGGCGATGTAGCGGAGGTTCGGGCGGTGAAAGCTGGCGATGTATTTGTGCGGATCGCGCAAGCGCAACTGGGCAATAATGTCATGCCGGACCTGCCGCGTAGCGCTGGCGGTGAAGGCGGCGATGGCGCGATTCGGAAAATTCTGGCGCAGGCTACTGAGCTGGCGGTATTCGGGACGGAATTCATGTCCCCATTCGGAAATGCAATGCGCTTCATCGATGGCGAAGAAGGAGATCGGAACGCGTTGCAGCCAAGCGACGGTGTCCGGCCGCGCGAGTCTCTCGGGGGAAAGGTATAACAGACGATACTCGCCGCTGCGGGCCTTCTCGCAGATCGCGGATTGCTCGGCTCCTGCGAGCGAGCTATTGAGAAATGCCGCCGCCAAACCCATCTGCGTGAGCTGGGCGACCTGATCCTGCATCAAGGCAATCAGCGGTGAGACGACGATGACGGTTTGCCCGCTGAGAATTGCCGCAGGCAACTGGTAGCACAGGGATTTGCCGCCCCCGGTAGGTAAAACCACGCACGTATCCTGGTGCGCCAACAGACTGCGTACGATGCGCTCCTGAAACGGACGGAAAGAGTCGTAGCCCCAATAGCGCCGCAGAGGCGTTGCCAGGTCGGGATTTGGCGTCACCTACGCAGTATAGTGCCCCGAGTGAAGTCGGTCTACGCGGGTGGATGGCTTCAAGGAGTGGCCTTCCCGAACGTTACGCGTAGACCCGTGGTAAGGATCGTGTCATTTTTCTTGAGGCCATTGATGGGATTGCTGAGGAATTGATCGTTGTATGTGACTTGCCAGCTCAGCCAACCTTTTAGCGCTGCCGCGGCAGTGGCATTGAAAAGAAACCGGTACTGGCCACGTTCCGACGCATTTACGTCAGGATAAAGGGAAAGGGTTTCACCCAAGGTGAAGCGTTTGCCAAACTTCATCGATAAATCTTCTCCGAGCAGAACTTCAGCGCTCTTGCGCGTCAGATTCGTAGAGAAATATTCCTGTTCGTAAGTGGCGCCGCCCAATAGATCAAAGGCCGTGTGCGTGCCTTTTATGACGTGGTAGCCGGCCCCGCCACCGAGCGTGTTGCGCAGATTCAAATCCTGGAATTGGTCAAACTGGAAATCGGTTTGCGCGAAGACGAAGATGCGCGGGCTTACGTTGAGATCGCCGCGAACGCCGCCCTGAATGTCATGTGCTGTTGTGATCGTGGCTCCGGTGGTGGAATTATTCGCGTAGATCGCCGTGGTGTACACGGAGATTTTGTCGCGATCGGAAGTGCGCGTCGCGGTGCCGGAAAGATTGTAGTTGAGGGTTTCCGAGTTGCCTCGCGTTACGTTGAAGCCGGTGTCCACCACGCCGCTCCAGAGATCGGCCAGCCCCGCATGAAGGACCTCGCGCTCGTAAACGGCCTCCGCGGAGTCATCCCGGATAGCAGTGACGTCGGCTTTGGCGGCGGTGACGCTCCCCGTGTTCTTGGTTGCGACGATCAAAGTGTCGCCGCTGGTGGTCACTGACCCTACGACCGCTTCACCACCTTTTAAGGCGACGTGCAAGGTCTGCGAAGACTCGATGCCTGTTACCGCCGCCCACTGGATCTTGAGCTCGCCCGCGTAGTCTGTCTTCAGGACCAGCGTTTTGGCGTCCGAACTCTCGATAGTTCCGGTAAGATGATCGCCATTCTTCAGCGAAACCGTGTCGGCGAATACGGTCGGGCCAATCGCCAGACCAAGAAGAAACACCATCACACTTTGAACGACGCTCTTCCGCATGACACTCCCCTTTGAAGCTTTCATTTGATTGACTTAAGCAGAAATCCGTGACCACCGCGTAAGAACTCTCATCCGATCCACGTGGTATCCTTGCTAGGCGTTTCGAACGCAATCACTCGCGAACTGTGCAGGGCCAGTCAACCGGTTTTGCCTGGCGTACCCAATTAGATGCGCTCGAGATTGTGCGGAAATCACGGTGAGTGACCTGATCCCGGAGCCCAAGGCAACCCATACGAGGCGTCAACCCGTGGCGGGCGTTCCGCATACGATGGGACTGATTCTCTTAGTGATTGCCTGGGCTTATGTGGGACTGCGCACTGCCCATCAAATTCGTGGGGGAACTCCGCCACCCGGCGCGAGCAAGATCCTGCTCTACCTTCCTACGTTTCTCTTTGAATGGATTCTATTCGCGTATATCGCCATTGGCCTGCGCCGGCGCGGGATTCCGATGCAGGAGATTACGGGCAGGATTTTCACCGGCGGCAAGGAATTGCTGCGCGATCTCGGCTTAGCGTTGCTCTTCTGGCCTACGGCGCTCGTGATTCTTGGCTTGGTCTCCTATGCGCTCCACATCGGCGCGAAACTTCAATCCAGTATACGATTCCTGTTGCCCCAGACCCCCGCTGAAATCGCTGCCTGGATCGTGCTTTCCGTGACTGCGGGGATTTGCGAGGAGACGATTTTTCGAGGCTATTTGCAGCGGCAATTCATAAGCTGTAGCGGAAATGCCCTTGCGGGCATTTTGCTTTCGGCCATACTTTTTGGCGCCGCGCACATTTATCAAGGGGGGCGCCAAGCGATCGTGATCGGCGTATTTGGAATGCTTTTTGGCATCCTGGCGGAATCGCGGAGAAGTTTGCGGCCGGGCATGATCGCCCACGCCTGGCAGGATACGTTCAGCGGAATCCTCGGGAGCCTGCTGGCCAGGCGCCTCCCTTCCTGAATTTCAAGACCGGCGGGTGCAACTCTTGCCGGTAGCCATACGTAGAAATAAGTGAGAGGACAAGACCGTCCACAAGCATGAACGATACGCAACCGGCTTTAGAAGCCAAAGAGGTAACGCGGCATTACGCGATGGGCGAGACGCTAATCCGCGCGGTGGATGGAGTTTCGCTCAGCGTCGCACCCGGCGAGTTCGTGGCGCTATTGGGGAGTTCGGGCTCGGGTAAGTCTACGCTGCTAAATCTTATCGCGGGGCTCGACCGGCCCACTGGCGGAGCGGTTCTAGCGCACGGGCGGAATCTCGCCGAGATGTCCGGCGACGAACTGGCGCAGCATCGCAATCGCACCGTGGGAATGGTGTTTCAGGCGTTTAATTTGCTGCCACGAATGTCTCTCGAAGAAAACGTGGAGCTGCCGCTGCGGCTGGCGGAGGCGGAATACGATATGCGCGCTGGC
>DATNLT010000087.1:0-25584 GCA_035602725.1 Candidatus Acidiferrales bacterium
CCGCCGCTCTGAGCCTGGGGCTGGCGGGCTGCGGAGGCAGCGGTTCGACCAGTCCGAGCGCCGCCGTATCGGTCACGCTGAACCTGCCGAGCGTCACGCTCCCGGTAAATGCTACGGAGGAATTTTCCGCAACGGTTGTCAACGCCACGAATAGTGCCGTCACCTGGCAGGTGAACACCATCACCGGCGGAAATGCCACCGTCGGCACGATCGATACGAACGGCAACTATACCGCGCCCGCCACAGTACCCAACCCAAATACCGTCACTGTGACGGCCACTTCCGTGCAAGACACTACCAAGTCTGCGTCCGCCACCGTTACGATCGATTCAGGAATTCGCGTTACCGTCACTCCCGCCGTTGCCTCGATGGGCACCGGTGAAACGTTGCAGTTCACCGCGAACGTAACCGGAACCTCAAACAATTCCGTTACGTGGCAAGTGGACGCGGCCAATGGTGGGAATTCCACCAATGGTTTTATCAACGCGAACGGCTTGTACACCGCGCCGAGCACCGCTCCTGGGAGCGCCGCGATCCTCATTACCGCGGTTTCGACCGCCGACCCCAACCAAACCGGATCGGCGACCGTCACCCTGACCACTGTGCTCAATCCGACGTTTACCGCCTCCTATCCGACGCACGTCGGTGAGGGCGCTCTTTTCGCTGATGTCTATCTCAGCGGCACCGACTTCCTTTCGACGACGCAGGTGCTCGCCAATGGAGTGGCGGTGCCTGTTACATATCTTTCGAGTACTGTGCTGCGCGCGCGCGTGGCAGCCGCAGAACTCGCGGCGGCCGGCACCTTGGTTTTCACCGTGGAGCGTCAGGCCGGCTCGCCCACGGGATGCACGTCAGCGCCTTGTCAATTGACTATCGATCCCGTGCGGCCCGCGATTGTTTCCGCCTATCCGGATGGTGCGCCGCAAGGAGCCGCGATCGGGGCTTCGGTGGAATTTCACGTGGATGGCGGCTATTTTGGTCCGGCGACAAATGCGCCGGTCACCGCGCAATATGACGGTCAAACCGTTTCCTCTTCGCCCACGCCGCGCCAGTTGACCGTCACGCTCAATTCGCAGAATCTTGCGCAAGCAGGATTGCACCAGGTTACGGTCGTCAATCCCAGTGTTACGACCCCACCTTCTGCGCCTGCGAATCGAGCGGCCACGAATTTTGCTGTCCAACCAAACTTGGTACTGAATCCTCCGGTCATTACCGAAGCGTCGCTTCCGTTGCCTGCCGGGGCCACAGGCCCAGTCGCCGCGGCTGTCAATCCCGTCACCGGGATCGCGGTCGTCGTCAACCAGAGTTCAAACAACATTGCGTTGGTTGATATGACGCAAAGTCCCCCCGCGTTGGTTCCCGGAGGTCCGATCGCCGTCGGAAATAAGCCTACCAGCGTGGCCATCGATGACTTGTCGAACATCGCGCTCGTGACGAACAACGGAGATAACACTCTTTCCGTCGTGAATCTGTCGACCAGAAGCGTTACCACCGTCAGCACAAATGTCCTGACCGCTCCAGTCGCTGTCGGAGTCAATCCGGAGACCGGCATGGCGCTCGTCGCTTACCAGACCACGAACATCGGCACGCTCGTGGATGTCACGAAAACTCCTCCCGCCGTCGTTGGCGCCGTTTCGCTACCCACCGGCGCGAGCCCGCAGATCGCCGTAGACAACCGTCTCAACTGGGCCATTGTCACTCCCGGAGGCGAAGGCGTTCTCTCGATCGTCGACCTTTCGCGGCAGAAAAATAACGTCATCTCGTCATCCAGCGGCGCCGTTCGCGTCTCGTCCACCAGCACCGTGACCATTACCACGAATACCGCGGTCTCGCTGGTTGTGGGTGACGCTGTACTGATCACCGGTGTCGGCGATTCGAGTTTAAACGGTGTCTTCACGGTGACCTCGGTCCCCACCGCAAATTCCTTTACCTACACGCAAACGGGCGCCAACTCAACGAGCGGCGGCGGCACCATTTATTATTCCGAACCTCTCGCGGTGGCGGCCGTGGGCATTGACGTCAGCGGTATCAGCATCAACCCCGAGACCAGTACGGCATTACTCACCGACAAAACAGAACCCTTGGCGTTCCTCATGAGCGTGCTGGATCAATCGATCATCGATGTGACGAACTTGCAGTTCGGCGACGTCAGCTCCGGCATGAATCAATTCACCAACACCGGCGTGGTTTTGAACTCGGCTGAGAATACGCTCACGTTCATTGATCCCGTAACGCCAACCCTGTTGACGTCCACCACGGGTCCGGTGCAGCCCATCGCGCTCCCTGGCACAAATCCCGTGGCCGTCGCCGTCGATTCCGGAACGAACCAGGCCCTGGTCGTCAACCAGGGAAGCAATGACCTTACGGTCGTGGCGATGTCCAGCCCAACCACTCCCATCAAGCCGGTCGAGCTTGGCGAGATCGTTTTGCCCACTTCCCGTCAAATCAGCCCCGATTCCACACTCACATCCTCTTCCGATTTGCCTATTACGCTGATCGGAAAGGGATTCACCGGGGCCGTCGCCCGCATTGATGGCGTTACGCTTGCACCCATCTCCGTCACGGACCGTCAGATGAGCGTCTCGGTTCCCGCGTCCCTTCTGGCTTCTCCTCGCCGTTTTGCGATTGACGTTACGAATGGCGGTATCATTTCGAATGCGGAAGGTCTATCCGTAATGCAATACGTGGATCTGACGGGCACCAGTTGCACGAATCCCGTACCCGCGAGCGTAGCCATTGACGATCTGCAAAACGTGGCGCTGGTCACGGAGAGCGCGTGTAACATCGTGGCGGAAGTCAATCTGAGCACGGGCGCGGTCACGGGAACCTTAGCGGTCGGTAGTAATCCGCAGGGTTTGGCGGTTGACCCGCTCACCAATACGCTCGTGGTCGCCAATAGCGGCGATAACACCGCTAGTATCTTTAATGGCTACAGCAGTTCTCCCACGCCCACCGTCGTCCCTACGGGCGGCCAACCCACAGGCGTCGCGATCAGTCCGAATGACGATTCGACCTTCGTGACCAACTTCAATCAGAATTCGAACACGATCAGCGAGTTCACGGCAAATTCCACAGCGATGCCGGCAACGGCGTCGGTCGGCTCGGGCCCGTTGGGCGTGGCAGTCGATCCGTATGACTTGGTCGCGTTGGTTACCAATGCCACGTCGAATAACATGACTTTGCTTAATATTTCGACGCCTTCCACGCCCGTAGCCCTCACCACCGTCAGCGGGCCGGAACAGCCCACCAGCGCTGTTTACGATCCAGTCGCGGGACTATTTATCGTGGCGTCGGCGGATACCAATAGCATATTTTTCGTAAATCCCACTACGTTCCAAGCCACCTCTGCCCGAGTGGGGATCAACCCGGCGGCGATTGCGTACAACGAGCAAACCAGCACACTTATCTCGGCGAATACGGCCAGCAGCACGATCACTGTGTTCGATGTACAGACGCAACGCGTCAGTGCCAACCTCGGTGTTCCGGGCTCCCTCCTGGTTTCCGCGGCGATCCATAAGGAGCGTAATTTGGGCGTAATCGTCGATCAGGCCAATAACCGGCTCTTACTGGTGCCGCTGCCAAAATAGTTCTGGTTGTGACGGTTCGAAAGGGTTGGCAACCGACGGCTGGCCGTGAAATACGGGCCAACCGTTCCGAGCTTCCGTGCGTCCAACACACACGGGGTAAGTGTTTCGCTGAAAACGGCTTTTCCGGCTGGCCCGGAGAAAGCTGCGGTTGACGGTTTAGAAAAACAGCAGCTATAATGCGGGTTTCTTTTTCACGAAACGTTCCCACCAAGGAGATTGAGATTGAAAGTTAAGATCAGCAGCCTTGCTTATACGCTCGCCCTGGCGGCGCTCGTGGCCGCTCCGGCCGCGTTTGGCCAGGCTTCCGCTCCGCCTCCATCCGGGTCCCCGGCAACCGCCTCGGGCAAAGTAGCCGTGTTGAATTTCCAACAGGCTCTGGCTATGACGGCCGAAGGCAAAGCGGCGTCCGCGCAAATGCAGTCTCAGTTCGCGCCCGCGCAGGCCGAGCTCGACCGTTTGAGCAGTCAAATTCAAGATATTGAGAAGCGTCTCCAACAGGGCGAACGCACCCTGAGCGACGAGGAAAAAGCCAAACTCCAGCGCCAGCATGAGCTTTTGACCCGTACCGCCCAACGCCATCAGGAAGAATTTCAGGAGCAGGCGCAGGCCGCCACCGCCGACATTACCGATGCACTCGGTCGAAAACTGGTCGATGTGACGGATCGTTACGCCCGCGAAAACGGGTACGTGGCCGTCCTCAATAGCGGCCAGCAGGGCTCTTCGCTAATTTACACGTCGCCGCAAATCGATATCACGGCCGAAGTGGTGAAACTTTACGACCAGGCGTACCCGGTAAAGGCCGCGGCGCCGGCGGCCCCGAAGCAGACTCCACCCGCAGCGGCGCCAAAGAAGCAGGGCGCACAGCAATAACGACGAATTTGGATCTGGAGTCGCCTGCCTCGGTTCAGGTGTCTGAACGCTTCGCTGGGTAGCCGCAGAACGCCGAAGGCATTGTCGCGCGGCCTCGAGTTGATGTACCGCCAAGAGGCGGCATGCGGGCTTTCTGCCTGATTTTGCGGCCTTGCACGCTGGCTGCGGCGGGCTTATACTGCCCGTAGCCTCGTTTCGAGCTGGTCGAACGATCGAGTGGGCGCGAGCCCACTTTTTTGTTGGAGCATGACGTATTCTCCGCGTCGCAGGCGGCGTCACAACGGTCGGCACCAGAGCATGCGCGGACCTGCAGGGCAGTAACAGAATGGACCTTGAGCCGATTCGCGAAGCAGCCGGACGCGTGGCGCGCTCCTTAGGGCTGGAAGTTGTAGATGTGGAATGGAAAGTCGGCAAACAGCGTCTGCTCCGCATCTACATTGACAAGCCGGAAGGCATCAGCCATAGCGACTGCCAAGCCGTAAGCGAGCAGTTAAGCGTCATCTTGGATGTGGAAGATCTGGTCCCCGGGGCGCGATACACTTTAGAAGTCAGTTCGCCAGGCCTGGATCGCAAGCTCATGAAGGCGGCCGATTACGAACGGTTTGTCGGCCGGTTGGCGAAGATTTGGACTCATGCCCCGGTGATCCCGGGGGAGGGGTCTAAGCCGGTAAACTACCTGGAAGGCCGGTTGGCCGGGTATGCCGATGGGGTCGTAAGGGTCGAGTTGAGCAAGGGTCCGATGGAAGTGGCATTCGATAATATCCGCAAAGCGAATTTGGTAGTGGAATTCTGAGGGTGAAGGTTCATGGCCAGTCTGCTGTACCAGACAATTGAACAGATCAGCCGCGAGAAGCATATCGAGCCGGAGATCATCGTCTCCGCGATCGAAGATGCCATGGTGGTTGCGGCACGCAAATATTACAAAACGGAAGAAGATCTGCGCGCCAAGTTCAATCCGGAATCCGGCCAAGTGGATGTTTTTGCGGTACGCGCGGTCGTCGAGGAAGTAACCGACCCCAATCGCGAATGGACGCTGGCCGAAGCCAAGCGGCAAGACCCGAACGCGCAGGTGGGCGCCGAGATCGTGATGACGCGGCCGACCGATGTGCTGGGCCGCATAGCCGCGCAAACCGCGAAACAAGTGATTATGCAAAAGGTGCGCGAGGCCGAGCGCGACACCGTCTACAACGAATATGTGGGACGTGCCGGCGAACTCGTGAATTGCATTGTGAAGCGCACCGAAGGTCCGGACATCATCGTGGATATGGGCCGCACCGAAGCGCGCATGCCCAAGCGGGAACAATCGCGCCTCGAGACCTACACGATCGGCGAACGCTTGCGCGTGGTGATCCGCGCCGTCGATCGGGCCGCCAAGGGCCCGCAGGTGATCGTCTCGCGCGCCGATCCCGTGCTGGTGCAACGTCTATTTGAAATGGAAGTTCCCGAAATTTATGACGGCACCGTGCAGATTCGCGCTACCGCGCGCGAAGCCGGCGAGCGCACCAAGATCGCCGTGCAGAGCCGGGACAAAGACGTCGATCCTGTGGGCGCCTGCGTCGGCATGAAGGGCATGCGCGTGCAATCCATCATCCGCGAGTTGCGCGGCGAAAAAATTGACATCATTCCGTATTCTGAAGAGACCGTCGCATTTGCGCAGAAGGCCCTCAGCCCTGCCAAAGTCACGCGCGTCCAAATCGTGGATCCCGAGACCAAGAGCCTCGAAATTATCGTCGAAGATACGCAGCTTTCTTTGGCCATCGGCAAGAAGGGTCAAAACGTTCGCTTGGCCAGCAAGCTGATCGGCTGGAACATCGACATCAAGAGCGAGGAAGAAAAGCGCCAGGAGCTCGAAGCGCAAATGACCGCGCTCACTTCGCCGGGCACGGCGCTCGAACAACTTGCCGGAGTCGGCCCCAAAACGATTGAGAAAATCCAGGCTGCCGGAATCAACTCGATCGAAAAACTGGCGGATATGACGCCTGAAAAGTTGATGGAAATTCCGGGTATCGGCGAAAAAATGGTGGAGAAGATTTACCAGTCCGTGCGCAGCTATTTCGAGACTCTCGAAGCGCAACAGAACGCTCCGGCGGAAACAGGCGACCTTGCCGAAACGGGTGAAGTTGCCGAAGACGCGCAGCTCACCACGGACGAGGTAGCCGCAGCAGAAGAGGGTTCCGCGCAGCCTGAAGAGGAACCTCTTGCGGAGGGATCGGCGGAACAGGCTGCGGCAGAACCCGCACCGGAAACGCCGGAGGTTGCCGAAGGGCAGCCGGCGAAGGAATCAGAAGAGGAACAAAGTTAGGAGTCTATGACGACGGACCCCAATCAGATCCGCATCAACGAGCTGGCCCGCGAACTCGAGGTGAAGGCCAAAGCAATCCTCGACTATTTGCCGGAGTTGGGCCTTGAAGAAAAGAAGACCCACTCGAGTTCGCTCGATCTCGCTGTCGCGGAAAAGGTCCGGAAACATTTCAAGGATGCTGCTGATGAAGAGGCGGCCGCCGAAGCTGTTGCAGTTGCGGTAAAGACGGCAAAGGATGCCGCCGCGCGAGCCGCGCGCATGCGCCCCGCCGCCGCACCGGCACCTGCGCCGGCGACAAGCGCGCCGCCTGCACAAGCGGCCTCGCCTGCCGTAGCGCCGGCTGCTCGGCCGGTTGCGCCAGCCGTACCAGCGGGCGTTACGCCTGTGGCGCCCCGTCCCGCGGCAGCGCCGGCAACTGTTCCATCACCCGCAACTCCAGCGGCCCGTCCTGCAACGCCAGCCAGCCCAGCTTCGCCTACGCCAATTTCTACGCCTGCCGAGCGACACGCCCCGTCCGCTGCACCCGGCGCGCCGGCTGCTGCGCGGCCTGCCACGCAGGGTCCTGCCGTGGCAACGGCACCGCGGCAGGGCGGCGCTCCGGTAAGACCCTCAGGAGCGCCGACGCCGACGGGCCCCGTGCGTGGTATGCCTTTGCGTCCACAGGGAGTTCCCCCGCAAGGCCAGAGGCCCGGCGGTCCGCGCCCGGGCGCACCTATTGGTATGCGGCCTGCCGCCGCCGGTCAGCCGGCGGTGCCCCGTCCGCCGATGCCGCGTCCTGGCCAAGTGATTCCCCCGCGTCCCGGCCTGGCGCCACGTCCTGGGCAGGCCACTGCTCCGGGCCGATTCCCGGCGCGCCCGGGCGCTCCTGGACGTCCGCCGATGCCCGGCAGGCCTGGGCAACGCCCCATGGGTGGCCCCGGAATGGCGCCGCCGGTCGGTAAAGCCGAACCGGGCAAGCCAATTTATGAACGCAAGCCCGCCGCCCGCGCGCGTCCCACAATGGATCGCCGCTTTGAGGAAGGCGAGCGCAAGCTTCATCCGGTCCGCACGCGTCCCGGTGTCGGCGAACGGCGTTCGATTCGCGCGGAAGCTCCTGCTCCGGTCGAGCGCGCGCCCCGCGAAGTAACAATTACGGAAGGCGTCACCGTCCGCGATTTGGCGGAAAAGCTCGATGTGCGCGCCAAGGAACTTCTGCGGGTGCTTCTGGATCGCGGCATCTTTGCCAGTATCAACCAGGCGCTCGATACTCCGACGGCCACGAGTCTCGCCGAAGCGTTCAACGGCATCGTAAAGTTCGTTTCCTTTGAGCAAGAAGCGGTTGAGGAAGTGGCGCGCGAGGAAAAAAGCGAGAACCTGTCGCCGCGCGCGCCGGTGGTAACCGTGATGGGCCACGTGGACCACGGCAAGACCAGCTTGCTCGATGCCATCCGCGAGACCGAAGTGGCCGCCGGCGAAGCCGGCGGAATCACGCAACACATCGGCGCGTATCAGGTCAACGTCGATGGCCGCCGCGTCGTATTCGTGGACACACCGGGTCACGAAGCGTTCACGCGCATGCGCTCGCGCGGTGCAAAGGTCACGGATATCGTGGTGCTCGTGGTCGGTGCGGACGACGGCGTGATGCCGCAGACGCTCGAAGCCATCGATCATGCCAAGGCCGCAAACGTACCGATCATCGTGGCCGTCAACAAAATTGATAAACCTGACGCGCAGCCGGAGCGCGTGAAGCGGCAGCTTGCTGATCGCGGCCTGCTGCCTGAAGAATGGGGCGGCGACACGGTGATGGTGGAAGTTTCCGCCAAGCAGAAAACCAATCTGGCGAAATTGCTCGAAATGATTTTGCTGGTTGCGGATTTGCGCGAGCTCAAAGCCAATCCGCAGGCGCCCGCGAGCGGCACCGTCCTCGAATCCCGTGTGGATCGCGGCCGCGGCCCCGTAGCAACCATGCTGGTGCAAAACGGAACCTTACATACCGGAGACGTCTTTATTTGCGGCGCCGTGTTCGGCAAAGTCCGCGCGCTCTTTGACGACAAGGGCCACACCGTAAAGAGCGCCGGGCCCGCCACACCGGTGGAAGTACTCGGCTTGCAAGGTGTACCCGAAGCGGGCGATCAGTTCCAGGTCACCGACGAAGCACGCGCGCGCCACCTCGTCGAATATCGCCAGGCAAAACTCCGCGAAGCCGCCATGGCGCGCTCGGCCGGCGCGCGTCTCACGCTTGACCAGTTGCACGAGCAACTTCGTGTCGGCGAGGTGAAGGAGCTGCCGATCGTCATCAAGGCAGACGTGCAGGGAACCGTCGAAGTGCTTTCCGAAATGCTTCCGAAGCTTTCCACCGACCAGGTGAAGCTCAAGATCATTCACGCCAGCGTCGGCGCGGTCAGCGAAACCGATGTGCTGTTGGCTTCCGCATCCGGCGCGATCATCATCGCCTTCAACGTTCGGCCGGAGCGCAAGGCCGCCGAGCTCGCCAATCAGGAGCACGTGGACATTCGCACGCACTCGATCATTTACGAAGTCAGCGACGAACTTCAGAAGGCCATGCTCGGTTTGCTCGCGCCGGTCTTTAAGGAAACGCATCTGGGCCGCGCGGAAGTGCGCGATACGTTCCGCATCAAGGGCGTGGGCATGATCGCCGGCAGTTACGTGCTCGACGGTATCGTGAAGCGCGATGCCGAAGTGCGCGTGGTCCGCGATGGCGTGGTGGCTTACACTGGGCGCATCCACTCGCTGCGCCGTTTCAAGGAAGATGCCACCGAAGTACGCGCCGGATATGAGTGCGGTATCGGCATATCGAATTTCAACGATGTAAAAGCTGGCGATATTCTGGAGTGCTTCGCGATGCAGAAGGTTGCGCCCGCCGAAGCCTCCGCGTAAGCTGCGCTGGGCGCTGCCTCGCCGGGGCAGCCGCCGGAGTTTGCGATGCCCGTGGGCCTTCTAACGCTCGAGCTTCTCCTTCCCGAGGCACATTCGCTCAAAGATAAGCGGCAGGTGCTGCGCAGCCTGAAGGACCGGCTGCGCAAACGCTTTAATGTCGCCGTGGCGGAGCTGGAGCATCAGGATTTGTGGCAGCGTGCCGTGATCGGCATCGTCACCCTCGCCGATCAGGCTGGATTTGTGGAGCACGCGCTGCAAGCCGTGCTCGAAGATTCGGAGCTACAGCTCGGGCGTAGCCTGGTGGACCACCAGATCGAGCTGTACTGAAAAACCGCGGAGAGATGGCCATGAGCCTGACGGGACACCGGCACGAACGCATCGCGGAAGAAATCCTTCACGAAGTGAGCGCCATGCTCGTAGGCGAGCTGCGCGATCCTCGCGTGAATGCGAACGTCACCGTCACGGAAGTGCGCGTCGAGCCCGGGCTGAAAAAGGCCCGCGTATTCGTCACGATTGAAGGCACGCCGGAAGAAAAATCGGTAACACTCGATGGTCTGACCGCCGCTGCGGGATATATCCGCCACGAGCTGGTGGGACGCATTCAGATGCGGCGCAGCCCGGAGATCCAATTTCACTTGGATACTACCGTCGAAACCGCGCGCCGGATTGACGAATTGTTGCGGCAGGTGCGCCCTGCGGATTCTGCCGCCGCGCGCCCGTCTTTCGCCATGCCGAAGAAGGCTGCGGAAAAAATCTAGCGATGCCTCGGAAACAGCAGCCGTCTGCGTTCGATGGCGCTCTGGTCATAGATAAGCCCGCGGGTAAGACTTCGCATGACGTCGTGGAAGCCATCCGGCGAATCGTGGGATTCCGGCAGGTCGGGCATCTCGGCACCCTCGATCCACTCGCAACCGGCGTCCTCGTGGTGTTGCTCGGCCGCGCTACGCGGCTGGCTCGGTTCTATGCCGGACGCCGCAAGCGCTATCAAGCCACATTCCGCTTCGGTTTTGCTACCGACACGTATGACGCGGATGGCGCCGCGGCAGGACCCGACATCGCTCCTGCTCTCGACCGCGCACAAATCGAGGACCTCGCTGCGAAGCTGACCGGCCGCATTTTGCAGATGCCGCCTGCATATTCCGCCAAGAAAATCCACGGCCAGCCGGCGCACGAATTGGCGCGTAAGAATAAGCTCGTCGAGCTGAAAGCAGTCGAAGTGGAAGTGTACGAATTTCGCGTTGAAGGCGTGGATGGTCCGCGCGTGCATGTGGCCATAGAATGCTCCTCCGGCACTTACATCCGCTCGTTGGCGCATGAAATGGGTCAAATGGTCGGATGTGGCGCGCACCTGGAGAAAATCACGCGCACTGCCGTAGGCGAATTCACGTTGGACCAGGCCGTGAAGGTCGAGGATGTAGCAGCGTCCGCCCACGAGGGGAAAATTGCGCAGTGGCTGGTTCCACTCGATCGCTTGCTGCCGGAATTGCCGCGTATCACCGTGCTTCCCATCCTCGAGCGGGCCGTACGCCACGGCGCCAAGTTCAACGTGCTCATTTCTCAGATTCAGCCGGGGCGCGTGGAGGTGGCGCAAGGGGCGCCTGCCGAACTGGATTCGGGCGAATGGAGGCCGGCGCGGTTGCGCGTTTTCAGCCCGCAGCAGGAATTGATTGCCATTGCCGAGGCCGTCGTTCTGCGGACCTACCGTCCGATAGTAGTGCTGGCTGCCGAACCGTAGCGGATCGCGTTACCGGTTGCTGGCTCGATCGCCGCGCAGTGCCATGCAACTGCAGCTCGCTTTCGCAATCAGGCGGTCACGTTCATCGGTGATCGCGCATTCCACGAAACCAACGGTCGCGCCGCGGTTCACCACCGTAGCCTTCGCCTTCAGCAGGCCTTTCCAAAAAGGCCGAAAAAAATTGATGCGCAGCTCGAGCGTCGTAAAGGTTTCTTCTGGCGCCAGGGTGCTTACAAAAGCCATCCCCATCGCGGCATCGGCCACATCGCAGAGAATGCCGCCGTGCAGCGTTCCCATCGGATTCGCGTGGCGCTCGTCCACTTCGATAAGCCCCACGGCCCTTCCATCCGAAACGTCTTCCACGGTGAAACCGATCAGCTTCGCCACCGGCACGCTAGTCTGCTGCGCGCGCTCAATCAGGCGATGCTGTGAACGGTCCTTTTCGCCGGAGTTTGATTCCACGAAGGCTCCTTTGGGGTGATATAGGTTTCTAATGCGCGCGCGTTACGGGTGTAGAGTCTCGCCGTGTCCGGCGAAGATCGAATGGCCGTTGCGCGGTGGCAACCGCAGCAAATGCGGTGTGATTGCGATGATCAGCTCGGTGTCCGCGGAGCTGTTCGTGAAGTTACTGGTCGCATTCAACGGCGTAATTTGTCCCAGCCCGGGAAACCCGGAAATGGCCTGCGTTGTTTCGCGATCGATCATCCCCGAAAGCACGGTGGTTTCTTCGGAGCGCAGCCGCGCCGTCTGTTCGATCTGGCGATTGCCGATCACCGGAATGCCGTTCACGCTGGTGCCGGAAAGCGCGCTGATGTCGAACGAAAGCTGCAACGTCACGTCATTATCCGGATGGATGCGCGGTGTCACCTTCACCTTCAGCCCGATATCCTCAAATTGTGCGGAGGGATAGGGGGTTTGCGAAAGATTCCCGGTCAGCGCATTGATCGCGGCCACACTGTTGAGCAAGATGGTCACGGTATTGCCCGATTGATCGGCAACCGCGAGATCGAGTAGCGTGTCGCCGTTAAAATCTCCCGTCGCGAGCGCCACAGGCGTATTACCCGTGGGAGCGTTTAGGACATTTGTAAACGCGCCGTTTCCCGATCCAATCAGCACGGACACGTCATTCGCCGTCTGGTTTGCCGTGATCAGGTCGGGAATTCCGTCGCCATTGAAATCTCCCGTCAAAATGGCCGTCGGACCGGTATCGGTGGCGAATGTCGCCTGCTCGCCGAAGGTACCGTCTCCATTGCCCAACAAGATCAAAACTGTGTTGTCGGTTTGGTTGGAAATCGCCAGGTCCGGATGTCCATCGTTGTTGAAATCGGCGGCGGCGATTCCGCTGGGCAGCGTCCCCGTAGCGTAATCGTTGCGTGTCCCAAACGTACCATCGCCGTTGCCGAGAAAAATCGAAACGCTGTTGGCTCCCTGGTTCACCACGGCCAGGTCGATGCGCCCATCGGCATTGAAGTCTGCGGCCGCGAGCGCATGGGGCGCGCTCAGGGTCGGGAAGGTGGTTCCCGTAGTGAACGTGCCGTCTCCCTTGCCCAGCAGGATCGTGACGGTGTTGTCGGTTTGATTGGCCACCGCCAGATCGAGAAACCCGTCGGAATTGAAATCCGCGGCCGCGATCGAGACCGCGCCTTTCCCCACCGCAATCGTTTGCCCCGTGGTGAACGTGCCGTCGCCTTTGCCCAAAAGAATCAGCACCGTCGCATCGGTTTGGTTGACGATCGCCAAGTCCATGTTGCCGTCGCGATTAAAATCCTCGGCAACCATTGCTACCGGACCTTTGCCGGTGGGTACGGTTGTCTGGGCGGCAAACGTGCCGTCGCCATTTCCCAGGAACACGGAAATCGTGTTATCGCCCTGATTCGCGTCGATCACATCGAGCGTGTTGTTGTTGCGCAGATCGGTCGTCACCACCCCGGTCGGCGTCGTCCCGGCGGTCAGGTCCGTGCGCGGCAGCGAAACCGGCGTGTTGCTCGTGGTTGCGCCGATGCTCGCGGTCTGTGTGCTGGTTCCCAGGCTCGCGGAAAGCAGAGCCAGGCTCACCGGATAGCGTAGGCCGATAAAAAAACTGGCTGGTTGACCATCCTGCGAGCGTAACAGCATCCGATCGGCTTGCCGCAGAGCGGTTACGGTCTTCGAGAAATTCGCTTGGGCTGACGGGAGCGTTGTGTAAAAGGTTGTAAGGCCCCCGCCAAAGGCAAAGAGCGGCGGTAACAGCCCACCCAGCGCGCCGCCTCCGCTCGCCGTGCCGAAGATGCTTTGTATCACGCTGATCAATTGCTGGGAGCTGGTTGCCTGCTGCAACTCCCGGATGTCCTGCTGATTGATGGAATTCGCGGTCAAGCTCTGTGGCAGCGAAAGGCCGAGTTCGTTTGCTGTATTGCGGTCGATGTCGAGCAGTTCGATTTCGAGCACCAGTTCCCCGGGCCCGGTTTCGATATCTCCCAACAGCGATTCGCCTACTGCTATTCTCTCCGCGGTGTCCCGCATGGTAATTTCCCGCGTGCCGGGATTCAGCGTCACTTTGTTAATCCCGGCGATTTCGTGCAACGCGCGCACCACCTCGTCCATGTCGCCGCTGCTCGCGCTTTCCGTAAGCACTGCGGTTTTTGTCACCAGTGGGGTGAATTGCGTGCGCTTCTGGGCAGTGTCCTCGGCCACAAAAAAAGTGCTGTCGTTCAGCGAAACCCAAAATGTGCCGGAAGACACGCTCAGCGCCGTCATCGCCGCGGAAAAGTCCGCGTCGGGCAGCACAAAGCGAATGGTCTTGGCGGCTAATGCCGAATCGAATTGCGCCGTGACGCCGAATTGTTGTGCCACCAATTCATACGCGCCGCGGATGTCGCCACGATAGCTGAAGTTTCGCATCCCCGATCGAGGATGCACCGCTTGCGATGCAGCAAGTTGGGGGGCCTTCCGCCGGTCCTGCGGGGAAAGCGTCGCCATGTTTTGGATTTCGCCCAGCCGCTCGCGAATTGCCGCGTCGTTCGGGTCCAGTTGCAATGCTGCGCGAAGCTCGATTTCGGCCGCGGCCAGGTGATCGCCCAGCGCATAGCGTTCCGCGGCATCCACGTGTTGCCGTGCCAATTGGAACGCCGTCTCTTCCCGGTGCACACGGGCTTCGGCGTTTCGCGGATCGAGCGTCACTGCTTCCGCGAATGCGTCGTAGGCTGCGGGCAAGTCGCCGGTTTGCACCGCGGAAAGACCCCGCTCTATAGCTTTCTTGCTGGCAGAAACATCGGCTGGGGAGGCGGGTGTGACCGTCGCCGGGGTTCCCGCGCTAGGTTGCGGCCTCGAGTCTGGCGCTGCGTTTGCCTGGGGTCCGGCAGACCGTGATGCGCTTGCCTGCGCTTGCAACCACAAGGGCGCAACCGCTCCCGCGCACGCAAGGCCGGCGACCAGTGTCAGGGTTCTCAGAGAGGTAATCCGCAAGCGTCCCTCAAAATCCATCCGGAAGGGCAAGCTGTTTTGATGCAAATTCGGTGAACGGAGACTATTGTAAAGGTATTACAGAGCAAATGGTTAGGTTCCTTGACGTAGAGAAGCAAAAGGGATAAACTAAAATTTCAGTTGCAATCCAGTTGCAACTAGAAACGCAGCTACGAACCCCATTTTGCTCTCAGCCCTGCTCATTTCGCTCCGCGAAGGTGTTGAAGCCGCGCTGGTTGTGGGTATTGTCCTCGTTTACCTGAATCGCATCAACCGTCGCGAACTTGCCCGCTACGTTTGGGCTGGCGTGGCCTTGGCGCTTTTAGCCAGCGGCGGGGTGGCGGTAGCTCTCGAGCGATGGCAGATCAGCGAGGATGGCTTCGAGGGTGTCCTGCTGCTGGTGGCGGCGGTTTTCGTTGTAACCATGATCGTCTGGATGAATCGTGCGGCGCGCCGCCTCCGGAAAGATATAGAGCAACGCGTGGACGCGCTCGCCACCCGCTCCGAAGCCGCGGCAGGCTGGGGGCTTTTCCTGTTTGTCTTCCTGATGGTGGTCCGCGAAGGAGCGGAGCTGGCGCTGATTTTGCGCGCCGTCGAGCTTTCTGCCGAAGGCGTGAGCGTGTGGATCGGCACCCTCGCCGGTTTGGCCATCGCCGTCGGCGTGGGGCTTTTCTTCTTTAAAGGTACCCTGCGAATTCCACTCGGCCGTTTTTTTGCCGCCACCAGCATCATCCTGATGATCGTCGCGTTCCAATTGGCCCTCACCGGCGTGCATGAATTGAGCGAAGCGCAGTGGATTCCATCGAGCCGCGGCGAAATGGCCACGGTCGGGCCCATCGTAAGAAATGACGTTTTCTTTTTTGTTGTGATCCTTGGCGCCGCGGCGATTCTCGTTTTGCGCGAATGGCTCCTCGCTAGCCACAAGGCGCCACGCCCTGCCGAAAATGACGCCGAACGCCGCCGTTCCGAATGGGAGCGCCGCAAGCAACGCCGCTGGATGATCGGCGCCGCTTCGCTGTGCATCGCGGTGATCCTGGTGTTCACCGCGGATTTCGTCTACGCCCGTGTTGCGGCCGCGCCGCCCGAGGCGCAACTGGTGTCCGCGGAAAACGGTATCGTCCTCGTTCCCATCGCCGAGGTCAACGATAACAAGTTGCATTTCTTCAGTGTGACCATCAATGGCGTTCCCGTCCGTTTCATCGTGATCAAAAAGCCCGACGGCTGGGGCACTGCGCTTGACGCTTGTCGCATCTGTGGCCGCGCGGGCTATCGCCAGGACGGTCAAAACGTGATCTGCCGCAACTGTGGCTCCGCCATTTACGTCCCCACCATTGGCCAGGCCGGCGGATGCAATCCGGTCGGGTTCCCCGCGACGGCGGAAGCAGGTACGCTCGTGATTCACATTACCGCCCTGCAGGAAGCCACATCGGAACTCCCGCACTGATCAGACGCCGACTATGTACTTGCGCATCGTCACTGAATCCTTCACGCGCACACCACGCCGCAAAATTCTAACGGCCGCCGCGCTGGCGATGGGTATGGCCGTGGCAACCGCCACGCTCACGGCGGCGCTCGACGTCGGCGACAATCTCGAACGTGAATTCCGTAGCCTGGGTGCGAATTTGATCGTAACTCCAAAGGCCGACACTCTGCCCCTACAGGTCGGTGGTGTGGACTACCGCCCGGTGGATGCGGGCGCTTATCTGCCCGAGAGCGAACTCCCGGAGATGAAGAAGATCTTCTGGCGCAATAACATCGTCGGCTTTGCGCCGTTCTTGGACGTGCCCGTTCAACTCGAGCTGGGCGCAGCGGCTTCCTCGTCCCCGGCGATTCCGGTCACCTTGATCGGCACCTGGGTCCGCCACACTCTCAAGATTGATTCGAGCGAAACATTTCAGACCGGCGTCTTAAGCACGAATCCGTGGTGGCAGGTCGAAGCCGGCGGCCGTTGGTTCAACGACCAGTCATCTAACGGAGAATCCAGTGAGTGCGTCGTGGGTACGAACTTTGCGCAACGCGCGCACCTCCACGTTGGGGAAACGATTCGCGTCGGTGCGGACCAGCAAACCGCTTCGCTCGGCGTCACCGGCATTGTGGATACCGGAGGCCCTGAAGACGACGCCATCCTAGCGCCGCTCACCGTCGCGCAAAGGCTTGCAGGCAAGCCGGGCCAATTCCGCCGCATGATGGTAAGCGCCATCACCAAGCCTGAAGACGCTTTCGCGAAGCGCGATCCCCGCACTATGAAGGGCGCCGAATTCGACCGCTGGTACTGCAGCGCTTACGTTTCCTCAATTGCTTACCAGATCGAAGGAGCATTGCCGGGCGTCGAGGCGCGGCCGGTCCGGCACGTCGCCGAGGGCGAAGGGCAGATCCTGAGCCGCATTTCCGCGCTGCTTTGGGTGGTCACGCTGGCGGCGTTGATCGGAGCGGCGCTCGCCGTTGCCGCCACCGCGGCCACAACGGTGCTCGAGCGCCAGCGTGAAATCGGTTTGATGAAAGCGCTCGGCGCCAGCAACGGTCTCGTCGCCACGTTTTTTATGAGCGAGCAAGTGCTCTTGGCTATCGTCGGCGGAGGTCTGGGTTACGCCGGTGGAATCTTCCTTGCTCGCTGGCTCTCGCTCGAAGTATTTGGAATCGCCGCCCCGGCCCGTCTGATCCTCTTGCCGGTAGCTGTGGCGCTGGCGATTCTGGTGGTACTCACCGGCAGCGTTGTTCCGCTGCGGCGCGCCGCACGCTTTGATCCCGCGCCCATTTTGAGGGGCGAATAATGTTCTGGCGTGTGCTGCGAAGGCTCTTTGTCGCAAGCCGGGGACGATTGATCATCGCTCTGGTCGCCGTTGCAAGCGGCGCCGCCGTTACCACCGCGTTGCTGAATCTTCAATGGGACGCGGAACGCAAGCTGAGCGCGGAGTTTCGAACGCTCGGAGCCAACGTCACCATTTTGCCGCGCGGCGCCACCGGACAAGCAGCGCCCGCCGACCCACTTGCATCGCCGCTCGAAAATGAAAACGTAATGGCGCGCCTGGCGCAAGCCACCGCCGCAAACCCCGTCACGGCCGCGCCCTATCTTTACGTGGTTGCCAAGGTCCCGCAAGCAAGCCATAAAGAGCAGGATGTGATTGTGGCCGGCACTTGGCTTGACGAATCCTCGCGTCTCACCCCCTGGTGGAAAATCACCGGCGAAACCATTGCTGCCCGCGATGATTCGGCGCATTGCCTCATCGGCAGCACGGCCGCGCGCCAACTCGGCCTGTCGCCCGGCTCGCCTGTCACGCTGCAGTACGCCGGACGATCCGCCACCTTCACCGTCGGCGGCGTAATCCATTCGGGTGCCGAGGAAGATAGCCAGATTTTTGCGAACCTCGCCGCTGTGCAAAAGCTAGCTGGACTGGAAGGACGCATCGGCCTCGTGCAGCTGAGTGTGCCGGGCACGCCGCGCGAAATCGCCGCCGTCGTAACGCGCTTGACGGCAGCGCTTCCCGACCTTGAGGTCCGGCCGGTTCGCCAACTCGCCGAAGCCGAAGGCCGCCTCCTCGGACGTATGCGCGGGCTGATCTTCGCCATGGTCGTGCTGATTTTGGGACTCACGATGCTGTGCGTGCTCGCCAGCATGGCCGCGCTCGCGATGGAGCGAAGGCGCGACGTCGGCCTGATGAAGGCCATCGGCGGTTCGATGTCACGCATTGTGCGGATTTTCCTCGCCGAGGCCGGTGCGCTCGGCTTCGTGGGCGGTGTTGCCGGCTACGTTTTGGGCATCGCGCTCTCGCAATGGATTGGGCGGCGCGCCTTCAACGTGGCGATCGCTGTTCGTCCCGAAGTACTTCCGCTGGTGGTGGCACTGATGGTGGGTGTCGCTCTCGCCGGAGCTTTGCCCTTGCGTTTGCTGGGCCGCGTGCGCCCGGCGGAAATCTTGCGGGGAGAGTGAATGCTGCCGCTGGTCCAGGTCGAGCGTCTGACGAAAGTATTCGGCAGCGTCCGTGCCCTTGATGGCGTCACCTTCGAAATCGCCGAGGGCGAATGGATCGCGATCATGGGACCTTCCGGCTCCGGCAAGACCACGCTCATCAATATCCTCGGTGGCCTGGACCGTCCCAGCTCCGGCTCCGCTGTGGTGGCCGGCCAGGAAATCGGTGCTCTACGCGAAGATGAGCTCACGCGCTATCGCGCCGAAAAAATTGGCTTCATTTTTCAGCAATATCACCTTGTTCCGTATCTATCCGCGCTCGAAAACGTGATGCTCGCCCAGTATTTTCATAGCATGACGGATGAATCTGCAGCGGAGGAATCGCTGCGGCAGGTCGGCTTGGGTCATCGGCTGCGACACTTGCCCTCGCAGCTTTCCGGCGGTGAGCAGCAACGCGTGGCCATCGCCCGCGCGCTGATAAATCAGCCCAAGCTGATCCTCGCCGACGAGCCCACTGGAAACGTCGACGAAGCGAACGAGCAAATCATCCTGGACCTGTTGCGGGCGCTGCACGCCGCCGGCCACACCATCGCGATCGTCACCCACGATCCCGGAATTGGCCGCATGACGGACCGCCGCATCGAGCTCGCTCACGGCCGGCTCTCTCAGATCACGGCGGCAGCCAGTGGACGCCTCTTCTAATTGGCTTGGGCGGCCTTCCTCAAGGCCATTTGCAAGCTCTAATCAAACAACCGCGTTTGACCCAGTGCGCACTGGCCCCGTTAACTATTTGGACTATATAGTACTAACGCCGTCTCCAACCACTACGTCATTTCCTCGCAAAATGGAATGTCAGGTCCAGTTCGTGGCCAAGGGGGTGCTGCGTGCTTCGATCGCTCCAACAGCGTGTGATTGCCGGTGGATTTATCCTTGCCGCTGCCGTTCTTGCCGTCCTATTTTCGATCGCCTACCGCAGCAATACGCGCTTCGTCGAATGGAACGGTCTGACCATCCATACGCGAGACGTTTTAAGAGCCTTGGATGACTACACAGCCGCAATAAAGAGTGCTCAAGTCGCCGCCGTCGACTACTACACCAACGGTTCCGAGACGCAGGTCCAGGTATTCACGGAAGCCGAGTCCAAGGCACACAGCGCCATTTCTCATGTTCGCAACCTCGTACAGGATAGTGCGATCCAGGAACGCAATCTAGACGCTCTGGTTCCGCTCACAGACCAGGCACTTGGACTCTTCCGCGAGGTGATCGATCTTCGCCGGCAGGGCAAGACGGGCCCCGATGCCATGAAACCCGTTAACGCGGAGGCAAAGAAGATAACTCCGCCATTGACCCACGCGCTCGCAGCGCTGACGGGCGAGGAAAATCGGCTTCTCGAGATGCGCTCCGCGGCAGCCGCCGTCGCCGCGCGCCGGGCCGTCCGGCTGCAATTGATTGGCGGCATTATCGCCACCGGCCTGGTGCTGGCCGTTTTCGTAATGTTCCTTCGGGAGAATTCAATCCGCGCGGGTGCCGAAAATCAGCTTGCGCAGGCGAATTCTAGGCTTGAAGAGCGTGTGAACGAGCGTACTGGCCAGCTCGAACAAGCATTGGCGCAAGTCCGCAAGCAAAGCGAAGAGCCTTTCCGCCTGTTCGTCTCGAACGTGAAGGATTACGCCCTCTTGATGCTTGGCCCCGAAGGGCGCGTGGCTACCTGGAATGTGGGGGCGGAGAGAATCAAAGGCTATTCGGCCGAAGAGATCGTTGGCCACCACTTCTCGCGGTTCTATACCCAGGAAGATGTTGACCGTGGCAAGCCCGCTCAGCAACTCGCAATCGCGGCTGAGCAGGGAAGACTTGAGGACGAAGGTTGGCGGGTTCGCAAGGATGGTTCCCGATTCTGGGCCAATGTGGTGATGACCGCATTGCGGGATCAGAGCGGCGCGCTGCGCGGCTTTGGCACAGTCACCCGGGATATGACCGAGCGCAAAGTGATCGAAGAAGAGATGGCCGTTCAGAACGCCCAACTCGAATCCGCGAATGGCGAATTGGAAGCATTTTGCTATTCCGTTTCGCACGACCTTCGCGCGCCACTCCGCGGCATTGATGGATTCAGCCAGGCGCTACTGGAAGACTACGGGGACCAACTGGACGACAAAGGCAAAGAATATCTTCAACGCGTCCGGGCCGCCGTGCAGCGTATGGGCGCGCTGATTGACGATCTTTTGAATTTGTCTCGAATCACTCGCGGCGACATGCGCCGCGAACCCATGGACTTGAGCCAGGTCGCGCGATCCATTGCCGATGAACTGCGCACCACGGAACCCAACCGGACGGCGGAGTTCGTCATTGCTCCGCGCCTTCAGGCTCAAGGCGACCCGCGCTTGATGCGGGTCGTGTTGGAAAACTTGCTCCGGAATGCCTGGAAGTTCACGTCGAAACGAAATAGCGCTCGCATCGAATTTGGGCGCACTGCCAATAACGGGCACTCCGCGTTTTTCGTGAAGGACAATGGAGCGGGATTCGATCCCAATTATTCCAGCCGCCTATTCGGCGCGTTCCAGCGGCTTCATTCCGCATCGGAATTCCCCGGGACTGGCGTGGGTTTGGCCACGGTGCAGCGCATCATTCTTCGTCACGGCGGGAAGGTATGGGCCCAGGGCGATGTAAATCTCGGGGCCACGTTTTTCTTCGAGTTGTAGACAATATCAGGAGCTGGGAACCTCATGCCCAATAGTGTCATCTTGTTAGTGGAAGATAATGCCGACGACGAAGATCTCACCCTTCGAGCGTTGAAGAAAAATAACATTACCAACGAAGTCGTTGTCGTGCGCGACGGCGCCGAAGCTCTTGACTATCTCTTCGGCACCGGCGCCTATACCGGGCGCGATACCGCTGTTCTGCCGCAGGTTGTGCTGTTGGACCTCAAGCTTCCCAAAGTAGATGGCCTCGAAGTTCTTAACAGGCTTCGCAACGATAAGCGCACCAAACTTCTGCCGGTAGTGATCCTCACGTCCTCCGTTGAAGAGCAGGACCTGCTCCGCGGCTATGACTTGGGTGCTAACAGCTATGTTCGCAAGCCCGTGGATTTCGGGCAGTTTACCGAGGCCGTCCGGAACTTGGGCCTCTATTGGCTACTTCTCAATGAGCGGCCGCCGGCTCTGGGGCGAGCGTAAATGTCCACCGCACTTAGGGTGCTCGTCGTCGAGGATTTGGAGGCGGATTGCGATCTCCTCGTGCGCGTCCTTGAAAAAGGTGGATATGAGGTTCAGTACGAGCGCGTTGATTCGGCCGAGTCGTTGAACCGCTGCCTGACCACCGGCGACTGGGACCTCGTCGTTTCGGATCATTCCATGCCCGGCTTCAGCGGCACGGCGGCGCTTCGGATCGTTCGCGAGCGCGGGTTTGACGTTCCATTCATTTTTGTCTCCGGCACCATCGGCGAGGATACCGCCGTCGAGGCCATGAGGCTCGGCGCCAATGACTACGTGATGAAGGGCAGCTCCGCGCGGCTCTTGCCCGCGATCCGGCGGGAGCTCGATGACATCGCGCGACGCCGGCAACATAAGTCGGCCGAGCAGCGCATGCGCCAGCTCGAAAAGTTTGAGGCGATCGGAAAGCTCGCCGGCGGAATCGCCCACGATTTTAACAACGTGCTGGGCGCAGTGCTGGGTTGGGCGGAGCTTGGTATCACTGAAGCGCCTGCCGATAGCCACACGGCTAGGTATTTCCATAAGATTCGTGAACAGTCTCAACGCGCTGCGGGCCTGACGCGCCAACTTCTGGCCTTTGCCAGGCGTCAAATCCTCCAACCGAAAAACATCGAACTGAATGAGTTGATTATCGAGACGGTTGCGCTTTTGCGGCGCGTGATCGGTGAACACATAGACGTCAACATGGTACTTCCGCCGGAGTCGCAGGTAGTCTGCGCAGACCCCTCTCAGATTGAGCAGGTATTGATGAATTTGTGTCTGAATGCGCGCGACGCAATGCCAAACGGCGGCCAGTTGACGATTGAAACGCAGTCGGCTGAACTGGACACCGAATACTGCAAGCTCTACAGCTATATCCGGCCCGGCAAGTACGTGAAGCTTTCGATCTCGGATACGGGCATTGGGATGGACGAAGCGACTGTCGAACGCATTTTCGAACCATTCTTTACCACAAAAGATGTCGGCAAAGGCACGGGGCTTGGTCTCGCCACGGCCCTGGGTATCGTCAAACAACACGAGGGATCAATCGAGGTACAAAGTGAACTCGGCAAGGGGACAGCTTTCCACGTGTACTTGCCGGCGTCGAACGGCACCCCGGCGTCTCGCGAAAGCGTTGTCGATTCCCGCGTCCGCGGCGGTACGGAGACCATTCTCGTCGCGGAAGATAACGACGGCATGCGCCAGATGATGCGCGAGACGCTTGAGAGTCTCGGGTACCGCGTGCTGCTCGCCGAGGATGGCGAGCAAGCGGTGGAGAAATTCAACGTTCATCGGCAAGCAATTTCGTTGACGGTACTGGACGTTCTGATGCCCAAGTTAGACGGCTACGCGGCTTATTCACAGATGAGCGAAATATCACCTGGATTGCCGGTCATCTTTATTTCCGGTTACTCGGAACAACGCCCCCTGCCACCCTCATCGGTTTCGACAAACGCCTGTCTCCTTCAAAAGCCTTTTAATTCAAGAACGCTGGGGCTCAGGATCCGTGAATTATTGGATTCGGTGCAATCCGCGAAGACGTAGAAGATCCCTCCGGCGACGCACCCCGCAGACGCATGCCTCATCGCCTTGGAATTGCTAGAATGGGAAGGCGATGCCAGCAGCCATTGATCCCCGGAAGAAACCGGCCAGCGTAAAGGTCCATATCAGCACAGGCGAGGGCATGGATATCGTCTGGTCCGATAGCCACGCCAGCCACTATGACTTTGCTTACTTGCGCGAGCATTGCCCCTGCGCGAACTGCAAGGATGAGCGCGCGCGAAAAGCCGAATCAAGAGAGGCCGCGCCCCCGAAAATTTCCGGTGCTTTGCCGATGTTCAAGCCCAAGCCAAAAGCGCGCCGCGCCGAAGCCGTGGGTCACTATGCGATCCAACTCGAATTCAATGATGGTCATTCCGCCGGAATTTTCAGCTACGATCTGCTGCGAACGCTGTGCCCCTGCGCCGAATGCGCTCGCGAATTCCGCACGGAAGCCTAATCTGAAATTGTCAGCCGCTCTCTGGACATAGCCTCAGCTTCATGCGAGCATAACCCTCCGCTACAGGTCTACTTCGTCCAGAATGGAAAAGCCGCCGCTCACTCTCAATACTGACGCATCGCGTTCGAGCTCGCTTCCGCGCGTGCTCGTGGCCACCACGGCCATGCTCACGTTTATCTCCTTCTGGCGAGCCGCCGCAATCGTTCTAAATGACTTAGCTTCATCGGCTTACTACGCCGGCGGTGAGGCGGAGCGCTACATCGGCAAGACCGCACCCTGGTTCATCTTGGCCATCATGCTGTTTTCCTACGCCGTCCGCGCCATCTACGTGGAAAGCTGCAGCATGTTCGTGCGTGGCGGCGTCTACCGCGTGGTGAAAGAGGCGCTGGGCGGCTCGCTCGCCAAATTTTCCGTCTCCGCCCTGATGTTTGACTACATCCTCACCGGACCGATCAGCGGCGTCTCGGCGGGCCAATACGTGGCGGGCCTGCTCAACGACGTGGTGGATTACCTCCACATTCCTGGCCATTTTCCCGTAAACGGCACGGCTGCTGCGTTCGCTGTGCTGGTTACCCTTTTCTTCTGGTGGGAAAACATCAAGGGCATTCCGGAATCCTCGGACAAAGCCCTGAAGATCATGCAGCTCACCACCGTGATGGTGGTCCTGCTGATCGGCTGGTGCATTTATACGGTCGTCGTGCGCGGTTCGCATGTTCCGCCCATGCCGCGTCCCGCCAACCTGCGGCTGGGCAAGGATGCGCTTGGCTGGCTTTGGGGAACATGGTTCTCGCGTATCGGCATGATCATGGTCTTTGTGGGGCTAGGCCATTCCGTGTTGGCCATGAGCGGCGAGGAATCTCTCGCGCAGGTCTACCGTGAAATCGAAAGCCCTAAGCTACCAAACCTGAAAAAGACAGGTCTCGTCATTTTCATTTATAGCCTCGTCTTTACTTCGCTTGTCTCCATTTTCGCGGTAATGATCATTCCAGACGGCCAGCGCCACAATTATTACGAGAATCTCATCGGCGGCCTCGCGATGAATCTCTCCGGTCCTTACGGTCTGCGTCTGTTGTTTCACGCCTTCGTCGTGATCGTCGGCGCGGTGATCCTGGCCGGGGCGGTGAACACCGCCATCGTTGGCTCGAACGGCGTCCTCAACCGTGTTTCCGAAGATGGCGTGCTTCCGGACTGGTTCCGCCAGCCCCACAAGCGTTTTGGCACCACGCACCACCTGATCAATGGCGTAGTGTTTTTCCAGATCCTCACCATCATCATCAGCCGTGGCCAGGTGGATTTTCTCGCCAACCTGTATGCCTTTGGCGTGATCTGGAGCTTCACGATGAAGGGCATCGCGGTGCTCGTGCTGCGTTACACGCACCCGGGCCATCGCGAATACCGCGTCCCCATGAACTTCACCATCGGCGGCGTGGAAATTCCGCTTGGCCTAGGGTTGATCACGCTGGTGCTCTTCTTCATCGCCATCGTCAACTTATTCACGAAGCCGCAAGCCACCATTGCGGGCGTTAGTTTTTCGTTTGGACTCTTTCTCGTCTTCACCATTTCGGAAAAAGTCCTGCATCGTCGGCGGCACGGCGAACACGTCGAGATGGATCAGTTCAATCTCGAGCAGGAAGGCGAGCTGACACCTGAGTCTCTCGGCGCCCGCCCGGGTAATGTCCTC
>DATNLT010000096.1:0-34447 GCA_035602725.1 Candidatus Acidiferrales bacterium
AGCCCCGCCGTTTGGCGGCTGCGCTTGAAAAAAAACGGGGCGAATCCCTGGCGGCGAAATGGTGCTATACTCCCGCCAATCGCAGTTTCCCCTAAGGTTTTCCTCCGCTGGAATCCTTACTTCCGGCGGGAGGAGGCAAAATGGAAGCTCTTACTAGTGGATGGTTGGGCGCCCTGGGAGCCGTCTGGGTCGTGCTGACCGCGATCTGGCTGGTGCTGGTGCTCTATCGCGCGATGATTGGAAATCGCGAAGACGATCAGCTCTTTCTCGGCAAGGGCGAGGATCACATGGCCGACGAACAGCGTGCCTTGGCCAGCCGGCTAATGAAGCTGGGCAAGCCGATCTGGGCGCTTGGCGTGCTGAGCGGAGCACTGCTGGTGACGATCGTCACGGCGTGGCTCTGGACGGGGCTGCGGGCGAACCTGTAGTTTTGGGGAACGCCTTGCGTTGAGAGAACGCTGCGGCGCGCGTCCCGCAAAAACGGGGCGAGAGCGGCGGTGGGCGCTATTTTTGTGGGTTGGAGTGCTTCCGTAGCCGGGGTGAGTTCCGCAGCTTGGTACTTCCGCGCGTTGACTTGTTTCCTCGCGGTTTATTTTTTCCAGACTATTTCTGCGGCTTTGCAGGCGCGGGCGGCGGCTCGCCCATCGAAGTGTGATTCAGGACGATGAGCCATTTGCCTTCACGCTTCTCGAAGACGAGCGTGGTGTGGCCGCGGAAATTGGCTTTGGCTCCATCCACGACGCCGGAAAAATCCCACTGATAGGTGCTCCAGGCCGAATTGCCGCTGACCTTGATGATGGAGTTGATGCGCTCGAGCTGCGCGGCCTGCGTGCGCGCGCGCAAAGCCTGGTAGGAGCGAAGATAAGCGGGCCAGCCGGCAATGGGAGGCTCGTAAGCGCCGCTGACGACCAAAACGTCGTCGGCATAATACTGATGCATGCGGTCGGCGTCGCCGATTTGCCAGGCCCCCAACATGCTGGAAATGGCCAGGTCCACGGCGCCATTGTCGGTGGTGGGGATGGGGACGGTGGCGTTGTTATCAATTCCCGCCGAGGGATCGTTGGAGACGGTCTTTTTGTTTTTTTGCGCGGCTACGGGCGCGCCGCAAAAAATCAACGCGAGCACACAGGCGATCGCGCGATCGCGAAGATGCGCCCCCGAGCGTGTTACATGAATCATGAAGACCCCCTCAGCCCGCGCTTTGCGGACCGCACAACAGAAAATTTCCCGATGCAAACCAAGATAACACGCAGCTACGCGCCCGAATCGCGGCGAATCAGGCGGAGTGCGCAGAGCGGCAACGGCGGCCTGCCGGGCATAACGTTGGCGGCGCGCGATGCGTTACCATGCGGGCGTGATTCTGCTGGGGCTGGCAATCGCGGCGGCGACGGTGAGCGTGCTGGTGGTGGGATTTCTGCGCCGGCGCACGAGGCCGCTCGGCGCGGGCGGCTGGTTGGCGCTGGCGGTATTGGTAGTGGCCACGCCGCTGATGCTGCGTGGTGTGGAACCCATAGCCACGTGGTACACCCCCACGTCGTGGACCGCGTACATTTTGCTGGCAGACGCGGCGGTGTATGCGGTGTCCGGGCATTCGCGATTGCACGACGCGCCGGGCGAATTCCTGCTGTTGTGGGTGCTGTCGGTGCTGCTCTGGCTGGTATTTGAAGCATACAACTTGCGGCTGGAAAATTGGGTGTATGTGGGCTTGCCTCCGCAAGGGCCGGCGCGCTGGTTTGGCTACATGTGGTGCTTTGCGACGATCACGCCGGGAATTTTTGAGACGGCCGACCTCGTTGCGGTGATGGGCTGGTTCCGGAAAACATCGAAACCGCTGCGTCTGTCCGAAAGGGCGAAACAGGCGATGGAAATTTCCGGAGCTGCGCTATTGATTCTACCGCTCGCGGCGCCGCAGCACATCGCGACCTATATGTTTGCGCTGGTGTGGCTCGGATTTATTTTTCTGCTGGACCCCATCAATCATTCGGCAGGATTGCCTTCGCTGATTGGCGATTTCGAAGAAGGGCATCGCGACCGCTTCTATTCGCTGCTGGCAAGCGGTTGGATCTGCGGCTGGCTGTGGGAATTGTGGAATTACCGGGCGGCCGCGAAGTGGCGCTACATTTTTCCCGTGATGCAGCATTGGAAAATCTTTGAAATGCCGGCGCCGGGCTTTCTGGGTTTTCTACCGTTTGCGCTGGAATGCTTCACGATGTATACGACGGCAGCATGGCTGGTGAGGCTGCTGGTGCACAGCGGTTCTGCGGGGCCTACAAATCCCTCCCATTCGACATAAGGTCGCGCGAGGCGAGGCGCATTTCGAAGTGAAAGTGGATACAGGACGCATACGGGCACGGCTCACGACTCCGGCACGGCTGATTTTGGCGGTTGCGTTTGCCGCCGCGGCGCCGCGGCCGGGCGCAGGCCAGGAAATGCAATCCCCACAGCCGCCGGCACATTGGCAGATGCCCGCGGAAGCAGCGCCGATCCTGCAGTCCATTTATAGCGGGGATGCGGAAGCGGCGATTTCCGCTGCGCGTACTATGGAGACCGCAAATGCAAAGGATCCCTTGGGATACTTGCTTGAGGGCGAAGCGCGCTGGTGGGAGATTTACTGCAAGTCGCTCGAGATCAAATGGAACTTTGTAGATGCATGGCGCGCCGCGCCGGATGCGGATGCAAAAACGGATCTGGAGTTGGCGGCACGAGGGATTGCCCTGGCTGAAGAAGGCCTGCAGCGAGACGAAACCGCCGGAATGCACCTTTACGCCGCGATGGGCTATATGCTGCGCGCACGGCTGCTGGCTTTGCGTGGAGACAATCGAGGGACGGCGCATTCAGGCGTCCACGCGAGGGAACATTTGCTGCGGGCGCAGGCGCTTGATCCCGGCCTCGCCGACACCGATACGGGGCTAGGCCTTTACAACTATTACGTGGATACGCTTTCTTCCGTCGCGAAAGTGCTGCGATTTTTTATGGGAATTCCGGGAGGCGACAAGCACGAGGGGATTCGGCAATTGAAGAATGCGATGGAGCACGGAGAATTGACGGGCGTGGAAGCACGTTTTTACCTTGCGAGAAATCTGCGGACCTACGATCACGAATACGAGCACGCGGTAGAGGTTCTAGCGCCGCTGCAGCAACAATTTCCGCAAAATCCGCTCTTTGCCTTGATGCTGGGGAATATGTACGCGCTGCTGGGGCGAAAACAAGAGGCGGAGTCCAACTATCACGCTGCCGAGGCGATGGCGGTGAAGGATCCTGCCTGCGCTGCACGCGTGGCCACAATCGCACAGCAGGGCATCGCCGCGCTCGGCGCATCGAATCCCGCAAATTAATCGGGAAGCAAGAAGAGACGCTCGGGATCGAGCCGCACGAGCCAGGGCTGCGGACGGATTTCGATTTCGGCCAGGCGATCCCTCGAGATCTCGGCTTGCAGGTGGTAATCGGCGGGACTTGCGTGCGGGCCCCCGATGCGGAGATAGAGAGTGACACGAAAGGGAGTTTCGCTTTTCGCGGCGATCCAACAAGGAAACGTGTTGGTGCGTGCGGGGGAATTCTCCGCGAGAGTTTCCGCGCCAAAACACTCGATGTGGTGTGCGCGAAGGGCGATACGAGATGGCGAATCCACCCGTGTGTGCGCGACTTTCAGAGAAACGCCCCAATCGATCGCCTCCACCTGATCGCCTGCGATGCGCCGCGCGCGCGAGAAATTCTTGCACCCGGTGATGCGCGCCACCGCGAAATTCGGCGGGTGCAAAAAGATCTCTTCCTTCGGACCGAAAGCCGCGACACGTCCGGCGTCAAGCACGAGCAAGTTCGGACACAATCGGTAGACTTCCTCCAAATTATGGCTGACGAATAGCGCGGGGCCGGCGAAATGCGCCAGCTGCACGCTCAATTCGCGCTCGACTTCGCCGCGCAGATGCGGATCGAGCGCGGAAAGCGGCTCATCAAGCAGCAGCGCGGCAGGATTGGTGGCTAGCGCACGCGCGAGCGCCACACGTTGCTGCTGGCCGCCGGAGAGTTCTTGCGGATAGCGTTCTTCGAGACCGGTAAGATGCAGCCGCTCGATTTCGGCCTGCGTGAGCCGTTCGCGGGCTTTTTGGGAATCCGCCGGTGGGATAGAGGACGGAATACCGAAGGCAATGTTATCGCGCACGGTGAGGTGAGGGAAAAGCGCGTACTGCTGGAAGACCAGGCCAACGCGGCGGGAACGTGCCGGAAGATTTATGCGATTTGCCGAGTCAAAAAGCGTGCGGCCATCGAGAAGGATACGTCCGCGAGTTGGAGTTTCGAGGCCGGCGATGGCGCGAAGCGTCATCGTTTTTCCCGCGCCGGAAGGTCCGAGGATACCCAGCGGCGCGTCGCCAGTGCGGAAAGACACTTCCAGGGTAAATCCCGGCAAGCGCTTTTCGATTTCGACGTGGAGATCCACGCTATCCTCGGGTCCCAGTATTCTCGGGCGTAGAGGCGGGGGTTGCGCCCGCCATGGCTCCCGTGATGCTGCGGGAAAGAAAGGCGCGCTGGCGGCGCGTGCAAATGCTGAAGGCTGCCAGCACAGCGAACGAGATCGTAACGACAATCAAAACCCATACAAGCGCCTTCGAGTTATCGCCGGATTCGATGGCGAAGAAAATGGCGATTGGAATCGTTTGCGTTCGTCCCGGCAGATTGCCAGCGAGCATCAGCGTGGCGCCAAATTCGCCCAATGCACGCGCAAAAGCGAGCACCGCTCCGGCTGCGATTCCAGGCCAAGCCAGGGGCAACGCAACGCGGCGCAGGACCTGCCACTCGTTGGCTCCGAGGGTGCGCGCGGCCTGCAACAGGGACGGCTCGAGTTGCTCGAACGCGGCACGCGCGGTGAGATACATCAGCGGAAACGCCACGACGGCCGCGGCAATCACCGTGGCGGGCCAGGAGAAAACAATTAGTACGCCGGCGCGCAGCAGCAAACGGCCGAGCACGCCGTTGCGGCCAAAAACGACGAGAAGAATGTAGCCGACAACCGTCGGCGGGAGCACCAGCGGCAACAGTGCAATTCCATCCACCAGTTCCCAGGCGCGGCTACGCCGCCGGACGCGCCACTGGGCGGCGGCAACGCCGACAACGAGAACGATGGCCGTGGCTGTAAGCGAGGTCCTTAGGGAAATCCACAGTGGACCGGTATCGAGGGAGGAAAGCATTAGAAAAATAATTCAGTGTGCCGGACCGGAAGGCGCTGCAAAACCGTATTTCTCCAACACAGCGCGCGCCTCCGGACCCGTGAGGAATTTCAAGAATTCACGACCTGCATCGGCATGCGTGCTTTGGCCAATCACAGCGCCCGGATAGATTACCGGATCGTGCGAACCGCCTGGAGCCTCCGCGACGATGCGGACGCGCTTTGCAGTCCGCACGTCCGTGGCGTAGACAATGCCCGCGTCAGCATTGCCTGTTTCCACGTATGCGAGCACTTGACGAACGTCTCCCGCGAACACTGCCTTGGCGCGCACCTGCTGATAAATCAAGAGATGCTCGAGGACCTGCTGCGCATAGTGGCCTGCCGGCACGCTCGCCGGCTCGCCAATCGCCACCACGCGAACCGAGGGCAGCAGCAAGTCGCGAAAGCCGGCGATACCGGTGGAATTTTGCGGTGCGATCAGAACGATTTGATTTTGCGCCACGATCACGCGCGTGCCCGGAAGCAACAGATTCTTCTTTTCGAGCGCATCCATTTCCTGGGGAGCGGCAGAAATGAAGACGTCTACCGGTGCGCCTTGTTCGATCTGAAGCTGCAACGTGCCGGACCCGCCGAAGTTAAAAACGAGCGCGATGCCAGGACATTGCTTCTCGTAAATGGGAAGCAGTTCATTGAGCACATCCACCAAGCTGGCCGCCGCGGAGACCGTCAGCGGCATGCGCGATGAATCTTGCGGTGCGCTGCGCGGTGCAGCACCAATCGCAAGAGGTGCACACGTACAGAAAAGCAGCGCTAGACAATGCGCCCACATCCTCCGGGTTCGGTTGCGTATCGGCATGCTAGGCGAGGGTGATCATCACTTCGGTGGACTTGATCAGCGCCGCCGCCGTTTGCCCTTTGCGCAGGCCCATTTCGCGCGCAGCGTCGGCCGTGATGATTGAAGTGATGTGCTGCCCTCCGATGGAAAGCTTTACCTGCGCGAGCAAGCCGCTGATGCGCACGTCGGTGATCTGGCCGATCAGTTGATTGCGTCCGCTGGTGCGCCGGAAACGCTTGCGCTCGGTGACCTTGTCCGTGGCGCGAGGAAGGTAACGTTCGATTTCGTGCGCGGGAATGCGGTGGTGGCCGCCGGCGGTCTTCACGGTGCGGAGTTTGCCGCGATAAATCCACTGCTTGATGGCGGGATAGCTGATGCCCAAAGCCTGCGCGGCCTCGCGCGGGCTGAGCAACTCCTCGTGACGCATCACACGCCTCCTCAAACGATATTATACGATTTAGTTCCGGCGATATAACGATTTTCACTTCGGGACAAAGTGGATCAGCTACGCGCGGCTTCGGACTGTTCGAAGGCGTGATACGACGATCGAACCAGAGGACCGGATTCGACGTGAGGAAAACCCATCTCCTCGCCCAGTTGCTTGTATTCGGCAAACTCGTCCGGATGCACAAAACGCACGATCGGCAAGTGCTCGCGAGTAGGCTGGAGATATTGGCCAAGCGTGAGGATGTCGGTACCTTGCGCAACCAGGTCGCCCATCGCGGCGATGACTTCTTCCCGCGATTCACCCAAGCCGAGCATCATGCCGGTCTTGGTGGGGACATCCGGGGCATATTGTTTGGAGCGGCGCAGTAATTCGAGGGAGCGCTCATAAACCGCGCCCTTGCGCACTTCGCGGTAGAGACGCGGCACGGTTTCCGTGTTGTGGTTGAGCACGTCTGGCTTGGCGGCCAGCACGGTTTCGAGCGCGCTCCACTCGCCGCGAAAATCAGGGATCAGTACCTCCACGCGGCAATCGGGGACACGGTGGCGAATCTCTTGAATCGTGCGCGCGAAAATTGCGGCACCACCGTCAGGCTGATCATCACGATTTACCGACGTGACCACGGCGTAGCGCAAGCCCATTTTTTCCACCGCTTCGGCGACGCGTTCGGGCTCGTCCTCTTCGGGTGGTCCAAGAGGCTTGCCCGAGGGCACAGCGCAGAATCCGCAGGCCCGGGTGCAGATATTGCCAAGGATCATGAAGGTGGCGGTGCGATGTTCCCAGCATTCACCCATGTTGGGGCAGCGCGCGCTTTCGCAGACGGTGTGCAGTCCGAGCGTGCGCATCAGGCGCTTCAGCTCCTGGTAATTCGATCCGCCGAAGAAGCGGACCTTGAGCCAATCGGGCCGAGGATGCAGGTCCGGCGAAGGTGCTGGCGGAGGAACAGAACTGCTACCCAGGATGTGGAACGGAGATGCCATTCGAATTAGAGCGAACAAGCTATTCTACGCGCCGCTCCCGTTATGAGACAAGCGAGTTGGTTGGCGCGACGACTTCTTCGTTGGCGGCAGGCGAGTCTTGGCGTTCCCACCTATTTGGGCACATCGTGTCTTTCATACAACACATCTCTATTATATTCCTGTAAGTTACAGAAAATAAAGGATGAAAATGGCATCCAATTGGATCGTGAAATGCTACTATGTAGGGGTTGGCCTACCAAACCACCATCGAGCGAACGGTTGAGACCGAGGGGATTGGCCTTCATACGGCCGTCCGCTGCCACCTCCGGCTGACGCCAGCCCCGGCGGACACTGGCATCGTCTTTCGCCGCACCGACCTCGATCATTTCCCGATCGAAGCCATTGGCCGCAATGTGGCCCGCGTAAGCTACGCCACGAGCTTGATGAAGCGCGGGGTGTGGCTCTCCACCACCGAGCATGTGCTCGCAGCGGTTTATTCTAGCGGAATCGACAATGTGTTTATCGATGTGGACGCGCTGGAGCTGCCCATTCTCGATGGGTCGGCTGCGCCCTTCGTGCAAATGATTGAGCAGGCTGGGGTTTGCAAGCTTCGCCGCCGCCGGCGCTACATGAAAGTGTTGGCACCGCTGGAGGTGAGTGAGGGTGACCGACGGATTGGGATCTACCCTGCGGACCGACTACACATCCGGTGCCTGGTGGACTACGCGCATCCCCTGGTGGGAAGGCAAGAAGTGGAGCTGGACGTGAATCGCGGCTCCTTTACGGAGATGCTCGCATCGGCGCGAACTTTTTGTTTCTATCACGAGGTGGACCAACTGCGCGCGGCTGGACTGGCGCGTGGGGGTTCGCTTGAAAATGCGATTGTGCTGACCCGCGACGGCGTGATGAACGGGCCGTTGCGCTGTGCAGATGAGTTCGTGCGGCATAAGGCGCTGGACCTGATCGGCGATTTGGCGCTGGTCGGGCGTCCTTTGCTGGCGCGGGTGGTGGCACACAAAGCCGGCCATGCGCTTCATACACAGCTGGTATCGCGGCTGCTGGCGGACGAATCGCTGTGGATGGAAACGACATCTCCGGGGGTCACCACCGGATTAGGAACGCCCCACAGCCTCTCCCATTCCGAAAACTCCGCCTCCGCTTCCGCCGCGGATTGAAGCGAACTTCCCGCCATTTTCTTCGCTATTTCACGAACTCGGCATTAAGGTATGCGGCATCAGCGTAGCGGCGCGCATTTGCGAAAGAGGCCGCCGCGAGCGAGAATTTGTGTCTATGGCAAATCATGACTTCGCCGTGGTGATTCTGGCGGCAGGCAAAGGCACGCGGCTCAAGTCCAATCTGGCAAAGGTACTGCACCGCGCGGGCGGGCGGACGCTCGTCGAGCAGGTGGTCCATGCGTGCATGGGATTGAAGACGCGCGGGATACACGTAGTGGTTGGGCACCAAGGCGAGCAAGTGGCGGCGCTGGTGACGCCGCTCGGCGCGAAAACAGTGCTGCAGCAACTCCAGCGCGGTACCGGACATGCATTGCTGGTGGCACGGCGCGCGCTGGCAGGGGCGAAATGTGTCCTGGTATTGCCGGGAGATGCTCCGCTGGTGCGGACCGAAACTCTGGCCGAACTGATGCGCGCGCATCGCGATGGCACTGCCGCAGCTACGATTTTAAGCGCCATGCTCGGAAACCCGGCAGGCTATGGACGCGTGATTCGGCGCACCGACGGGACCGTATCCGCCATCGTCGAGCAAACCCAACTTGCACAAAATCAGCGAGACATCAATGAGGTGAACTCAAGCATTTACTGCTTTGACTTGCAGAAGTTATGGCCGGCGATGGCGCGACTCAAACCCGAAAATGCGCACCGAGAACTCTACCTGACGGATGCCATCGCGCTGCTGGCGCAAGGAAATCAAACGGTACTGGCGCGCGTGGCGCCCGACGCCAATGAAATCCTAGGGTGCAACACGCGAGAGGAATTAGCCGAGGTGGATCGCACGTTTCGCAGACGCGCAGCCGAAAAATTAATGGCTGCAGGGGTGAGTATCCAGTTTCCCGAAACCGTGGTGATTGATTCGGAAGTGATCGCCGGGACGGATACGATCATCGAGGCCAACGTACAGCTACTCGGCCGCACGAAGATCGGCGCGAACTGTACGATTCGCACGGGGAGCGTGATCAGCGATTGCATGCTGGGGGACAACGTAATTGTGAAGCCCTACTCGGTGCTACATGCGAGCCGCGTGGCGGCGGGAGCGCAGATTGGTCCATTTGCGCACCTGCGGGAAGCTGCCGATCTACATGAGAATTCGCGCGTGGGAAATTTTGTGGAAGTGAAGAAGAGCACGATCGGCAAGGGTGTGAAGGCGATGCACCTGAGCTATCTGGGCGATGCGAAGATCGGCGATGACAGCAATATCGGCGCAGGGACGATCACCTGCAATTACGATGGCGTGAACAAGAATCCCACGATCATCGGACGCAAAGTGTTTATCGGCAGCGACACGGCGCTGGTGGCACCGGTGCGCGTGGGTGACGGCGCATACGTCGGGGCAGGATCGGTGGTAACGGAAAACGTGCCCGCCGATGCTTTGGCCATCGCACGCGGAAAACAGGTGAATAAGGCGGGTTGGGCACGGGCACGGCGCCGGGAGATGGCCGTGAAGCTAGCTGCGCGACCCAAGAGAATTTCGAAGAAAACAAAAGCTTCGCGTCACAAGAACAAGTCCCGCTGAAAAAAAAGCGCGTTTTCCGAAGGTGCGATGCGATGGCGACCGGCGGAGTTTGATCGCTGATAGCGGTGCGCCGCGCGTGTGTTAAGATGGGAGTTCGGAGGACCGATGAAATTCGGTGTCGTCGTCTTCCCGGGCTCCAACTGCGATCACGACGCATTCCACATAATCCATGATGTAATCGGCCAGCCGGCTGAATTTATCTGGCACCAATCGGCCGACCTGGGCGGAGCCGACGCTATTCTTCTGCCGGGCGGTTTTTCCTACGGAGATTACCTGCGCACCGGAGCGATTGCGCGGTTTTCACCGGTGATGCGCGCGGTGGAGCGGTTCGCGAAGAGCGGCGGCTTGGTGCTCGGCGTTTGCAACGGCTTCCAGATTCTGCTCGAAGCCGGCTTGCTGCCCGGCGCCATGCTGCGCAATGCAGGGCTGCGATTTGTTTGCCGGCCGGTGCATATTCGTGTGGAGACGACCGCAACGCCATTCACGTATGCGGCGAAGCGCGCGCTGGTGCTGGAGGCGCCGGTGGCGCATGCGGACGGAAACTACTATTGCGACGACGCCACGCTGCGCGAACTCGAGCGCAACGATCAGATCGTGTTTCGCTATACCGATGCCGCGGGGGAAGAAGATCCCGCCGCGAACCCCAATGGGTCGCTGGCGAACATTGCGGGCATTTGCAGCCGCGAACGCAACGTTTGCGGGTTAATGCCGCATCCTGAGCGCGCTTCAGAGAGGTCGCTGGGCTCGACGGACGGAGCGGTGATTTTCCGTTCGATGGTTGAATGGTTTTCCCGCCAGCGAGTTCCACGCATCTTGGATCACACCACCGAAACCGCTGGTGCGCGCTCCTAGCGATGCGCCAACGCACGTGGACTGCCTGCGCCACAATATTCCTAATGACGGCGTGCGGTTTCTTGTTTTCGCAGGGCGTGTTCGGTCGCGCCTCGATGAATGCGCAGGCCGCCGAGCCTACGCTCGATTGGACCGCCCTGAACGCGGAATCCATCGCCAAGCTTCGCGAGTACATCCGGATAGACACTTCGAATCCGCCAGGGAACGAGTCGCGCGGCGTGGCGTGGTATGTGAAGATTTTTGAAGCAGAAGGGATTCCTTACCAGACAGGTGAAGTAGCGCCGGGACGCGGCAGCATCGTAGCGCGATTACATGCGACAGTGGCGGCTGGTGCGGCGGAGCCTGCGTTTGTGTTGCTGAACCATATCGATGTGGTGCCGGCGAGCCGCGCATATTGGAGCGTTGACCCCTTTGCGGCCGAAATGAAGGACGGATATATCTGGGGACGCGGCGCCACGGATATGAAGAGCGTCGGTGTGGCGCAATTGATCGCATTTCTCGAACTGCATCGTCAGCATGTGCCACTGCGGCGAGACGTGATTTTCCTTGCGACGGCGGATGAAGAGGACGGGGCCGTGAGCGGCGCGAAGTGGGTGGTAGAGCAAAAGCCGGACTGGGTCGCGGGTGCCGGGTTTGTGATCAACGAAGGATCGGGGGCGCGCGCGGATGCCAACGGCAAGGTCGTTTACGTAGGCATCGGCGCGTTCAACAAGACGACGGCGTGGCTGCGAATCGTGGCCACAGGCCCGGCGGGGCACGCGTCCGTGCCGATTGCGGATTCCTCGGTGAACAAGCTCATCGCGGCGCTCGATCGTTTGCGAACCTATCAGCCGCCGATCGAGTTGACGCCTGCGGTCGAGCGGGCGCTGAAATCCTCGGCTCCCTACGAGCCTGAACCGTGGCGCACGCGCCTGGCGAACATCGATACGTGGCTCCAGACCCCTGAAGCGCGCGCCGAACTGGAAAAAGAGCCGCACTATCTTGCGCTGGTGACCAACACGATTTCCATCACGGGCCTTACAGGAACCAATAAAATTAATGTGATCCCGCCAGAAGCTTCGGCGCTGGTGGATTGCCGTTTGCTGCCGGGCTGGACGGCGGATCGCTGGGTGGCCGAATTGCGGCGCGTGATCCATGACGACAGCGTGCGCATCGAGGTGCTGCATAGCTACCCGAAGTCGCCGGAATCCTCGCTCGATACGCCGCTGCATACAGCGATCGAAGAGACGGTGCACCGACTCTATCCGGATGCGGGCGTCACGGCGACGACCTCGACCGGTTTTAACGATTCCTATTTTTTCCGCGAGCGAGGCATCACGGCCTATGGATTTGTGCCCTTTGCGATGCTGCCGGATGACGGGCACGCGCACGGCAATGACGAGCGAATTCCCGTACAGAGCTTTACGAACGGCGTGCGGCTGATGTGGGACGTAGTTTACGATTTCTCGCACGCGCAGTGAATGGTAGAAGAGCCGGAACCTTTCAGATGCTTGAGACCCAAATCAAGATGACGCCGGAATTGGCGGCCGAGCACGGACTTACGGCGGAAGAATACGCGCGCGTTTTGAAGATTTTGGGGCGCGAACCGAGCATCACGGAGCTTGGCGTCTTCAGCGTGATGTGGAGCGAGCACTGCTCGTATAAATCGAGTCGCGTACATCTGCGGCGGCTGCCGACCAAGGCTGCGCAAGTGATCCAAGGGCCCGGAGAAAATGCGGGCGTGGTGGATATCGGCGACGGCTTATGCGCGACTTTCAAAATTGAGTCGCACAACCATCCAAGCTACGTGGAGCCCTTTCAGGGAGCTGCCACGGGCGTCGGCGGCATCCTGCGCGATATTTTCACGATGGGCGCGCGGCCGATCGCGGTATTGGATGCGCTGCGATTTGGCCCATTGAGCGATGGGCCGGGTGTGACTCCTGCAGAAGCGAGCAAGAACCGGCGCATTCTCGATGGCGTGGTGCGCGGCATCGGGTTCTACGGAAATTGTTTCGGAGTGCCGACGGTGGGCGGCGACGTTGCTTTCGCGCCATGCTATTCGGGTAACCCGCTGGTGAATGCGCTGGCGCTGGGGATCGCGCGGCGAGAGGAGCTTTTCTTCGCGCGGGCGAGCGGCGTCGGCAATCCTGTGCTTTACGTGGGATCGAAGACCGGCCGCGACGGCATTCATGGGGCATCGTTACTCGCGTCCGCGGAATTTTCCGAGGAGTCGCAGCAGAAGCGGCCCAACGTGCAGGTGGGCGATCCGTTCCTGGAAAAACTGCTGCTCGAGGCGTGCCTCGAAGCAATGCAGACGGGAGCGATCGTGGCGATTCAGGATATGGGCGCGGCGGGGCTGACGAGTTCCAGTTGCGAAATGGCGGCGCGCGGCGGGGTGGGAATCGAGCTGGACCTAGATCGCGTGCCGCAGCGCGAGTCCGGCATGACGCCTTACGAAATCATGCTGAGCGAATCGCAAGAGCGCATGCTGCTGGTGGCGGAGCGCGGGCGAGAACGCGAAGTGATGGACGTGTTTGCGAAATGGGAGCTGGATGCCGTGGAAGTCGGGCGTGTCACAGACGATGGATTGCTCCGGATCACCACACACGGGCATGTGGCGGCGGAAATTCCGGCAAAAGCTCTGGCGGACGAAGCGCCGGTATACAAGCGGCCGATTGCGGCGCCGAAGACGGCGCGAGGTGCGGGTCCGCTGATGGAATTTGCGGCCGAGACCGCGGATCTGACGCAGAATTTCCTGCGATTGCTCGCGTGGCCGGCCATCGCCAACAAGCGCTGGATTTGGGAGCAATACGATCAATCGGTGCGAACCAATACGCTGGCTGGGCCTGGCGCGAGCGATGCCGCCGTGTTGCGCGTGAAGGGTACGGCGCGCGGGCTCGCGCTGAGCGTGGATGGCAATGGGCGCTGGTGCTGGCTGGCTCCGCGGGAAGGAGCGGCCGCGGCGGTGGCGGAAGCGGCTCGCAATGTGGCGTGTTCGGGAGCGCGGCCGTGGGCAGCCACGAACTGTTTGAATTTCGGCAACCCGGAAAAGCCGGAAGTGATGTGGGAGTTCAGCGAATGCGTGGACGGCATCGCGGAAGCGTGCACTGCCCTGGGCATACCGATCACGGGCGGCAACGTCAGCTTCTATAACGATACGCTGGGCCAATCGATTTATCCGACGCCGATTTTGGGCGTGCTGGGATTGCTCGAAGATGCCTCGCGGACCGTCGGGACGGCTTTTCAGCGCGAAGGAGACTTGATTCTCTTGCTGGACGGCAGCCAGGACATGACGTCCGGGGGAAATCAGGCCGCGCATGTGAGGCGCGAGCTTTCGTCGTCCGAATATGCCTTCGCGCTGCAAGGAATTGCGGGAGGCGCGCCGCCGCATACGGACCTGCAGGCGGAAAAGCGGTTGATCGAGGCCCTGGTGGCCATGGCGTCCGCAGGTCTGCTGCGATCGGCGCATGACATCAGTGAGGGCGGCCTGGCCGTAACGCTTGCCGAATCGTGCTTGACGGCACGCGCGCGCGAGGATGCACTAACCGGTTCGACCCGGCATCTCTCCACAGAGGTTACACTGCAAGGCTCCGAATCCGCAGAAGCTGCGCTTTTTGGCGAACGCGGCGCGCGTGCGGTGATTTCTGTTGCCCCCGAGGTACTTGCCCGCATACGTGAAATTGCGAGAGAATATAGTGTCACCGCGCGGGAGATGGGCCGAGTCACGCGAGGCGACTTCCGCATCATTTTCAATAAGCGAATAGCGATCCAGTCCTCTCTCGACCAATTGCGCGACGCCTGGGGAGAATCCCTCGGGCGAATCCTTGAGACCCGATGAACAGAGCCGAGCAAAACCCGACCGCTACCGGCGTCTCCTTCGTGGAAGACGACCACTTCCACGATCATTGCGGTGTGGTCGGCGTTTTTTCCAATCCAGAGGCCGCGAAACTTGCGTATCTGGGGCTTTACGCGCTGCAGCATCGCGGACAGGAAGCGGCGGGAATCTGCACGTGTGATGGCCCCGATCTGAAGGTGGTGAAAGCCCTTGGATTGGTGCAGGACGCGTTTGATCCGAAGCGCCTCGCATCGCTGACCGGCGAATCGGCCATTGGACACACGCGCTATTCGACGGCGGGCGACACCTCGCTCGATAACGCGCAACCCATCTTGATCGACTGCAATAAGGGCAAGCTGGCGCTGGCGCACAACGGCAATCTGACCAATGCGACCGAATGGCGCCGCAAGCTCGAGCACCGGGGATCGATTTTTCAGACGACCAGCGACACCGAAGTGATCGTGCACCTGATCGCGAAGAGCGGCAGCCGGAATCTTTCCGGCGCGATCGCGGAAGCGCTGAACCAGGTGGAGGGCGCGTACTCGCTGGTGATCCTGACGCGCGACGAGCTGTATGCCGTTCGCGATCCGCGGGGATTTCGTCCACTGAACCTCGGCAAATTGGGCGACACCTATATCGTGGCCTCGGAGACGTGCGCGTTTGACTTGCTCGGCGCCACGTACCTGCGAGAAGTGGAGCCCGGGGAGATGGTGCGGATTTCGCGGACCGGGCTCGAATCCATTCACTTTGCTCCGGTGAAGCAGCAGCAATCGTGCATTTTCGAACACGTCTATTTTGCGCGTCCGGATAGCCGCATTTTCGGACGCTCCGTGCATCTTAGCCGCGAGATGTTTGGGCGTTTGCTGGCCCGCGAACATCCGGTGCCGGCGGACGTGGTGGTACCCGTGCCTGATTCGGGAGTGCCGGCGGCGATTGGTTACGGGCTGGAGTCCGGCATACCCTTTCGAATGGGGCTGATTCGAAATCATTATATCGGCAGGACGTTTATCCAACCGGCGCAATCGATCCGCGATTTTGGCGTAAAGCTGAAATTGAATCCCGTGCGCGACCTGCTAGAGGGCTGGCGCGTGATTCTGGTGGACGATTCCATCGTCCGAGGGACTACCAGCCGAAAGATCGTGCGCATGGTGCGTGAGGCGGGGGCGACGGAAGTCCACGTGCGCATCAGTTCGCCGCCGACGATTTCGCCGTGTTACTACGGCATCGATACGCCAACGCGCGAAGAATTGATCGCATCGTCCAATTCGAAAATTCGGCCGCGGATCGCCGAAGGCGAAGCGGGCCTGGCGCATGAGAACAAGGAAGCCACGATGGTTGAGGAAATCCGGCGTTTTCTAGGCGCGGATTCGCTCGGCTATCTTTCACTCGAGAAGCTGCGCGAAGGGGTATCGGATCGCGAAGGCCGCTTTTGCACTTCGTGTTTTACGGGAGCTTATCCCACCGAGCCGGTGCAACTGGAAGTGGAGCGCAGGGAAAATCAGGCCAACCGCGAAGACGCGGCGCCGGTGACGGTGACGCGTGAAAGCTGACGAGCTAGAGAAGAAAAAACAATCACAGTCCGCGCAGGAGGATATCCCGCTCGGTGAGCGTGCCAAACGGGAGGCGCTGGCATGGTTCTGGATCATCCTCGCGTTTCTTCTGATCAATGGTGTCGTCGGCCAGGCGCGCGTGATTCCTTCCGCGTCCATGGAAAACACGCTGCTGATCGGCGATCACTTGATCATGAGCCGGCTGGGATATGACGCGGGAATTCCGTTCACGCCGATCCACTGGCCGCTGTGGCGCAAACTGAACCGGCAACAGATTGTGATCTTTCGCGCGCCGGTGGACGGGTCGCCGGATTGGGTGAAGCGCGTGATCGGACTCTCCGGAGACACGCTGGAAGTTCACGACGGCGCGGTATGGATCAACGGGCAAAAACTCACGGAGCCCTACATTAAGGAGCCGATGGATCCATTCGAACGGTTTGGCCCGGTGCAGGTGCCGCCCGATCATTATTTCGTGATGGGTGATAACCGAGGCAATTCCTACGACAGCCGGTTTGTGGGACCGATCGCGCGCGATTCCGTGATCGGTGTGCCGGTGATGATTTATCTTTCCGTGGACGCAACCGCATCCATGCCGGAAGCCTGGGAGCCGGGACATTTGTTGGAACGGTTCGAAGCTTACGGCAATGGAATTATTCATCCCAGCCGCATCCGTTGGAATCGCTTCTTTAAGACGTTTTAGCTTTTCACATCCGGCATTTTGCGCGACAGGAGTTGTGGCGTCGGCCCATGCGCTATTCCGAAGCAGGCGTAAGCATCGAACTCGCCGAGCAAGCAAAGCAGCGAATCGCGCGGCTGGCGAGCCGGACGTTTACGCGCAACGTGGTAGGCGGGATCGGCGCTTTTGGCGCGCTGTTTGCGCTTGATCGGAAACGTTGGCGCGAGCCGCTGCTGGTTTCGAGCGCGGACGGCGTGGGCACAAAGCTGAAAGTGGCCTTCGCGATGGGCGTGCATTCGACGGTCGGCGCGGACCTGGTGAACCACTGCATCAACGACATTCTGACGCTGGGCGCCGAGCCTCTTTTCTTTCTGGATTACCTGGCCTTGGGCAAGATGGATCCGACCGTGGTGGAGCAGGTGATCGAGGGTATGAGCCGGGCCTGCCGTGCCGCTGGTTGCGCGCTTATTGGTGGCGAGACCGCGGAGATGCCAGGGTTTTACGCGGCGGGCGAGTACGATCTGGCAGGGTTCATCGTAGGAGCGGTGGACCGCAGCCGGGTACTCGGTCCTCAGCGGGTGAAGGCGGGCGATGTGCTCGTGGCGCTGCCTTCTTCGGGGTTGCACACGAACGGCTATTCGCTGGCGCGAAAACTTGTGTTCGAAAAAGCGGGGCTCAAGCCGGGCACCTATGTAGCGCAAATTGGAAACAAGATTGGTGCAGAGCTGCTGAATCCGCATCGATGCTACCGGCCAGCGCTAAAGACCGCGCTCGCACGCGGCTGGATTTCGGCGATGGCGCATAACACCGGCGGAGGAATTCCCGGCAATCTGCCACGCGTGTTGCCGCGAGGCACGCGGGCCGAAATCGATCTTGGCGCCTGGCCCATCCCCAAAATCTTCAGCTATCTCGCGGAAGTTGGCGAGTTGGAACAGGACGAACTGCTGGCTACGTTCAATTTGGGCGCCGGCATGATCCTGATCGTTCCCACGAAATATATCCGCTTGCTGGAAGCCGATCTTCGGCGCCGACGCGAAAAGTTTTATCGCATTGGCCACGTCGTGACTGCGGCATCCGGCCCCCGCATCAAGTACACGGGCAGGCTGCAAATTTAGCCGAAGCCAGTGTAAATCTGTTCGGCTGCGGTATCTTCATTTGGCCTTTCAACTTCGCACGGAGATGTCACATGGAAATTCGTGGCAAGACGGCGATTGTCACCGGCTCCGGCGGCGGGGGTCAAGGACGAGCGCTCGCGATACGTTTGGCAAAAGAGGGCGCCTCCGTTGTTGTGTCGGATACGGACGTTGCCGGCGGTAACGAAACTTTGAGGCGTATTCAAACTGCCGGCGGACGCGCGGCTTTTTGTCACGCTGATGTCAGCTCCGAACAGGACCTGCGCGGGTTGATCGCTTTTGCGGAGCAAACTTTCGGCGGGCTCGACATTCTCGTGAACAATGCGGGCCCGTTTCTTCCCGGCGAGCCACTGGCACATTGGGAAGAGACGCTGCGCGGAAATCTTTTCAGTGCGATCCACGGAATGCTTTACGCGATCGAAGCGATGCGCAAGCGCGGGGGCGGCGCGATTATCTGTTACGGTTCGACTTCGGCGATCGGTTACGGGCGCAAGCATTCGCCTGCGCCCGCGTATGACGTGGCCAAAATAGCAGTGGCGCGCTTGGCGACAACGATGGCGTGGCTGCACCAGAAAGAAAACATTCGCATCAACTGTATTGTGCCGGATTGGGTAGCCACCGAAGAGGTACAAGCCTTCGTGGACTCTTGCACGCCGGAGCAGCGCCGCGCGAGAGGTGTGCCGCACACGCTGATCTCGCTGGACGAGATTTCGACCGCGGTGATGCGGCTGATCGCCGACGATTCTTTGCCGGCCGCGTGCTGATCTGGTTTAACGACGAGCCGCCGCGGTTGATCGCGCAGGGCGATCCTGGTTTCGCGAAGCTCGAGCCGTTTTAGCTGCGGCGCCGGCTTGGGCTTATTGATTTGAGGCTTTGGATGAAGGCTTGAATTCGATCAAGATCTCCGCGTATGGCTGATCGCTTACATTTTGGATGGCTTGGCGCGCGGATGCCTGGAAGCCCATGTCGTTCACCGTGGCCCTTACTTCCTTCTTCGATCCGTTCGGAAGGGTGACCTGTAAATGCGCGGGCGTGAGACGGACGAAGATCGCGTCCCGGTGATCGTGCATGGGCGAGGATCCGTGCGGCCCCAGAGTGAAGCGCAAAACCCTGACGCGCTCATTTTCTAACTCTACCTTGAAATGTGCCGGATCTTGCGCGGCGGCATCGCGAGTGTAGCGCTGGGCCGCCGAAGGATAGGGCTCCAGGAATTCCACCTCGAGAGCGTCGAGGGGCGTGCCGCCCACGTTATCGAGCGTGTGACGCACCGGATCGCTCCAATAGACCATTCCTCGATGAAATTGTAGATCGCTCGGCTGCGCGCCTTCCGTGGTGGTTCGTACCGTGCCGTTGCTGAGGAACACCACAACACGCCCCTTATGCTCATGCATCGGTAAGTGCCGGCCGGGAGGGTAAACGGTGCGGCGCACGCGAATCGATGGGGTCTGATAGAACACGCGTTCTTCGGGCTGATCTTGCTTGGCGGCGCCGGCGTGGAGCAGTGGAATCGAGATAAAGCCGGCGAGAGCAGTGAGAAGAATCGTACGCGCAGCGGCGCTGGGGTGATTGTGAAAAGGCACGTCTGCCTCCAAGTGGCCGGAGTATACACTGCGGCAAAGTGACGGCTGTAGTCGTGGTCCACGCGCAAGCGGGCCATGCGGGAGAATGGCGTCCCAGGAAAATTTGGTGTTGGCGGCGATTGCGTTTTGCAGCCTTGATGCGATGTGCTAAGTTTTTTAGCTCATGGCCACGCAAATTGGCATTCTCCTGAGCGGCCGCGGTTCGAACTTTGAGGCATTGGCGGCCAGCGCGGCCGCAGGGCGGCTGGGCGACGCCGAGATCGCTGTCGTGATCAGCAACCGCGAAGGCGCTCCGGGGATCGATCGCGCTCGGGAGCGCAAGATTCCGGCGCTGGTGATTCCTTCCCGCGGGCTCGAGCGCGAAGAGTACGACCGGCTGGTGGCCGGCGCCTTGCGGGAGCACGGCGTCGAGCTTGTATGCCTGGCGGGATTTATGCGGCTGCTCTCGCCCTACTTCATCAAGGCGTTTCCCAATCGCATTCTGAACATTCACCCGTCTCTACTACCGTCGTTTCCGGGCTTGGAAGCGCAACGGCAGGCGCTCGAATACGGCGTGCGTTATGCGGGTTGCACGGTACACTTGGTGGACGAAAATCTCGACGCCGGGCCGATTATCCTGCAGGCGGTGACGCCCGTGCTGGATGAAGACACGCCGGAGACGCTCTCCGCGCGCATTTTGCAAGAGGAGCACCGCATTTACTCCGAAGCAGTACGAATCGTGCTGGAAGGCCGATTTCGCCTGGAAGGTCGCCGCGTGATTCAAACCACAGGTAGCGCCCACCGATCATGAGCGACGCATCGCCATTTCGTCCGGTTGCCGAACAGCTTGCCTATTTGCGAAAAGGCTCGGCGGAAATCATCCGCGAGGAAGAGTTGGCCGCGAAACTCGAGTCCTCGCGAGCGAAAAATATCCCGCTGCGCGTGAAGCTTGGCGTGGACCCAACCGCTCCCGATCTGCACCTGGGGCATACGGTGGTCCTGCGGAAGCTGAAACATTTCCAGGACATGGGCCACGTCTCGATTTTTCTGATCGGGGATTTCACCGCTATGGTCGGGGATCCCACGGGACAATCCGTGACGCGTCCGCCGCTGACGCGGGAGCAGATTGCGGCGAACGCAAAAACGTACCTCGAGCAGGTCTACAAGATTCTCGATCCGCGTAAGACCGAGGTTCGCTACAACAGCGAATGGCTGGGCAAACTATCGAGCTATGAAGTGATTCAGCTCTGCGGGAAATATCGGCTGGCACGGATGCTCGAACACGAGGATTTTCGCTCGCGGCTCGCGAATAACCAGCCCATCGCGGTGCACGAATTGCTCTACTCGCTGTTTCAGGGCTACGACAGCGTCGCGCTCAAAGCGGACGTGGAATTGGGCGCGACCGAACAGAAATTCAATTTGCTGGTAGGCCGGGAAATTCAGCGGGAGTATGGGCAGCCTTCGCAAGTGGTCTTCACCATGCCGATTTTGGTGGGGCTGGACGGGCAGAGAAAAATGTCCAAGAGCCTGGGCAATTACGTGGGCATCACCGAAGAGCCGGGGCAGATGTTTGGGAAGCTGATGAGCATCTCGGACGACATGATGTGGACGTATATGGAGCTGCTGACCGACCGCACGCCGGCCGGGATCGCGCAACTGCGCTCGGAGGTTTCGAGCGGCAGCGCGCACCCCAAAGAAACTAAGGTGGTCCTGGCGAAGGAAATCATCGCCGGTTTTCATGGCAACGATGCTGCGACGCGCGCCGCCCAAGAATTCGATCGCATCTACAGCAAGAAACAACTCCCTACCGAAATGCGAACGTTCGACTTCAATGCGGAGGGTGATGTAAAGCTATCCCGGATGATTGACCGCGTGGAGCTCGCCGGTTCAAGGGCTGAAGCAGAGCGCCTTATGAAGCAGGGCGCGGTTGAATGGGATGGAGAAAAAATTGTGGACCCAGGCTATTCGATCAGCACGTCTACAGCGGGCGACCACATCCTCCGCGTTGGCAAAAAGCCCGCTGTTCGAATTCGGATTGGTAAGCCCAATTCTTAACAGAACTGCTGGCACGAGCGCCTTTACTTACGCTCGGCCAGTTTTTTGAGGCGGGCAAGGTATTCGGCATTACGGCGCGAGACAGCCCGGCGCGTGATCAGCCAATCCATCGCGCGGCCGAGCGCTCCGGGAATTGCGTATTCGCTGCGCATGCGCACGCGAGTGTTCGATCCCGCACTATTCGGTTCGATTTCCCAACGCTCGGTCCCGCGTACACCGTAGGAATCCTCGAAACGCCATTCCAGCATTCTGCCCCACGCATAATTTGTGACCACCGCTGTCTGCGCCACTTCCTTTTTGCCGATTCGTCCGGCGATGCGAACGGACTGTCCAAGACAAAATTCCGGCGCGCCGCAATGCACGTCAATTTCGCCATCGAGTTCCTTGCCATACCAATACGCCATGCGTTGGGGCACGAAGAACACGGAGACGTCAGCAGGCGGCGCGGCAATCTCTACGATGGATTCAACCTTGGCCATGGAGTGGAGAGAAAGTCTAACACCGCGCGCGGAAATAAGGGCACTACAAGACTAATAAGCGATTTCGGCGGCGCCAAACACGCGATCGGTATGTGGATCCTGGATGAAGATCACGGCTCGGAGGTTCTGCGGGTTCCAATCATGCGCGAGCTTCACGTGGGCTTGCCCGTCAAATGCCTGGGCTGCGCCGTCTTGTAGGTTGACGCGCCCAATGGAGACAAGCTCGCGCACTACGCCAGAGTGAACCAGCGACCTGCCCGCGTTTTCGCCGCGACGCACGCTCGAATGCAATTCGTTTTCGGTGAGCGCAAGAAATACCTCGGGTTTTTCCCCACGAGCAAGTCCGGATAGAGCAGCAAACTGCACGTGCAAATCGCGTGGATTATCGGCGGCAGCGCCGGCCCAGGCGAGTTGAATGGGAGTTTTCGGCGCTTTCGCAGCTTGCTCGATGGCTTGCTGTGCGAGCGCGCCATTGCCGCCGTTGAATTGAGTCTCGCCATCCACAATCATTTGCGGCGTATAAACCTGATCGCCCTTCCAATGGCGCTCGAACGCGTATTTTCGCTGGCGGTCCGTGGCGGCGTTCAAAGAAAAGGGATCATGCCAGCCCTGATCGTCCCAATAGGTTACGTGGTGTTCGAGCACGATCACGTCGGCGCCTGGAATCGGTTGGCGCGCATCGAGCTGCATGAGGAGCGCGTCGGCCGGCGGGCAACTCGAGCAGCCCTCGGAGGTGAAGAGTTCGACCAACACGGGCGTGCGCGCATCGGGGAGGGGCGGTGCACCGGCACGCGGATCGGCAAAGGCGACGTTTTCAGCCGCACCCGCCAGGATGCCGATTCCTCCGACGAGAGCAAATAATCCGCAGATCGCAAGTAGCGATACCTTACGGGAAGCAAATTTTCGAATTTGAATTCGCGACTTCATGGCACATCTCCTTGCGATGCCTCAGATGCAAAGACCGGTTGCCACGGCCCAACCAATTCCGCGGGATGTGGACGAACCTTGGGCACCTAAGTCCGAAGGTCGAACATAAGAATCATAATTCCCGCCACACCGGCTGCCAAGTGGGTCTGGCGATTCATAAAGACCAATTTTGTGCAGTTCAGTGGCGAACGAACTCGGGCGAATGGCCCGGCGCCCAAGGATCGTATTCCAAATCAAACTGGATGCGTTCGGCGATCGGTGGATGGTCGTAAAGCCAAAAGACCACAAGAGGAGATGGATCGGGTTCCTCCAGATCAACTTCACCCAAAATCTGATCGCTCTGCGCCGCTACCTGGGACGCATCGGGCACAACGCCGTGCGTAATTTCGAGTCCGAATACATCGGCCTGATGCTCGACGTAGCGGCTGACGGCGCTATCGAGAGGAGTGCTAAGAAAAAGCAAGAGTGATCCCAGCAGCCAGAGCACGCCCAACGCGCCCCAGCCGTTCAGATCGAGAATGCGCCAACCGCTTCCCCAACGGCGTACCGTCCACCTGAGCGCCGCGGCGAGGAACCACAAGCCAAAAAATAGACCGGCGGCGCTGGCGGCGATCCCTTTCCACACATGCCCCAGAACGTAATGGCCGAGCTCGTGTCCGACGACGAGGAGAATTTCGTCTTCCGTCATATGCGCGAACAAAGTGTCCCAGACGACGACGCGCTTGCTGGCGCCGATGCCCGTGACGTAAGCATTCAGCTCGTTGAGTTTTTGGCTCGCGAGCATTTCGTACATGTGGTCCTGCGGAATCTGCGCGCCGGCGCGGGTGGCAAGCTCCTGGATTTGCAGGGCGAGTTTAGGGTGCGAGGCCGCGAGCGGTTCGAATTTGTAGAAAAGCGGCTCGACCACCACCGGTTCGAGCAATGCCGCAAAAACGATCAGCGGCAAGGCGATCAGCCAAGCGACAAACCACCAGCGGCGCGGGCTTCGGCGCAGCAGTCCGCCCACAATCCACGCCGCGAACGCACCAATCGCGATGGCGATCGCTTGGCCTTTGCACCAATCGAGGAGCCAAGGGCCCCATCCTTCGACGGAGAGGTTGTAACGCATGCCGAGGACGTGGCCCCAGGCATGAAGAGGAAGCACGCTGAGCGCAAGCGCGCCGAGAAGTAATGCCGCAAAGATCGAAGCCTGCAGGATGCGGAATCTGCTCGAGCGTTCGGCCCAGGAGCTAAACCGCGCCACTACGCCAGTTTTCAGAAGGATCACCAGCAGCAGGATGGTGACGCCAAATTCGGTGAAATAGAGCTCGTCACCGGAGCGCGCCAATTCCACAGCTTGGCGAAGGCGATCCGGCGGCAGAGTATAGCGCGTGACTTTTTGAGGGGTTCGGCTAGCCGCGCTTGTTGGAATAGATTGCTGCGAAGAAGGGTCAGCAGCAAAACTAGCACTGGAGCACTGCTGGACCACCGGCGCGCACAGGCCGACGATTAAGAGGATTGTCCGCAGAGCGAGTGTCGTGCAGCGCGAACTGAAGAGAGGTGAAGCCATTGAGCCGGGATTCTAGCAGAGCACGGACGCGCGACCTGCAAATAGAGCTGCTCCGCGAGCGCGGCGCTCAGACCTGCAAAACGTCGCCTTCCTTGGCTACCATCTGGTAGAGCACGGGGCTTACGATGCGGCCGAGGAAAAGCCTGGAAATCAATCCCGCAACGATCACGATGGCAAAAGGCTTCTGCGAGTCTGAGCCAACGCCGGTGGAGAGGGCCGCCGGTAGCAAGCCGAGGCAAGCGACCAACGCCGTCATCATGATGGGGCGCAGGCGGATGAGCGAGCCCTCAAACGTGGCGTTATAAATGTCCTGCCCTTCAAGGCGCAGCTTGTTGATGTAAGACGTGTCAATGATGGCCGTCTCGGCTGACACGCCCAGAAGCACGAGCAGCCCCAGCAGCGACGAAACGCTAAACGGCGTATGCGTGAGTTTTAGAGCAATCAGTGCGCCCACCGGCTCGGTAAGCACCACGCTCAATACAACAATCACCGGAAACTTGAAATTGCCGTAGAGCGCAAAGAGAATCATGAAGATCAGCAGGATCGCCAACGGCCCGATCAATTCAATTTGTGATTTCGCCTGCAGAAGTTCGCTATATTCGCCGCCCCAATCCAGGCGGTATCCTTGTGGGAGTTGCACCGCTTTGTCTACAGCAGCCTGTCCCGCCCGGACAGTTCCTTCCAAATTGCGGCCTTCGATGGAGAACTGGATGCCGATGTAACGCGAGTCATTTTCGCGATAGATGAAAGAAGCGCCGCTGGCTTCTTTGATCGTGGCAAGCTGCGAAAGCGGAACCTGTTGTCCCGTGGGCGTGGGTACCAGTAGATTCGCGATTTCGGTGGCGTTCGAGCGGTATTGCGGCTCCATGCGCACGACGAGGTCGAACAATTTTTCGCCCTGAATCACTTGTGTGGCGGCCTGGCCTCCAACAGCTGCTTGCACGACGGCCTCGACGTCCGACACGTTGATGCCGTAACGAGCGATTTTGTCTCGGTCCGCATCCACTATCAAACTCGGTTGCCCGAGTTCACGGACTACCGTCAAATCCGTGAAGCCGGGTGTCTGAGCCAGAATATTCTTGATCTGAACAGCTTTCTGTTGGAGAACATCCAGATCGGGGCCAAAGACTTTCACGGCCAGCGAACTCTTCAAGCCGGTCAGCGCCTCGTCGACAGCATCTTCCGCCGGCTGGGTGTAGTTGAAGATCACGCCAGGATAAGCGCTCAGCTTGTGGTCAAGATCCGCCGTTAGCTCGGCCTTGGTATGAATCGAGCCTTCCTTCCAGGATTTGTCGCTGTAAGGCTTTAGCCCCATGTAAAACTCGCAATTGAAGAAGCCGGTGGGATCGGTACCGTCGTCGGGGCGGCCCAACTCCGACGCGATAATCGTCGCCTGCGGGTAGGTCATCAAGACATCGCGGACTTTGGGCGCAAAGGCGCTCGCTTCCTCAAACGAAATTGTGTAGGGCATGGTGGCGCGAACCCAAAGGGCGCCCTCATCGAGATGGGGCATAAACTCGCCACCGATCGAAGGAACCAGAAGCAGCGTGGCGCCAAAGATCACGATGGAAAGGATCATCGTTAATTTGGGGCGGGCAAGGCACCACTTCAATTCCGAGCCATATTCACGCTTGAACCATTCGTAGGCGCGGTTCGTTTTTTCCTGCACTCCCTTTTTGAAGCTGTAAGAAACCAATACAGGCACCAGCGTGAGCGTAAACAGCAGCGCGCCACCGAGCGCAAAGGCCATGGTGTTGGCCATCGGGTGAAAGAGCTTACCGGCCGGCCCGGAGAGTGCGTAGATGGGGAGATACCCCGCGATGATGACGGCCACGGAATAAAAAATCGGACGATCGACGTCGCGGGCGGCAGCGATTATCACATCCTGCAGATCGTAAGACTGGCCTTTGCGCTCGGCGAGTTCGCGGTAAATGTTTTCCACCATGACGATGGTGCCGTCAATGATGATGCCGAAGTCGATGGCGCCGATGGAGAGCAGATTCGCAGCATCCCCGGTAGCGTGTAGAAAAATGAAGGCGAAAAGCAGCGCCAGTGGGATGGTGAGCGCGGTAATGATGGCGGCGCGAAAGCTTACCAGGAAGAAAACGAGAACGAGCAAGACCAGAACCATGCCACGGAGGAGGTTTCCCTCCACAGTATCGGTGGTCACGCGCACGAGATCGCTACGGTCGTAGTAGGGACGAATTTTGACGTCCGGCGGGAGAATGTTGCGATTCAGTTCGTCGGTTTCTTTCTCAACGCCCTTGAGCACATTCTGGGTCTGCTCGCCGGTGCGCATCAGGATGACGCCTTCCACCGCGTCATCGTTCTTCATGAAGCCAAATTCACCAAGCCGCGGCGCGTAACCGATTTCGACGGTGGCAATGTCTTTGACGCGGACGGGCACGCCGCCCTGGCTGCCCACCACCACGTCGCCAATGTCCTCGGTATTGCGCAGCAAGCCCAAGCCGCGCACGTAGTAGAACTGGCCGCCTTGCGAATAGAAGCCGCCGCCGGTGTTGGCGTTGTTCGCCGTCAGAGCATTGATCACCTGTACCACGGGGATGTGATAGTTGTAGAGCCTCGCGGGATCAAGCAGCACCTGATATTGCATGGTGGTGCCGCCAAAGCCCGAGTCGTCTGCTACACCGGGGACCGAACGATACGCACGCTCGATAATCCAATCTTCGAACGTGTGCAACTCCTGTGGAGTACGGTCTGGGCTTTCCAGCACATAGCGGTACACAAGACCGCTCGGGCTGTATAGCGGCGACATGCTGGGAGTAACCCCGGTCGGCAGAGAAGCGTCCGCGATTCGTTGAAAGACGATTTCCCGGTCGAAGTAAGGATTGGTGTTATCGGCAAACGTCAAGATCACGTCCGAAAGCCCATACAAGGAAATCGAACGCATCACCACCAGGTTCGGCGATCCGTTCATCGCCAGTTCCAGAGGCAGCGTCGTAAGCCGCTCGACTTCCTCCGCCGCGTGGCCCGGCCATTGCGTGATCAACTCCACCAAAGGGGGTGAGAGATCCGGGTAGGCGTCAACCGGCATGCGCTGGAAGGAGATTGCGCCCGCGATAATCACCAGTATGGTGACCATCAGCACCAGGAAGCGCTGTCGCAGGGCGAATTGGACAATTCGATGGATCATCTCTGGGCTCCGGGCGCGCTTTCTTAGTGCTGCAAGGAATTCTTGAACTGCAGGAACAAACTACCGTCGCCAATCACTTTCTCGCCTTCCTTCAAGCCGCCGGTGACTTGCGTCTGGCCACCGTGGGTATCGCCGATGGTCACTGGTCGCCGCGCAAATTGATTTGCGCTGCCGGTTTGCACGTAAACGAACGGCTGGTTTTCCGTGTCGCGTAACACCGCGGCATCGGGCACGAGCAGCGCATTCCGAATCGACCCGGCGCGAACGACGGCATTGACGTACATATTGTTTTTCAGTTTTTGACCGGGATTGTCGGTGACGATCCGCGCTTGCAACGTCCGTGTGTTGGGATCGAGCGTGGCCGCGATATAGGAAATCTTGCCGCGGAACGTGTCTGGATATGCATCCGTGGTGATGTCTACCGCGTCGCCCTGATGAACGTCCGCGAGATCGTTTTGGTAGACATTGACGAGCACCCAGACGGTACTCATGTCCGAAATGGTGAAGCATTGCGTAACGCCCGCCTGCAGCAATTGGCCTGGACCTACGAGACGGTCCGTGACCTCGCCGGCCACCGGAGCCAACACCGGAACTTGCGCGGATGGCGGACTTTTCAGCAAGGAATCCGGATCGCTTATACCTAGCACGCGCAATGCATCCGCGCTCGATTCCATATCCGCCTGCGCCTGGGCTCGTGCCGATTCAGCGGTCTGCAGATCGGATTCGGCGATGGCTTTGTGCTCGTAAAGATCCTTCGAGCGCTGGAATTGCTTGTCGGCAAGCTGAAATGCGTCGCGCGCCTTGAGGTAAGCGGAGCGATCGAGCGAATAATCCGGGCTATTGACGGTCAGCAGCGTTTGTCCGGCCTTCACGTTTTCTCCGGGCGCCACAAGAATCTCGTGGACCGGACCGCCTACCGCCGAAAATATCGGTGTGGTTTTGAAAGCGTTATACGTGACGGTGCCCGTCAAGTGGAGATCGCGTACCAACGCCTGCTTGGACACGGTGACGACCTGCACGTGCGCCATCTGGTCCTGCGGCACGGTGAAAAGCTCGGCCGTATCTGTGGGCGAAGTGCCGGCCGTATAGGAGGTCATTTGCGAAGCGGTGCGGGATTCCGAACCGCATCCCGCTGCCGAAGCAATTCCGCACACGGCGAAGAGCAACACCGAATAAGGACGAACGCGCGTGTGTCGCACGGCTGGATTGTTTTTCATGGCAGGTTCCTCGTTCCCACGGCTTCACGTAATTGCTCAACCGCGGTCATATAACTTGCGAGCGCCTGCCGGTAGGCAAGCTGGTTGGCGCGATAGCTCCGCTCGGCATCCAGAAAATCCAGCAAGCTGGCGGCGCCGCGCTGATAAGAATATTCGCTGATGTCGCGCGACTCCTTGGCTTGGTCCGCATAGCCCGAGCGGTAGAGTTGGACGATTTCGTCGTTCGAATGGAGGTTGGCGTAAGCGTCGACGACGTCGCTCATCACCTGCTCTGAAGCTTCGGTGGCTTGCTGCTCTGCCTGTGTGATCGCGTAGCCGGTGCGCGCGATCTCGCCCTGGTTTCGGTCGAAGATGGGCAAATCTATGTTGAAATAGAACGCGCCGGAGTTGATGCCATTGGTATGGGTGTAGTCAAACGTAACGTTCAAATCGCGCTTGCCGTTCGCAATCGCCAAGGTCTTCTGGCTGCGCGCGGCGGTGACGCCCTCGTCGGCCGCAATCAAATCGGGCCGGGACGCCAGAGCCAGCATCTTCAGATCGTCCAAGGCGCCGTGCACCGGCTGATATTCCAGTTCGCCTTGGACGTCGTAATTGTCGGGAACCGATTCGAATCCAATAAGCTGGCGCAAGGCCGCCAAGGCCTGAATCTTCGCAAGCTTGGCCTGGGACACATCGGTCTGGAACTGGAGCATCTGCAGCTTGATCTTTAATAGATCGGCCTCGCTCATGTCCCCGGCCTTGAAACGCGTCTGGCTGATGTCCACCGTTTGCTGGAAGCTCTTGAGATCCTGCTCCGCAAAGTCCAGCGTTGAATCCGCCAGAACCGCGTTAATGAATTGCTGCGAAACGTTGAAGATCGTCGTGCGCTGATCGTCATTCACCGTCGAACGCGTCTGAGCGGTCTGGTCTTGCGCGGCGGCCAACCGATGCTGGCGTTTCTTGCCGCGTTCAAACAAATACCCAATCCCTAAATCGAACTGGGCCTGATTTTCGAGATAGCTCAGGTTGAATTCGCTTGGCGTAAAGATCGGAAAGAACTGCGTGTCCCAGGAGATCGTGGGATTGGGACGCAGGTTTGCAGTGATTTCCTGGGCTTGGTTTTGCAAGATCGTGGTGCGCGCGGCCAGCAGCGCGTGGTTCCGCTGGGTAGCGAGATCGATCGCCTGATCGAGAGTGATGCGCGCCGGCGCCGACGCCGGCGGCGTGGGCAGGCTCGGCAGCGGCACGCTGTGTCCGTAGTCGTTGTGCGTAGGCGGGGACGGTAGTTGGACGGTTTGCCCCGGCTGGGTCTGTGCGGAAGAGGCGTGCGCGATTCCGGCGGCAAACAGCGCCGCTATGATCAAGCGACCTGCCAGAACGCGAATCGGCCGCCAACCGGAAATTTCAAGCTCGCTGAGAAAGCGTGATTCTAAACGCTGAGTAAGACCATGTGCGAGAGTCATTTCAACTCACTCGCCTCCATAACAAACATTCCGTGCGGAAGGACTCAAGGTCGCCTAAATGGCGCGTCGCCTTTTTTAGGCGGCTACGCGCGCAAAACGATGCTTCGGTTTAGATTCGGGAAAGAACGGAACGCGCCATTTGCGCAGCCCCGATTTCTTTAGGCAAGAGGTGGAGCGCGGGAAATACGGATGCTTAAAGAGGGTGCACCGGAGCGCACCAAAGCCACAACCACGGGAGTACGCCCAAGCGGCACCGGTACTGCAATACGGTTTAACGCCAGGTGTTGATCTGCCGGTTGATGCGAAAAGTGACAAATCTGGCAGGCGGTTTCCGACGTGCCGTGATGATTGTGCGGAAGTGTCGCTGCAAAGGTGGCCACCAACAGGAGCACTACTGCCAAAACGGCAGTCACCGCTTTGAAGCTCGGGTTGCGATAGTGAAGCATAGACGCCACGGGGCTAATTGACACCCATACCCATAGTCTAATCTAGAAGGATTGGCAAGTGAAAGGGTTGTATGCGGCCTATTTCCGCATCAAGCGCTCTGGCGCAGCGCCCGCTCGACCACGGTCAAGCACTTTTCGGCGCGTTCGCGAAGATCGCCGCGGAGGTCCTGGTTCGCTTTGCGAAGCGTGTGGAGTTCATCGGCGATCGCAAGTGACGCCAAAACCGCGACGCGAACCGAATCCACCAAGCCGGTGCCGTCTGCAATCGAATTCATTTTGTCGTCCACGTAGCTCGCGAGCTCCGCGACATAGATGGGGTCAAGATCGCCCTGCATCGAATAGGTCTGTCCGTAAATTTCGACCTTGAAGCGCTCACTCATGGCGTCCTCTTTCCTGGTGTGTCCGAGCCATTTTGCTGCGGGGGCGGCCGAGAAGCAAGCTTACACACGCGCGAGTTTTGCACGTTATCCCGCGCGCAGCGAAGCACCAAGTTTCGAAGTAAGGGCGTTTACGATCCGGGAGCTGAAATCGCTTAGCTGCGATTCCGTCAAGGTGGCGTCCGTGCTTTGGTACGTGACGCGCACCAGCAGCGAGAATTTGCCCGCGGGGACTTGACCGCCGTGAAATAAATCCACGGCCTCGATTTGTATGATTTCGGGGATGCCGAGCGAGTGTATTTCCTTGACGACGTCCCCAAATGAGGTGCCGTCGCCTAAAAGCAATGAGAAATCGCGTTCAACGGCGGGAAACCGGCTGATCGTTTGATAGCGGCGCGCTAGCTGAGCTGCGGAATAGCCGGCATAGAAAGAATCAAGCCGGAGTTCCGCGAGAAACACGTCCTGACGCAACTTCAGTGCCTCCGCGATTTTTCGCGAGAGCTGGCCCGCGACTCCGGCGCTCGTTTGCCCGCGCCCGTCCGCAGAATCGATGGAAATCGTCGCCGCGCGGGAAGGCTGTAGCCATGCAGGGCCGCCCCCAGACCACTGAAGATCGCCGGCCAATTCTCCAACGCGGTCGAGGTCGCCCTTCAGGTCAGCGAATGTAAATTCGCGCGGTGTTTCGCTGACGCTCTTCTCGCGCGCAAGGCCTGTGGCGCCCAACGTGAGGATGAGGTCTTCGCGAATTTCCTTGCTGTTACCTTCCGCTGCATTCCAGTGATAGGCGCGTCCGATTTCGAACAAGCGCAGGTTTCGCTGACCGCGGTTGAGGTTCCATTCAAGGGCTGCCGTCATGTTTCCCAGCCCGTTCGAGCGCATCACCGAGGCATCTTCCGCTAGAGGATTGGCAATATGCACGGCAACAACTTCTTCGGCGCGGAAGAGAGCATCGCGGGCCGGGTCGACCAGAGGAATGGTCAGGATCTCCTGATACCCCAAGCCCAACAATCGTTCGCGAAGCCGATCCAGGGCTTCCGCATGCGGCAAGCGCGCGGCAGGCTGTCTGGTGGCGGGCAGCCGCGCGGCGAACTTTTCCAAGCCATAATGACGAGCCACCTCTTCGATCAAATCGATTTCTCGGGTCACATCGGCGCGCCAGGAAGGTTGTTTGCAACGCCACACGGCTTCCGGAGAATTGGCCGCGGCGGCCGATTGCAGATGAGGCTCGAAACCGAGGAAGCTGAGAATTTCCTCGATATCGCAGTCGGGAACATCGCCACCCATCACGCGCAGAAGCTCATGACGCGAAAGCAATACCGCGGCCGGCTCCCGCCTCCCCGGGTAAACATCCACGACGCCGGAAAGCAGCTCACCGCCCGCGAGTTGCTGGATCAATTCAGCGCAGCGCCGCGATGCAACCTCTGCCATCTCCGGATCGCAGCCACGTTCGAAGCGCGCGGAAGCCTCCGTGCGCAGGCCCAGCGTTTTTGAGGCGCGACGAATCGAGATCGAATCAAACCACGCTGACTCGATCAGCAAATTGCGGCTGGCAAAGTCGATTTCACTTTCCTGGCCGCCCATCACTCCGCCAATGGCCTGCGCGCGATCGACGTCTGCAATAACACACACTCCAGGAACCAGGATGCGCTCGGCTCCGTCGAGAGTTTTCAGCTTTTCTTTATTTTTCGCGCGTCGAACGATAATACGGTGGCCAGCGATGCGATCCAAATCGAAAGCATGGAGCGGCTGCCCGAGTTCGAGCATTACGTAGTTCGTTGCGTCCACCACATTGTTGATGGAATTCTGGCCCAGCGCGGCGAGCCGGCGCCGCAACCAATCCGGCGAGGGTTGCACTTTTACGCCGCGTAACACGCGCGCCGTATAGCGTCCACAAAGTTCCGGCGCTTCGATTTCCACTCGAACCGCGGAGGCTGCGGGTTCAGCAGCTTCCTGCAACTTCGGCTGCACGGCTTTCAGCGGCGCACGATAGAGCGTCGCGACTTCGCGCGCCACACCATAGTGACCCATGCAATCGGCGCGATTGATCGTGATTTCCGCGTCGAGCAAAGGCCCCGCTGCCGTTTGTTCGATGGCATCAATCGCCGTGCCGGAAAGTGAAAGGCGCGAACGCAAATCTTCCGGTGAGACGGTAACCTCCACGAACTCCTTGAGCCAATCGTAGAGAATCTTCATAGGTCAACACACTTCACGCCATTGTGCCGCCAGCGCTGCTCCCGGCAGAGCGTTCCTCACGGAAATTGGCGGAGGAAGCGAACGTCATTCTGAAAAAATAATTGAATATCCCCGATGCCATATTTCAACATAGCCAGACGGTCGATCCCAATTCCAAAGGCAAAGCCGCTGAGAGCCGCAGCGTCGTAATTCACGAAGCCGTAGACCGCCGGATCGACCATCCCCGCGCCGAACAATTCGATCCAGCCCGAGCCTTTGCATTTGGCGCAGCCCGAGCCGCGCCCATCGCAAAAAATGCAGGACGCGTCAAATTCCACCGAAGGCTCCGTAAAGGGGAAAAAGCTCGATCGGAAGCGCGTCTTCGTGTTTGGGCCGAAGAATTCTCGAATAAAATATTCGATCGTACCCTTGAAATCGCGGAAGGTGAGGTCGGTATCCACGGCCAGTCCTTCTACTTGGTGAAACATGAAGGAGTGCGTCGCATCAGGATTATCCCGGCGATAGACCTTGCCCGGCACGATGATCCGGAGAGGAGGTTTGCGCCTCTCCATGGTGCGGATCTGCACCGGTGAAGTGTGCGTGCGGAGTAACCTCTGGGGCTGGCCGGGGCCCGTTTCAATATAGAACGTATCCATATTGTCGCGCGCAGGATGAAATTCAGGAATGTTGAGAGCCTCAAAATTGTAATAAGGGGTCTCAATTTCCGGTCCTTCGGCAACCTGATAGCCAAGAGAAAGGAAAATCCGTTCGACCTCTGCAAATGTTTGCCGAATCAGGTGACGCGTGCCGACGGGCCGCATCACGCCCGGCAAAGAAAGATCGACAGTGTCTCGTGCCTGCGCGACCACATCGGCGGCGGCTAAAATTTCCTGGTGG
>DATNLT010000102.1:0-2230 GCA_035602725.1 Candidatus Acidiferrales bacterium
CATCGAGCCCCTGCTGCCGGCGGTGCGCCAGACCGGAATCATCTTCACGGAGACGGTGATGGGGCAGACAGCCGAAGCCGCTGTGATCAGCTTTGACAGCACGGTAGAGCTGCTCAAGAAATTCACCACGGATGTGGACGGAGTGCAGGATACGATCAACCACCTGCGCATTGGCGTAAATCAATCGCGGCTTTACGACGCCATGTCGCGCGGGATTTCATTGCTGGAACAGCGGCCGGCCGTGCGGCGGCGAATTCTGGTAGTGGTGGGCGAAGCGGAGGATGAGGGTAGCGAGGATACACTCGGCGAGGTGTTGCGGCACGCGCAACTGGCGAATGTGACGATTTATACGATTGGTTTGAGCACGTCGATGGCTGATTTGCGCGCGAAGCGAAATCCGTATCAAGCACCGCAGATGGGACCGCCGGGAACGTTTCCCGTTCCGGTACCACCGGGGATGGCGCAAACGCCGGACAACGAAGCGGCCGCGCAGGGCCAGGGAAACATAGATCTGCTGGCGCTAGCGGTTTGGCTGGTTAAGACTGGGAAGAATGCGATCGGCCCGAATTCGCTCGATATTGCTAGCAAAGCGACCGGCGGCCTGCACGTGAATACTTTGAAAGACCGGTCGATTCAAAAGGCGATGGATGAAATCGGCGGCGAACTCCACGCGCAGTACACGCTCGGCTATCGTCCACCGGGAGATGAGCCTACGGGGTACCACGAGATCAAGGTGGAAATCGATCGCCCCGGCGCCACCGTCCGTACCCGGCCGGGTTACTACGTTGCCCCGCCGGAATCGTAGCTCGCCGCCGTTGCCGTTCGTAGCGCCCCCGCGAAACGAAACCCCATTTACTTTTTCTCGGGTTCGGGGGTCGGGGCTTCTTCTTCCTCGAGGATGGAAGCGGCGGCGGCGATGCGGTCGCCCTCTTCGAGGCGGAGTAGGCGAACGCCCTGCGTCGAGCGGCCGGCTTCGCGGATCTCGCCGGAGTGCACGCGAATCACTTTGCCTTGCCCCGTGATGATCATCACGTCGGAATCCTCGCGGACCTGGAGTGCGGCGACGACGGAGCCGTTGCGATCGGTGGATTTCAGGTTGATTACACCTTTGCCGCCGCGTGACGTGACTCGGTACTCGGCCAGCGGCGTACGCTTACCATAGCCTTTTTCCGACACGGTGAGCATCAGCGAAGTGAGCGATTCGCGGATCTGGTCGCTCTCGAGCTCGTCGAGATTCTGCGTGTCCTTCTTGTATTCCTTCTGGATGATGACGAAGTCAGGTTGCGCCGCGTCCATGCTGACCACGAAATCGCCTTTGCCCAGATCCATGCCGTTTACGCCGCCAGCGGCGCGACCCATCGAGCGCACTTCGGTTTCGCGGAAGAGAATGGCCTGGCCGTGGTGGCTGGCGAGGAAAATCATCTGCTTGCCGTCGGTGAGTTTCGCGCCGATCAGCTCGTCTCCGGCATCGAGGTTGATGGCAATAATGCCGGACGGACGCGGGTTCGAGAATTCAGCAATGGCAGTTTTCTTCACCGTGCCGTTGCGCGTGGCTAGGAAGACATAGCGGTCAGCTTCTTCCAGGTTTTGCGCGGGAACCACGGCGGTAAGTTTTTCATTTTCCTGGAGGCGTACGAGATTGCCGATTGCTTTTCCGCGCGTGGCGGCCGCGGCCTCAGGAATTTCATAGACTTTCAGCCAGTAAATGCGGCCTTTGGAAGTAAACAGCAGAATATAACTGTGCGCCGATGCGACGAAGAAGTGCTCGACGAAGTCATCTTCTCGGGTTTTCGCGCCGATGCGCCCCTTGCCGCCGCGCGACTGATGGCGATAAACGTCAACCGAAGTGCGTTTGATGTAGCCCGCATGGCTGACAGTGATGGCCATTTCTTCGTCTTTGATCAGATCTTCGAGCTTGATTTCCTCGACGCGGTCAACGATCTGCGTGCGGCGCTCGTCTCCATAGGATTTCATCACTTCGCGGAGCTCGGCGATGATGACGGCTTTCAGTTTTTTCTCGCTGGCGAGGATTTCACGCAATTCGGCGATATGGTCGCGGATTTGCTTCAACTCATTGAGAATGTCGTCAATGGAAAGACGCGTGAGGCGGTGCAATTGCAATTCGAGGATGGCGTCAATTTGGGGGAAACTGAGGCCGACAACTTCGGTGGCCAAACCGTACTTCTTGTTGCTGAGCTTAATTCCGGCGAGGCTCTTTGCTTTTCCGTCT
>DATNLT010000115.1:0-3609 GCA_035602725.1 Candidatus Acidiferrales bacterium
GGCGTCTTGTATCCGGGCGCAATGATGGCGCCGGCTCCGGTGACGGTACCGATGGGGCCGGTGGAAGACGCAGGAGGCAGGCATCCGGCGCCCTGCAAGGTCTGGGAGGCGGTGTCATAAGAGCACGGGCCAGGAAGAGGCTGGTTCACCGCCTGTAACGCCGGTACCCAACCGTTCTGCGCAAGATCGTTCGAATAGATGCCTATTCCTGCGCGGATCACAGTATTTGTAGATTGGCCGGGCGAGTACGCAATGCCGAGCCGGGGGCCGACTGCCCAGTCGAAATCATGAGGAGCGCCTTTGATGAGCGGAATTTGAAGGGCCTGAAGCGTTACGAAGGCCGGATTCTGCAATTGATTCCTGCCAGACGCACTGAACAGGCCGAAGCTCCGGTCATAGCGCAAGCCGTAATTTATCGTCAGATTTGGCCGCACTCGCCATGAATCCTCCGCGTAAAAGCCGAGTCGCTGCACGTTTTGCGAAAAGCTGCCATTGCCTGCGGGCGTAACCGCGCAGGTTGTGCCCGGCGACACGTTTGGCGAGGGACTTGCGGTGCACGCCGTCAGGTCAGTGGTGAACTGGCTTGGGTTGGCCGCATAGGCGGTCGGGTCTAACCCGAACGATACCAGCGTCTCGGCGGAGCTTGCTAGCGCGCCGTCCAGAACCGGCTCGTGGATGAAGTTCACGCCGAACTGAAATGAGTGCGCTCCGACCGTATGGGTTACATCGTAGCGGAACTGATACTTCTCCTGATTGCGCAGCACCGGAAATGCAGTAATGGGAGTCAGGAACTGGTTGTCGCCGAACGTCTCCAGGCCCGATATGGTAGCGGACGTGGCCGTAAAGGGAAACGCAAGAGCAAAGCCGAGGTTCGAGTTGCGCGCTTCTGTGAGGTGCAATCCTCCGGCGCTGAGCACCAACGAGCCAACCCAGTTGGGGCTCCACGTAAATTGATTGCTAACAACCAAACTCATGTAGTTGTTGTGCGCCTCAGCCCCAGTCGAAGGCAAAGCGGCCTGCTGCACTCCGGCGTTGTGCGTAATGTAGTTGTCAATGGCCGCACGCAAGAACCATCGCGAGCGCGCAGACTCCGCCCAATCAAATCGAACGGTGCCCAAATAGTCGCGAAACGGAACCGGCACAAAATTCGGCACAGCGATGGAGTTAACTACTGTGCCGTTCACGTTCACCAGGCCCTGCGCCGCAAGCTGCGCGAGCGCGTTGAATTGTGTCTGGCTCGCCGGACTGTAAGCGATGCTGGCATCTTCGTGCACGAATTCGAACGACGAGAAAAACCAGACTTTGTCGTGCACGATGGGGCCGCCGATAGTGCCCACATAATTCTGTCGTGAAAACGGCTGCTTCGGATTAGGAGGGGGATTTTCGATGGGAAAGCGCGCGTTGAGCCCTGCCGCGCGCTCATAGAACGCCTCGTCGCCGTGCCATTCGTTGTTTCCGCGCTTTGTCGTGATCACGACCGAGCCAGCCGTGGTGCGGCCGGTGTCAGCGTCTTCCTGCGCGGTGCGCACGGCAAATTCCTGAATGGTATCGGGCGAAAAGTTTTGCAGGAACCCGCCGATGTAATCGTCGGAATCGTCGCCGCCGTCGACGGAGAGCTCATTGTTCAGCCCTGAACTGCCGCCGGTTGATACTGCCGTGATACGCGCCTTGGTGGGATCAGATGGCTCAACTGGCTCGGTTCCCGGAACCAAATAAGCGATATTGGCGAAACTGCGGGCCGCCAGCGGAATTGTTTGTAGATCCTGCTGCGTGACTACTCCCTGATGAACGGCGCTCGCCAGATCGATCGGTTCGGTAGTGACGGAAGAAGCCTGCCCCTGCACATTCACGGTCTGCTGCACGGCGCCTGGTTGCAAAGTGATGGTGATATCCCGCACCGAGCTGACCAGTACAGACACATCCGAGCGCGCCTCCGCGAAACCCTTCGCGTTCACCACCAACTGATAGGTTCCCGGGACAAGATTGTCGACGCGGAATTCTCCTTGTTCGTCACTAGCGGTGTGGACTTCCACCGAGGATTCGGCTACACGCAGCACAATGTTTGCTGACGGGATGCGTGCCTGGCTCGCATCTTGCACGATACCGCGAAGGCTGCCATGGAATTTCTGCGCCTTACTAAACGGACACGCCAAGAAGATTGCAGCAATGAAAATAATAATCTGCCACCTTCTCGAAATTGCGCAGAGGTGCCCAATCTTCCGTGTCTTTCTGCGAGATGTGCGCAAGAGCGGAGTCTCCAATGCCTTTTCCGTCCCAGACGGAAGCGCTACAATATAGCCCGCGTGTCCAATTTTCCAGACGATTTTATGCAGTAGAGAGCTTGTATGAGAACGCTGCACCGCAGGCGGTGCGATTCCGGCAAATCGCTTCCCGCCTAGAACAATCTCTGGTAGCATTGACCTTCAAGTTATTCGAAATTTTCTGTCTGGAGCAAGGCGACAATGGCAATGGTATGTGAACTTTGCGGCAAGAAGCCGCGCTTTGGCAATACGATCAGCCACGCTCACAATGTGACGCGGCGCCGGTGGAATCCGAATCTCCGGCGGGTGAAGACCGTGATCAAGGGCGTGCACAAGCATATTCGCGTCTGCACTTCTTGCATTCGTTCAGGCCTCGTGAAAAAGGCTGCTTGAAGCCTCCTGCGAAGGAGTTCCGCTTGAAACGGAGAATCTTAATCCTCATGGCGGTCGTGGCGTGTGTTTTTGCGGCCTCATGCAAGAAAGAAGCCACACCCGGGCCGGATGTTTGGGCCACCGTGAATGGCAAAGAGATTCCGCGCGCGCAGGTGGAAAAATATTTTCGCACGCGCGTGAATGCCGAGGCTCCCGCGCCTTCCCAGGAAGAAGCGCTGTCCCTGAAGCTCAGCATCCTGGATGAACTGATCAACAACGAAATCCTTCTCGAGCGCGCGAGCAAAATGAATTTAATTGCCAGCGACGCGGAAGTCGAAGACAAATTCACGGAATCGAAAAGTCCCTACACCGAAGAGGAATTTCAGAAAAAGCTGCGAGACACGGGACTGACTGTTGACGATCTGAAGAGTGACATTCGTCGTCAACTCTCGGTGCAGAAGCTGCTAAACCGCGAAGTGATCGCGAAAATCTCCATTACCGATCAGGATGTCACCGACTTCTATAATAAAAATCGCGCGCAGTTCAACGTCGCCGAACCGCAATATCACATCGCGCAAATCGTGGTCACGCCGCATGCGGATGCCTCCGTTCACAACCGCAAGAACGACAAGGCTACCACCGACGCCGAAGCCAAACACAAAGTGTCGGTTCTCGAGGAAAAGCTCGCCGCCGGCGCCGATTTCAGCCAGTTGGCCATGGATTATTCCGAGGATTCGACCGCAACAACCGGAGGCGATCTGGGATTCGTCCCAGAGTCCGCGCTGAATCGCTCTGACCCAGCGCTGAAGAAGACCGTGCTGGGGATGAAGCCTGGCGAAGTAACCCCACCGATTGCGATTCAAGGCGGTTACCGCATTTTGAAAATGATTGCCAAAGAAGCTGCCGGACAGCGCGTGCTTTCTGATCCCCAAGTGCAGCAGTCCATTCGCGACATGATGCGCAATCGCAAAGAGCA
>DATNLT010000116.1:0-38620 GCA_035602725.1 Candidatus Acidiferrales bacterium
GCCGCCATAGCCGGCTTGGCCAGAGCCGCGGCCTCCGCTGAAATTTCCCGAGCGAACGGCTAGCGAGGTGCCGCCTGAGGCCGCAGGTCCACCAGAGCCATCACCTGCGGACGAGCCGCCTGTGCCGCTGCTCCCTCCCGAACCGCTGCCTGCCCCTGAGCCACTGCCTGAGCTGCCGCCGTGGCCGGAATCGCTGCCCGGTCCTGTGCCTTGCGCCGCGGCGATAAGCTGCAAGAGTTTTTGCGGATCGGTGAGCCACGCTTTCAATTCTTCGGAACCGGCGCCCAGAGTCTGCGCGGTGAGCTGCGCGGCGGTGCGGACGTCCGAGAGCGAGGAGTCCTCTGCCACGAAGCGAACTTCGTTCATGCGAATGCCGGCCGAGCCTTCGAGCGCAGCCTTGATTTGGGAGGCAACTTCGGCAGGCTTGGCTTTGCCGGAAGGGAAGCTGCGCGCGAGGCGCTGCAGATCGTCTTGAGTAACGTCTTTGGTGAAAAGCAGACTGGCAATACCGGCCGACCCAAGCAATTGGCTGAAGCTGCGCTCGGATTGGGAGTGGCCAATGGGCATGCCGTCGACGAGAAGTTTGTCACCCACGGCGCCCAGCAGCAGGCCGGAATTGGCGGAAGCGGGCAAAGCCGCATGTAGCTCATTCCAGGCGATGCGAAATTGCTCGTCCGTGCGCGGGTGGTCGAAGCCGTAAAGGCGAGAGAACTTGAGCAGAATGTTGAGGCTGCGCACAAAGGCGCGGGCCTGCGTAACCTTGTTGTCCGTGCTCATACGTTCCAGGGTGGCACACCCGGGGTGCCATTGATGCTAAAGGGGAATTTTGGCTGGCGGCAATGGACCGGCGGGACAGGGGTATTGTCATTTTGGCACACTGGGGCAGGCCGGCTGGAAAGCTCGACGGAAGGGGGCGGCTGGCGTTAGGCTGCGACCATGGATATCGAATGGATTCGCAAACATTGCCTGTCGCTCGCCGGGGCAACGGAGCAGGTGCAGTGGGGGTGCGATTTAGTGTTCAAAGTGGGCGGCAAGATGTTTGCGGTAACGCCCCTCGAACCCGCACGCGTGTGGCTGTCGTTCAAATGCCATGCCGAAGAATTCACGGAGTTAACAGAGCGGCCTGGAGTGATTCCGGCACCGTATCTGGCGAGGGCGTCCTGGATCGCAATTGAGAGGGAAGAGGCGCTGGCGCGAGCGGAGGTGTCGCGGCTGCTTTCGGCGTCTTATGAACTGGTATTAGCGAAGCTCCCGAAGAGACTGCAAACGGAGACCCTCACGTCTGCGACGTCCAAGAAGAAAACCGCTGTTTTGAAGAAAACCGGCATGAAGAAGCCGCGCGCACACAAAGCGCGCCGTTGATCTGCCGAGCGGTGCAGTCGGGTTCTCGCGTCCCATTGTGGCGCTTCTTCCGCGCTGAACAATCCGCACTGCCTCTACTGGAATTGTTTTCGGAAGTCATGAAGCTGTTGCCGCAGGTCGGCAACCTCGCGGCGGAGCGCGGCGACTTCGGCCTCGAGCTGCTCAACGCGGCCGGTAGTTTGCGGCGTTGGGGCTGAGGCGTGGGACGAAGAAGCGCGGGCATCGCCTTGCTCCGGCGGCTCGCCGGATTCCTCATCGCCCGACAGCAGGTGAACGTAACGCGCTTCTTTCGTGCCCGGCTGGCGCGACAGCACCTTCACCAGCAGCTGCTCGCGGCTCATCAGTTTGTGCAAAGTGGATTGGACTTCGCTGAGGTCCTCGAATTTGTGCATCCGTTCCGCGCGCCCGCGAAGCTCGCCTGGCGTTTGCGGCCCACGCAGCAGCAACACGCACAGGATTGCGGTTTCGCGGCGGTCGAAATTGAAGGTTTCACCGAGATGGTGCTCGTATTTTGTGACCCGGCTATCGGTGGTGTCGGCGGGTCCGGCGAGGCCTTTTTCGGCGAGCGTGCGCAGAGCCCGCCGCACGGAGTCTTCGTCGAGATGCATTAGCGGATCGCGGTTGGATTTCTGGTTGCAGGCATTGACGAGCGCGTTCAACGAGAGCGGGTAATACTCGGGCGTGGTGCTTTCCTTTTCCACGAGAGAGCCGAGCACGCGAACTTCAACTGCGTCGAGAAGCATCACACCGGGAATGATACCAACCCGGCAGCGGGTTCTAAAGATGGAGACGCACGCCGGACCACCCTTCGATGTAGGCTTGGACCGTGATAGCGAATGCCGCATCGAATGGTGCGTGAACGATTGGGGAGGGCGATTCCATGCTGGGCGTTCCTGACGATCGGCCGCCCGCGCCAACGGTACCGCCGTGGCGCGCGGCGGTGAAATATATGTGGTTTGTGGTGGTGGCCGTAGCGCTGGTCGTGGGGCTGGTTCTCTATTCGCGCTGGGACGAAAACCACAAGATCGAGCAGCAAGCGGCGCAGAAAAAACGGCAGCAGGACGCGCATGAGGCGGATTTGCTCGGTGGCAACCGGTTCGAGATTCTACAATTTTATGCCGCGCCACCGGCGATTCAGCACGGCGATGTGGTGCATTTGTGTTACGGAGTGTCGAACGCGAAGACCGTGAAGCTGGAGCCACAAACGGATGGGGTGTGGCCTTCGCTGAACCATTGCGTGATCGTGACGCCGGCGAAGGACACGACTTACACGTTGACGGCGACGGATGCGAATGGGCTGACGAAAACGCAGAGCGTGAGCGTGGTGGTGCGGTGAAGGGATCCGATGCGCGAGCAAAATCAAAAACAGGGTGCGGCGAGATGGCGTCTCGCAGCACCCTTTTGGGGATCGGCTGATATGGCAATGCGTCTAGTGGGACGCGCCGGCCTCCGCTGACCTTGGCTTTGTGGAAGTAGCCGACGCACTCGATTGCGGCGACGTGGATTCCGCATTGCTGTACAAGATGCCGTTGAAAAGCAGCTTGAAAGTAGCGTGGGGCTGGCCCCGGAAGGTAACTTCCGGACCAAGCACGATCACTTTGCCGCTGCCGATGTGAGAGTCGGCGATGGCGGTGCCGCCGTCAAGATACGCCTGTCCCCAAGCCCAGCCGCTATCGAGCGTCTGCGGACCGGCGAACCAGCCGACAGTAACAGCCTTGGCATTTTCTTCGGGCACCACGCGGAAGACCGGGCTGCTATCAAAATCCACGTCCTGCGCGGAGGGCATGCCGTAGGCTAGAGGGTTCGTGTTGTCAAACGTGACGCGCATCAGCGATCCGGGAATGTAGAACTTTTCACCGGGGAGCGGGCATTCCGTGCCGGTGCGGTTCATCTCGGTGAGGTAGTTGGTCACCGGCACGCCAAGCTCCGGGGCCATGCCGGTGGAGCTGCCGATGGTGATGACGGTGCCTCCCGCTTCCACAAATTTCTTCAGTTGCGGAATGGTTGCGTCCGGGCTGATCCGCCCGACGTGGCTGCGCCACTCCTCGGGGATCTGGTCGTCCTTGATTTGGTTGCCGAAAAGCCCGCCGCCACCGCCTCGGCCTCCGCCCCCGCCGCAGGCCGGACTTGCGGGGGCGCGATAGGCGCCGTCGGTGAAGACGATCACGTCGAACTTGCTTTTCAAGTCGCCGGCGTCGAGGGTCTTTGGGTAGACGACGGTGACGTCGGGAAATTCAAACTGCTCGAAAATCCAGCGGTCCCAACCCGAGGGCATGTTGCCACCGTACTGATCGTACAAAGCAATGCGCACGGGCTTGATTTTGTAGGCATCGCCGGCAGGTCTTGCGGCCACCCCAACCGCCGGGACGCCGAGCTCCTTCGCGGCCTGCTGCACGATGGGAGTGGAGGTGGAGGAAGCGGGAACCCAGATCGCTCCCGGGGCCATTTGCCGGCCATCGGCCTCGATGGCGGACTTGAGCCAGTAAACTTCGGCATTGGCTTTGAGCAAACGGTTCGTCAGGATCACCGCGTTGTTTACCTGGTGGCTGATCAGGAAACCGGCGGGATTGGCCGGACCGGCCACGGAATCCACAGGCATGGGTTGAATGCCGGTCACGCGCGCGAACGGGCCATCGAAGGCGTCATAGACGCGATCGAACTGCACGCCCATCTGGTATGCGAGGGTCCAGCCGGCAGTGTCGTAAGGCGGAATCGGAGGACCACCCGGATAGCGGAAATCGTTGGGGTGATCCTGCGGCTGGAACATGTCCATTACGAAGGGACGCCCTGCCTGCGCCGTTTTCACGATGAAAGAACCGGCGGAATACGTTTTCCCGCCCACCTGGAATTGTGCGGAGGCTTTTTCGATCTCGATGCCGTTTTTTTCGAGCGTATTGATGAATTTTGTCGCGGTGGCGAAATCTGGCTGGTCCGCGGAAATGATAAAGCCGCGAGGATCGCGCGCCTTCGGATCGTGCAGCACCGTGTTGTAAAGATCGGAGGGTACGGTCGGCAGACCGATACCGCCGGGAAGCATCACGGCGTCGCCGCTGGTGGCAGCCGCTGCTCCACCACCGCCGCGACGTCCGCCTCCGCCTCCACCTGGGGTCGCGGCGGATTCCTTTTCTGCGGCTTCGCGCAAGGCTTCGATGCGCTTCGGAGTAATGGTCCAATTATCCTGGCTGCCGCGTTGAATGGAATTGCGTCCCATTTGGTAGATGTTGTAGAGCAGCGTTTCGCGGTTGCGCGACGCGTAATCGAGGATGGCGCGATTGTTTTCGATCTCGTAATCGACGGACTGACGATAATGCCAAGTCTGCGGAGCGATGGGCAGAGGCCAATCGCCGGTGGGTAGCTGTTTATCGGGGGCGAGCTGGATTGGCATCGGCGTGGGGTCGCCGATGATTTCGGTAAGAATGCCTATGATGTTGTGAAAATACGCGGTGGTGCGCAGACCGCCATTCCACCACGTGGAATAGTTGGATCCGCTGCGCATGGCGGAGCCGCCCTTGCCTTGCTCGACGAGCCGTGTATGCATGGCGGTGCCGACAGCTTCGATACCCAGCGGAACCAGCGGGTCGAAATTGTAGTTGAAGGGATCGCGAAACGGCGGCATGAAAATCACCGCGCCGGTAGGGCCGGTCTGGTGATGGTTGTACATGATCTGCGGAAACCACTCGATGAACATCTGGCGATTTATGTTGGTGGTTTCGGGCATGTTGGACATGTACGAATCGCGATTGTCGTCGTGGCCGATGTATTTGTTGTAGACCTTCGGCAGACCGGCCGACGAGCGCTTGGAAGGATCGGATTCGCGCATGTACCAATTGGCGACGAATTCGGAGCCGTCGGGATTCGCGGGGACGAAGAGAATGATATCGTCGTTCAAGAAGCGCATCGTTTCGGGATCAGTGCGGCTGGCCATCTGGTAGATCATCTCGACGAGCTGCTGGAAGCCCACGCTTTCGGAGGCGTGCAGGCCGCCATCAATCCAGACCACCGCTTTGCCGTCACGGGCGAGCGCGTGCGCCTGGTCGTCGGTGAGGCCTTCGGCGCGGGCAAGCTTCTGCGAAATGTCCTTGTAGTGGTCGAGATTCTTCAGATTCGCCGGCGAAGTGATGATGCACATCCACTGGTGGCGTCCCTCGGCCGTCAGACCGATATCCACGATCTTCATGCGATCGGATTCGGTAGCGAGCTTGTGCCAATACGCCTCGGCCTTGGTGTAGTTCACTTCCTGATAGTCATCACCCACGTTAAAGCCGAAAAATTCCTTCGGTGTGGTGATTTTGGGCGCGACGTCCTTCGCCGCTCTTTGCGCGGCGAGAGGGAGGGCGCTTGCCGCCAGAAACAGGAAGATAGCGATAAAACGTGAAGTGCTACGCAGCTTGTTTGTGTTCATAAGGCCGCTTTCTATCCCGAAGGGCCGGAGTTGTCAAAGGGAAAGGCCAAGCTTCGTTAACGGCTGAGCCAAAGACGTGAGACGAACAGCACGCGGCGCGGTTTCAATGTTTTCGCGGCAAATTGGGTGACACGTGTCACCTTTTGCGGTGCGCGGCGTTCCAATGAGTGGGGCAATGGGTCGACACCTCGCATTGGAATAGCGAGCAACCCTCAGGAATCCAGCGGACGCAAACCTCGGCCGCGGTCGGAGCGAAAATTGAAACAGTTGAAACAGGGGCCGCAAAGCCGTAGGCGCGAGCTATCGTCAAACATCGGAACGACGGGCGACAAATCGCCAACTCGCCGGATCAAATGGGGCATCCGGGTTTTGCTGGCGGCAAATTTTTTGGCGCTCGGCGCCGTTGCGGCGATAGCGCAGACCGACGCAAGCCACGTCCAACGGGGACAAACAGCGCGTGGAGCGCAGAATCAATCTTATACACCGATCACGCGCGAACAGCGGCTACGCTGGTTCATTCGAAACACCGTTGGTCCAACGGGGCTGACCGCGGGACTTTTTTCTGCGGGAATTGGGACGGCACTCGACCGCCCAAAGGAATATGGGCCGGGATGGGCGGGATTCGGCAGCCGTTACGGAATGCGCTTGACGGGTATTTCCACCGGTAACGCGATGGAAGCTAGCCTGGGCGCCATCTGGGGCGAAGACCCTCGTTATCTTCGCGCGGCCGATAAGCCTTTCGGGAGCCGCATTCGAAATGTAGTGAAAATGACGTTTCTGGCGTATCGCGCCGACGGGCATTTGGCCCCCGCTTACGCCCGATATATCGCTATCCCCGGAAACAATTTCCTTTCGAACGCCTGGCGCGAGCCGAGCGAGTCCACAAACACAGCAGCCATCGAGCGTACCGGCCTTGGATTTGCCGGGCGGCTGACCTCCAATGCATTCAAGGAATTTTGGCCGGACATCCACCGAAAATTGCACATGGGGCATTTGTAGGCGCGAATTTCGCGCAGGGCTGCCGGGCCGCGAGCTACACTTTTCGCAGAAATCGCGGTATAAATAAACGTTCGGCGACACCGCGGTTCGTGGTTGCACCACTTCACAAGTTGGCATAGACACTAGATACATTTGTCCCCGCCGTGATGTCGAAAGCCGATTTTTAAGGGAATGAGCTCCGGCACTCATCAACAGGAACCCGACCATGAGCAACACAGCCAGCGATCCTCTCGCTAAGATCAAGCATAAAATCCAGGAAGAGATTCTGACGCTCGAACACGAGTTAACCATCGACCTACCCAAGGAAATCGCAAAAGCGCGCGCCCACGGCGACCTCTCCGAAAATTCCGAGTACAAGTATGCCAAGGAGCGGCAAGGCTACGTGAACGCTCGCATCCAACACCTGAAGAAGCGCATGGGCGACGTTTCCATGCTGAACCTTTCCAACCTGCCGCGCGATCGCGCGGGTTACGGTTCGCGAGTGTGGTTGATGGATGTGAAGAAGTCGGTGGAGGTGGAATACAAGCTGGTAACCACCGAGGAAGCCGATGCGTCCCAAGGGATGATTTCGACGACGTCACCCATCGGGAAGGCTTTGCTCAACCGGCAAGTGGGCGATGAGGTGAAGGTGCAGACGCCGGCGGGCCTGAAAGAATTCGAGCTGCTGCGGTTGAAGACCATTCACGAAGAAGAGTAGCGGCACTTCTTGCGCGGACTGAGCGGTTTTATGCGACTCAGCAATCTGGGTTGGACGGGCATCGTGGGGATGTGCGCGATGCTGGCTGGATTGCAACTGCTGTGGCGACATCGCACGGACATCGCGAATTGGATGGCGGCATATGTAGGGGCGTTTCGCGGCGAGCTCTCACGGCGGTTCAGCGCCAGGGACGGCGGGAAGGCCGCGCGGGGACCGCATGTTTCTTTTCGGGAACAGGTGCCGCGCGGCGCACTCGCGATCGTGTTCGCGCTATGCCTGATCCTGGCGGGGCAAACGATCCTGTTTTTGGACCTGATGTCATAGAATCTTCTTCGTGAAAGACCCCGCGCATTTCTCTTCGAACACTCCTTCCCAGATATGAAACCGGCATTGATCGTTCACGGCGGCGCCTGGACGATTCCGCCCGATGCGGCGAACGACTGCCGCGCCGGTTGCCGCGCCGCGCTTGAGGCGGGCTGGCGCTTGCTTTCGAAGGGTGGAGCTGCGCTGGACGCGGTCGAGGCTGCGATCGTTGTGCTGGAAGATGCACCGGTGTTTGATGCGGGTATCGGCGCGCATTTGAATTTAGCCGGACGGGTTGAGCTGGACGCTATCGTGATGGATGGAGCGACGCTAAAGGCCGGCTCCGTGGCCGCGTTGCAGCGCACTCGGAATCCGATCCGGCTGGCGCGGCGAGTGCTCGAATCGTGCGAGCACATGATGCTGGTGGGCGAAGGCGCGGAGCAATTTGCCGCACAGCACGGGATTCCGCTGTGCGATCCAGCCGAGCTGGTAGTGCCGCGCGAACGCGCTGCTTGGGAACGCTGCCACCAGGAGGATCATGCGGACGCGCATCATCTGCATCGCAATCGCACAGAGCCGCGCCACGTTCACCAAGGTGGCACGGTGGGCGCGGTGGCGATCGATTCGGCTGGCCATTTGATCGCCGCTACTTCCACGGGAGGCACTTGCTGCAAACTGCCGGGTCGCGTGGGCGATTCGCCGCTGATTGGATGCGGCTGCTACGCGGATGCGGAGGCGGGCGGCGTCTCGTGCACGGGCTGGGGCGAAGCGATCATGAAGATCGTGATGGCGAAGGCGGCGGTGGACCTGCTGCGCCGTGAGAATCCTCAGCGAACGGCGCAGGCTTGCGTGGATTTGCTGGCGTCACGCACCGGCGGCACTGGGGGCCTGATCCTGCTCGATCGCCAGGGAACTCCGGCGGCGGCGTTCAACACGCCAAACATGGCGTGGGGCTGTGTGCAGCCGGATGGGTCGTTTTTTGTTACGGTGTGAGTTACCGCCGCTGAAGCCCGTCTGAGGCATCATTTAAAGGGACGATGTTGCCAAAATAACGGAATTGCCGCAGGCCCAAAGACCTACATAGTTAATTGTCGTGCTGAATCCTCGAATTCAACCACGAGCAGCTTCATTTCGGCGGCCTCCGTGTTGCGCAAGGTTAAGCCGCTGCCTGCGGCGATCCAGCGTAACATGCCGGCGGGAAACCTGGGCGCCTTAGGTTCACGAGGCGCGCTGTCGTCCTGCATTTTATCCAACAACACGAGCAAGCGGTGATGGCCGTTTTCCTTGGGCGACCAGGAACCGTTGGGGGCGATGCCGACCGCGTAGATGAGCATTTCATTTGTTTCCATGATGGGCACTTCGCCGGCGCCGTGTTCAAGCGCGGCACTCACGGAGGGGTGAAACGTTTTCAGCTGGCCCTGGCCCTGCGGACGCAGCAGCACAATCGTGATATTGCGAAAGGGGGTATCGGCGTCGTTTGCGGCGATGTGCGCGAACGGGCCCTTGCTGAAATTCACGGTGCCATCGGGCAAATGCATTTTCACGGGGGCTTTTCCGGCGACGGTATTCGTCACGTCGGAATCGCCCAGTACCACGTAGGCGTAGTCGTGATCGTGTTCGTGCATGAGCGTCGCATCGTGCGCGGGAACCTCGACTTCGTAGGCGCGCGTGTAGCGGTTCTCGATGATCAGGTGGTGGTGATGCTCCTGCGAGATAGGCACCGCGTGCTCGGGTGCCTTTGTGCCGGGCTGCTGCGCGATAGCGGCGGTGCAGCCGCAAAGAACAGCTAGGCCAAGGATGGATCGTGCGTGCATGTTTAGCTCCTGCTCGAAATCTGAGGCCTACCGCCGAAAGTATATAGCAACAAGGCGAGCGCGTGTTTTGCTTCCGAGTGGAACGCCAAGCGCAACATCCGAAAGTGCGGGTAGCAGCTTAATTGGGCATCGCTATGGATCGTTGTTTTTTATATGTACCTAGGTACCGTGGTACAATATGGGTATGGCTGCCGAGCAGAAGCACGTGATCCAGCGCGTCCAAACGGGCGTGCGCATGGAAAAGCGGCTCTTGAAAATCCTAAAAACGCTTGCCGACTACCATGACATAACGCTGGGCGACCTGCTGGAAGGCATCGTCCTGCACGCGTTCGATGGTAAGTGCGCGTTTCAGCAAGCCAGCCTGCGGCGCGTCAAGGAACTGAAAAAATTCTATGGCTTCGATTTAGATTCGAGCGCAAGTCACCGGCTAGTCGAAGGCGGTGCGGTACGCGCGTTGAGGAAGGTGAAGGCCGCGCCATGACCGCTCAGGGCAGGAGCCTGACCTAGCTAAATCACCGCCGAAGCCGGAATCGGCAAGCACCAGGAGTTGACCATGACCATGACCATGACTGATGAACAGTTCATGGCGAGTTTCGAGGATGCCTCATTGTCCAGCGACGCCTTCCATCACGAGGGGCATGTTCGCATGGCGTTCCTTTACTTGTCGCGGTATCCGGCACTGGAGGCGCTGCAGCGATTTTCCGGTTCACTAGCGCGCCTGGCCGCCGTAAGGGGCAAGCCGGAGCTTTACCATGAAACGATTACGTGGGCATTTCTGCTTTTGATTCGCGAGCGGATGGTGCGTGCTAAGAAAGTACAAAGCTGTGCAGAATTTTGCGCCGCCAACAGCGACGTGTTGAACTGGAAAGAAAACGTCTTGAAGAAATACTATCGCGACGATACGCTCGCGTCCGACTTAGCGAGACGTGTGTTTCTACTCCCCGATAAGGCAGTGAGCCCGCACGCATAAGAGCGACGAGAGCGTGCCGAGATTCGCAGGCCAAGGCTCTGACCCGGCGCAAGTTTCTCCCGATTGCTCCTACGCGCTCTTGCGTGCTAGCATGCGCGGTTTCGGAGCCGCGGGCCGTGCCCGCCGTGCGACGGACTCGTCCCCGACTTCGTAATTCCTCACTTCTGCGCACACAGGGGGCGCGATGAAATCCTATAACACGCAGTTTCTACGCAACGTGGGCATTGCCGGCCACGGCGACACCGGAAAAACGCAACTGGTGTCGTCGTTACTCTTCACCGCCGGGATGACCAACCGGCTGGGGAAGGTTGCGGAAGGCACCACGGTCACGGATTGGGACGAAGAAGAGATCGCGCGCAAGATTAGCATCCAAGCCGGACTCGGCTACGCCGAATGGGCGTCGACAGGGCAAAGCGACAAAACAAAAATAAATTTCATCGATACGCCCGGCTACAGCACTTTTGTGAACGAAACGCGCACCGTGCTGATCGCCGCCGATGCCTCGCTGATCGTGATTGACGCGCATGCGGGCGTGCAGGTGGTCACGGAAAAAGTTTGGGACATTTGCGCGGAATACGGGCAGCCGCGCGCGTTCGTGGTGAACTGGATGGACCGCGAGCTGGCGAGCTTCGAACGCTCACTCGAGTCCATACAAAGAGTGTTTGGGCGCGGGGCGGTGGCCGTGCAGCTTCCCATCGGCGAAGAGAAGAGTTTTCGCGGCGTGGTGGACCTGATCACCATGAAGGCGCACCTCTATACGCCGGATGGCGACGGCAGAGCCAAAATCGAAGAGATTCCCGCCGATCTGGCGGACGCGGCGAAGGAAGCGCATGAAGCGCTGGTAGAAATGGTGGCGGAAGGTGATGACGCCTTGATGCAGGAATTTTTTGACGAAGGCACGCTGCCCGTCGAGGATTTGCGCAAGGGATTACGCCTGGCGTTCGTGCAGCGGCGGATTCATCCCGTGCTGGCGACGGCGGCACTGCACAACCTGGGCAGCCAGTCTTTACTCGATTTCATCGTGGACATTTTCCCCGATCCGGTCGCGTGCGGAAAGCATGAAGGCTGGAAAATGGCCGGCCGCCAGGGCGAGACAGTCGAACGCAAGATCGCGGATTCCGAGCCGCTTTCGCTCTTTGTATTTAAGACGCTCGCCGATCCCTTTGCCGGACGGATCAACTATTTCAAGGTAATGTCCGGCGTGCTCAAGGCCGATGCGAGCGTGACGAATTACAATCGCGGCACGGTCGAGCGTTTCCAGCACGTGCAGGTAATGCAGGGGAAAACGGCCGCGGATGTGCCGGAAATGCATGCGGGCGATGTTGGAGCGATCGCCAAATTGAAGGACACCGTTACCGGAGACACACTGGGTGATAAGTCCTCGCCGATCTTTTACGCGACCGCGCGGATTCCCGAGCCTTCCATCACGTTTGCCATCGAGCCGAAGACGCGCGCCGATGAGGACCGCATCGGCACGGCGATCCATCGCATCCTGGAGGAAGATTTGTCGCTGCGCTTTTCGCGCGATCCGCAGACAAAGGAATTCCTGCTGGCAGGCTCGGGGCAGCAACATATCGAGGTGATCGTCGCCAAACTGCGCAAGCGCTACCACGTGGAGCTGACGCTGCATCCGCCCAAGGTGCCTTACCGCGAAACGATTCGCGCGAAAGCCGATGCCGAAGGCAAACATAAGAAGCAAACCGGAGGACACGGGCAATTCGGCGTGTGCCGCGTGCGTTTTGAGCCGCTACCACGGGGAACCGGATTTGAGTTCGTGGACGATGTGTTTGGCGGCGCGATTCCGCGCAATTTTATTCCCTCCGTGGAGAAAGGCATTCGCGCTTCGTCCGAGCGGGGCTTTCTCGCCGGATTCCCGGTGGTGGATTTCCGCGCGGTGCTCTACGACGGCAAATACCACGACGTGGATTCCTCGGACATAGCGTTCAAAATTGCCGGGTCGCTCGCCTTTAAGGAAGGGATGAGGCAGGCGAAACCTGTGCTGCTCGAGCCGGTGATGAGCGTCGAAGTGGCCGCGCCCGACCAATATTCGGGTGACCTGATGGGCGACCTGACCAAGCGCCGTGGACGCATCAGCGGCAGCGAATTGCGCGGGTCGAGCGTGATCATCAAGGCGCTGGCGCCCTTTTCGGAGATGCTGCACTACGGCACGGACTTGACCTCCATGACGCAGGGCCGCGCGAGTTATTCGATGGAGTTTGACCATTACGACTACGTACCCGGGGAGATCGCGGAAAAGATCATCGCCCACGCGAAGGCCGCCCGCGCAGGAATTGAAACCGAGGAGGAGGAAGTTTAGAGAGCCAGAGGGCGGGGCAGCAGGAAGCCTAGCCCGCGGCGACGCGGTCACACAGATTCTTCGTCGGCCGCCAAAGGCAGCGGCCTCCTCAGAATGACCTCGAATAAATTGGACGATAGAGGGGCAAACGCCACGAAAAAGCTTGGCCCTACGAAACGGGGCGGGCTACACACGACCTTGCCTCAGGAAGAGCGGAGCGGCATTGTGCCGCTCCGCTCCCGTTCTTGAATCCTACTTGTTGCCTGCGCGTCCGCCGCGCGCACCCACGTGCACCGGTGGTGTTGCGGTGGAACCCGGACCCGGTTCGGGCGCGGGCTTTGGCATGTTGGCAGCGGTGAAGCGCGGCACCATTTCATCGGCCATGGCTACGGCGTAAACGGCTGACGCGATTTCGACGGCGCCCTCCCGCACGTCCTCCTCGTAAATCCGTTCGTACGTGTCCAGATTCGTGTGATGCGTCGCTGAGCCGTAATCAAACGCGTCCTGGCTCAGCCCGATTCCTGGAAGTCCGGCATTGTTGAAGGAAGTGCTGTCGGTTCCGCCGGTCTGGCGGCTTTCGGAAGCCCGCACACCCATGAAGCCCCAATCTTGAAAGGGCATGAAGGCTTGGCGGATCATGTCTGCCGCGGCGGGTGGACCGAAAACGCCGGCGCCGCGCGGCTTGCCCGTGCCGGAGTCGATGTTGAAATAGGCATCGAGCTTGGCGAATTCCGGCTTGGGATCTTCCGCGCTGCCGAAGTGCTGCTTCACATAGGCTAGCGAACCGAGCAAGCCTTCTTCCTCGCCGCTCCATAGCGCCACGCGAATCGTACGGCGCGGCTTCACATGCAAAGCCGCAAGCAGGCGAATCGCTTCGAGCATCATCGAGGAACCGATCCCGTTGTCGGTGGCTCCGGTGGCGCCGTGCCAGGAATCGTAGTGCCCGCCGAGCATCACGATTTCGTCTTTCTTGTCGGTGCCGGGGATTTCGCCGATCGCGTCGTAGGAGGTGACGCCCTCCGGATATTCCTTGTTCTGGATGTTGATGCGCAGCGTTACGGGCGTGCCATCGTCGAGGATGCGCGTGATGCGCCCGTAGTCCTCGTTGCGCATGATCAGCGTGGGCACGGTGCGGGTCCAATCGTAAGTGCTGTTTTGCTGGGCAACGATGATACCGTGATCGCGCGCCGCGTCATTGATGCGCGCGAGCGCGCCGTTATCCACCAGGAACTGATCGACCACGCGATTCACCTGTTGCGCCGTCAGTTGTCCTTCAGGCAGCGGCGTGGGACCGCGGCCTCCGCCACCTCCAAAACGGCCTCCGTTGGGATTGTTCGGATCATAAGCCGCTTTCCACTCGTCCTCGGTGCGGCGGAGGGGGGCGGGGAAGAAATTCTCGGCCACTTCGACGTGCTTGCCGACGAGCACGATGTGTCCGCGGACTTTGTCGCGCATGCTGATCAGGTAGGCGTCGAGTTCCGCTTCGGTAGGCTGCGGCGCGGGAGATGGAGTTTGTGCGGCGGGCATGGGCGGCGCGGCCCAATTGGGTCCGGCGGGCGGGGGCGTACCACCGCGTCCGCCAAAGCCGGCGCCTGGAGGGGTTAATCCTGGCGGCAGCAATTGCACCACTTGGGCTGTGACGGCGCCCTTGGTGCCGGGCGTCCACGCCAGGGGCTTTACGATCAGTTGGCCGGTGAATGGAGATACCGCATCGGCGGCGAGCTCATCGTTCGTCCAACCTGGCACGGGATTTGCGGCGCTCGGCGGCTGGAAGGTCCAGGGTTCGAGATGGGTGTTTACCAAGCCCCAGGAGGCCATGGTCTTCACGGCCCAATCGTCGGCGCGCTTCAGATTAGGTGTGCCCGTGACGCGCGGTCCGTACACATCCGCGACTTCGTGGATGATCCACATAATTTTCGAATCGTTGGTCTCTTCGGCCTTGATTTGGGCGTAGACATCGCTTACGCCGGGCGCCTGAGCGACGGCGGGTAATGCTGCCAGTAGGCAAAGGGAAAGCACGCACGCATACGTTCTGGACACGATTCCTCCTGAGCGTTCGAAACGGGCCGCATTCTATCCGTTTTTTTCGAAATTTGTGCGTGGAATCGGAAATCGTTTCGAAAGGCAGGCGGCTCCTGCGCGCCGCCGGGTGTGGCTCCAAATTGGAGCTTGCTGGTTGGCGCGCGCCCGGCTAATAAGACAGCGCAATGCGGCGCCGGGACCACCTGCGGCGCGCGAGGAGTGTTTCACATGGCTACCGAGATACCGCGTCACTGGCGCGATGCGACGCGGGCGATCCATGCCGGCGAGTCGAAGCATGGGGTTGGTGGGCCGGTGGTCACGCCTATCGTGCGGTCCTCCACGTTTACGTTTTCCAGCTCCGGCGAAATGAAGCGTTGGGCCGAGGGCAAGAGCAAGGCGTATATCTACACGCGCTACGGTAATCCCACACTGACGGTGGCCGAAACCACGCTGGCGCAGCTCGAGCATGCGGAGGCTGCGGTGGTGGCGGCGTCCGGCATGGCCGCAATCTCATCGGCGCTGCTTGGAATCTTGAGCGCGGGGGACGAGCTGATCGCGACCCGCCAGGTTTATGGTGGCAGCTATCGGCTACTGCGTGACGTGTTTCCGCGGTTTGGTATACGCGTGAAGCACGTCGAGACGGATTTGGCTGGCGCCGACGAGCTGGTGACGAGCCACACAAAAGCCCTCTACGTGGAAACGCCCACGAACCCCACGTTGCGTGTGGTGGACCTGCGCAAGGCGGTTGGTATCGCGCGGCGGCACAAGCTCATTTCCCTCGTGGACAATACTTTTGGCTCGCCCGTCTTGCAGAAACCTATTGAGCTCGGTTTTGACCTCGCATTGCACAGCACCACAAAATATCTGGGTGGCCACTCCGATCTGATCGGCGGCGCGGTGGTCGGTAAGCAGGAATTAGTAGAGAAGGCGCGGCAGATGGTGATTTACCTGGGAGGCTCGATGGATCCCGAGGGGGCCTACCTTTTGATACGGGGGATGAAGTCACTCGAGCTGCGCGTGTTGCGGCAATGCTCGAGCGCCCTTGCCGTGGCAAAATTTCTGGCTGGGCATCGTAAGGTCGCCCGGGTCCATTACCCGGGGTTGGCGACGCACGCCGATCACCGGCTGTGCCGCCGCCAGATGCACGGAGGGTTCGGCGGAATGTTGGCGTTCGATCTGAAAGGCGGCCTCGCTGCGGCGCGAAGAGTTTGCGACCGTGTTCGCGTGTTCTTGCTGGCAGTCAGCCTGGGAGGCGTGGAATCGCTGGTAGCGCTCCCGGCTTACACATCACACTACCGGATGAGTCCGAAAGAGCTGGCGGCTGCAGGTGTTGAGCCGGGCACAGTCCGCGTATCGATCGGCCTGGAGGACCCCGCCGACCTAATCGAGGATTTGCGTCAGGCGCTCGCTTAGTGACTTGGGACACAGCCGGGTGCCCCAAAGGAATACGGCGAGACGACAGAGGCCTGGTACCTTGCGTCCTCGCCCGGTAACCTCCAATTTCCGCAAGTGATTGACCTGCTTGTCCATTCCGTCCTAGCATAGTCCTACGGCTCACCTTTACGGGCTCAGTAGCGTCCCATACTGGGTGCTCGAGCAGACAAATTCTCGAGTTGCCGTGCGTCTGGTTTTCCCGGATGACATTTCGCCGATTCCATCCACGCACTCTTGTCTACCTGCTTACGGTGGTGTGCTTGGGAACGGCGGCCGCGGGCTGCGACGATGCGGGCCGCCATGCGGTAGCCGTGAGGCCGTCACCCATCCAAGCTTCGTCCAGTGTCGCCGCAAACAGCCCGCAATTTCCATCCGAACCTTTGCCGTTCCGCCAAGGTGTGGCGAATTTGCCTGGCTTGCTCACCCCTCCGCCCAGCGCGGTAGATGTGCTGATCGCCTATGCGCAATCACAATTTGAGGCGGGGCAGCAGGATTATCGCGCCGGTCACCTGACCAAGGCGCGGCATGATTTTGACCAGGCCGTGGACGCCATGCTCGAAGGCGGGCTCGATCTGGAAAAGGACCCGCGCTTGGCGCCGCTGTTTCAGAGGATTGTTGCTACGGTGAGCAGTGAAGAGTTTGCGGCCTTTCGCGAGGGCGACGGCTTCACGGAACAGAAGGCCGAGGTTGCGCCGCTTGATGAAATTCCCGAGTCGGTGGCCGAAAATGAAACGCTCGATCCCAAGCTGACCGCCAGCGCGGAAGGCGAACTCAGCGCCGTGAGCCATGATATGCCGCTGACGGTGAACGAGTACGTGCTGGCTTATCTGAACTTCTTCCAGACGCCGCGCGGCCGTGCCATTGTGGAGACAGGTCTTCGGCGCGCGGGGCGCTATCGCCCGATGATTCAAAAAGTGTTGGCGCAGGAGGGTCTGCCACAGGACTTGATCTACCTCGCGCAAGCGGAAAGCGCGTTCCAGCCGGTGGCGGTATCGCACAAGCAGGCTGTTGGACTTTGGCAATTTGTGGCCGGGCGTGCGCAGCAATATGGTCTGCAACGCTCCTGGTGGGTGGACGAGCGGCAAGATCCTGAGAAAGCCACGCGCGCCGCGGCGCGGCATCTGCGCGATCTTTACGGCGAGTTCAACGACTGGTATCTGGCCATGGCGGCTTATGACAGCGGCCCGGGCAACGTGCAAAAGGCCATCGAGCGCACCGGTTACGCCGACTTTTGGGAGCTCTACAAACGCAACGTGCTCCCGCAGGAAACGCGCAATTACGTGCCGATCATTCTGGCGCTGACGCTGATCGGGAAGGATCCACAGCGTTACGGAGTGCAGGTGACCCCAGACCCGTATGTCGAAGCAGACCGCATCAAGCCCGGGCATCCCATCGATTTGCGGTTGGTGGCGGAGACCATTGATGCGGACGTGGAGACGCTACGCAGCCTGAACCCGCAATTGCTGCGAATGGTGACGCCTGCGGAACCGAATTTTGAGCTGCGGCTGCCGGCCGGCACGGCTCATCGTTTTCTCACCGAGATCGCGGATATACCGCCGGAGAAGTGGGTAAGTTGGCGGCGGCATCGCGTGGAAGAGGGAGAAACGCTGTTTGAGATTGCGCGTTCCTACCACGTCCCCCCGGCGGCGATCGCGGAGGCGAACGGCTTGGAAAGCCGCGCGGACCTCGAACCGGGCCAGAAGCTGATCATTCCGGCGGCCGCGCGTTCGGAAATAAACCTAGGCAAGCTGACCCGCTATCGCGCGCGCAAGGGTGACACCCTGGGAACGATCGCGGACCAATTTAGCGTCAGCCGCGCGGAGTTGGTGAGATGGAACCATCTGAAGAGCGAGAAGGTCGTGCGCGGCATGACCCTGCGGGTCTACCCGGGAGGATTGCAGCCGCTACCGGCGCTGGCGAAGGGCGTATCGAAGCCGGCGGTCGTCGCGGCCTCGGTTCCGCCGGAAGAGTCGGCCGCCACGCCGGCCGGAACCCTGGACGCTCCCATCACGCACCGCGTCCAGCCCGGGGAAACTCTATGGTCGATCGCGCGCGCCTACCGCACCACGGCAGAAGCTCTGCGCAGCGCCAATCAGTTTTTGTTCACACGTCCGTTGCACGTCGGCGATCAGTTGACAATTTTGCCCGCCCATTAGAACATCGCGTCAGGCTGCGGCGGCCGGCGCCCGTGTTCCCGAACGTGCGCGTTTTCCCGCCCATTGCAGCGGAATGGGGGCCGTTCTTTCCCGCGGCGTACCGTCGAAGGAAAAATTCCCGCATGGTTTCGGCGGCCTTGACAAGACGTGAGACTCCGTTTATAAGCCCGCGTGAGCGAGTGCTTTCGCGCTTCGCACTGTTCGAAAAGACGGGGCGCAATTTTCAGGGAGGAAGTCATGAATTTTCGGATAGATGATGACGCGGAGGAGAACGAGCTGCCGGGCTTCGAAGACGAAGAAGATGATGTCTCCGGTGGCGATGAGGTAATCGAGGAAGAATCAGAAGAGTTGATTGTAGAGGAGCGCCCGCAGTACCCGTCAGGCGGGGCGGGAGCCAAGCCTTCCGGCGGGGCCAAGCCCCCCGCACGTAGCGGCGCGAAAGCTGGCGGCGCGAAGCCGGCGAAGAAATCCGCGCCCAAATCAAAAGCGAAAGCGAAACCGGCCAAGAAGGCGAAGAAGCCGGCTAAGAAGCCGGCGAAGAAAGCCAAGAAGCCGGCGCGAAAGGCGAAGCGCGGGCGGCGCTAGTCCGCTTGTTGTTCAAACATGGGAATCCGAAAGTAAGGAGGGCCCGGAATATGTTCCGGGCTCTTTTTTTACGAAGCGCTTCAGTGGATTCCGGTACAAAAGAAATTGCCGCTTGATTCTTCACTTGCCGCGCTTGCGGGCCGCCATTAGCATAAGCAACAATGTTACGCGCCGTGGAACACATTCGCCGCATGCGCGGCGGTGCACAATCCCACCTGATGCGTTGTTCGGATGGTTTTTATTACGTGGTCAAGTTTCAAAACAACCCACAGCATTTGCGAGTTCTGGCGAACGAGTTGCTGGGAAATGTGTTGGCCGGAAGGTTGGGGCTACCCGTTCCCGGTTTTGCGGTGGTGGATGTCAGTTTGGAACTGATTCGCCTGACGGAAGAATTGGCCATGCAAGTCGGCGTGTCACGCACACCCTGCCAAGCGGGGCTGCAATTTGGTTCGCGGTATCCTGGGGATCCGGCGATGACTCCCGTGTTCGACTACTTGCCCGACGCGCAATTGCAGGAGGTCGAGAACCTGGACGATTTTCTGGGCATGCTGATTTTCGACAAGTGGACCTGCAACACGAACGGCCGCCAAGCCATCTATTTTCGGGCACCCGGCGGCTCGCGGTATCAAGCGGTGATGATCGATCAGGGGTTTTGTTTTAACGCCGGCGAATGGAATTTTCCGGACGCGCCGTTGCGCGGCCTGTACGCACGGCATCGCGTTTACGATTCCGCGCGGGGAGTGGATTCTTTTGCGCCATGGCTCGACCGGCTGGCGCGGCGCATCACGCCGGACGTCCTCGACCAAGCCGCGAAGCAAATTCCGCCGCAGTGGTATGGGTTCGATATGGACGCGCTCTACGCGCTGCTCGAACGCTTGGACCGCCGGAGGGTGGGAGTGAGCGAACAGATCGAAGCCGCCCGGAAATCCTCGCGGCAGCCTTTCGTAAACTGGATGTGATCCCATGACCGAAATCGAACTGCATCCCTGCGCGTATCACATTGTGCGCTACACGCCGAACCTGATTCGCGATGAATGGATCAACGTCGGCGTGGTGATTCACGACCCGGCGACCAGCCGGTACCGCGTGCGCGTGATTGACGAGGAAGCCGAGTTCGCGCGATTGCGACGGCTGCATCCGTCGGCGGACGAGAGCTTAGTACGCGGCTTGAGCGGGCTGCTCGACGGCACGCTCGCCGAACATACCGATGGACTCGCCGCCTGGGTCGCCAAGCTCGATCACACCCTTTCGAACACCGTGCAATTCAGCCCGCAAAAAGGCTTGCTGGGCGCCGATCTGGATGCCGAGCTCGAGCGTCTGTACCACGATCACGTGGAACCGCCGCGCCAGCGGGCGGCCACAGCAGAGAGCGCCACGAGCAGGAGCGGCATTCGCGCGCGGGCCAATGACGTATTTCGCAGCGCGGGGTTGTGGGGCAAGCTCAGCCGCGCCGTGCGTGTGGACGAGTTCACCTATCCGGGGGACCCCTTGCGCGTGGATTTTGCCTACCGGCGGAACGGGACGCGAGGCTTTATTCAGTCGCTGGCATTGTCGCGCGATCCTTCGCAGGCCAAAGTCCTGGCCTACACGGCCGATGCGATACGGGCTAAATTGGTGTCCACGGAATTTGTAGCCGTGACGGAGATGGAGCCGCGGCCGGGCGAAAACGAGCGGCACCGGTTTATGGCCGGGCTACTGGAGGAAAATGGGATTCCGCTGGTGCCGCTTTCGCGGTTGCCGGTGTGGGCCCACCAGATGCGGCCGCTCATTCAGTGAAGTCAGGCTGCGAAAGAAAGCGGAGACCCGCTGCTGCGCTCGGGGTTACACACCAAAGCATCTATCGCGCGCTAATAATATAGAAGCAATATAGAGGGTAGTTACGCAGCTGCCATTGGCCGCTTATCCTCAACGCACATCACGTCTAGATAATTGGCTCGGCCCAATGCTCCAGCGTTTCCTTCACCTTGCCCATAAATTGGTGCGCGGTGGCGCCATCGACCACGCGATGGTCGTAAGAGAGCGTCAGGTAAACCATGGAGCGGATGGCGATCGCATCGTCAATCACCACCGCGCGCTTCTGAATCGCGCCTACTCCGAGAATGGCCACGTTCGGCTGGTTGATGATCGGCAAACCCATCAGGCCGCCAAACGTGCCCGGATTGGTGATCGCGAAGGTGCCTTCCTGCACGTCTTCGGGCTTGAGTTTCTTGGTGCGGGCGCGCTCGGCCAAATCATTGACCGCGCGCTGCAGGCCCAGGAAGTTTTTTTCCTCGGCATTCTTTACCACGGGAACGATCAATCCGTTATCGAGCGCCACCGCCACGCCCAGGTTGATCTCGCGGTGGAAGACCACGTTATTTCCATCCACCGAGGAATTCACTGTCGGAAAAGCGCGTAAGGCCTCGACCGCCGCGCTCAGGAAGAAGGGCATAAAGCTGAGTTTGGTTTCGAAGCGGCTTTCGAACTCGGTCTTGGCTTTTGCGCGAACGCCGGCAATCTTGGTCATATCCGCTTCGTCGATCGAGTAGACGTGGGGCGACACGCGCTTCGAGGCCACCATGTGTTCGGCAATGCGCTGGCGCATCACCGACATGGGCTGCACCTCATAGTTGCCAAAATAAATCCGCTCGCGCGGTACGGCGGTTTCCAGACCAACGTGCGCTGCCGCACCACCCGTGGCTGGTGGGGGAGCTGCGGCAGGTCTTGCGGGCGGCGCAGCGAGTGCCGCTTGCGAGGGCCGGGGCGCTGGCGAAGCCTGGCGAGAACCGCCTGCGGCCACTGCCGCGAGAATATCCTTCTTGCTGATACGTCCGCCTGCGCCGCTTCCACTAAGCGTTGAGAGATCGATCTTATTTTCGCGGGCGATACGGCGGACGAGCGGCGAGCTGCGCACGTTGTGGCCATCGCCGCCGGCGGCCGTTTCCGGCGATTCATCTCCCGATTCGCTTTCGTCCGTTTCGTCCTCCGCTTCATGGGCGGAATTTTCCTCGCCGGCCTCCACATCTTTTCCGGCCGCTTGCTTGGTTTGGGCTGTGTCGGGTGCGCCGGGCTTGGTGCGTTCGCCGGAGCCATCGGCTTGCGGAGCGGCCGGGGTGGGCTTGGGTTGCTGCGCGCTGGCCTCGAGTTTGGCCTGCGCTGGCCCAGATTCTTTGCCGGACTTCGCCGGCGCCGCCTTGGCGGGTGTTTGCGCTTCAGCTTTCGCCCCGGCAGGCGCGCCGGCCGCGGCTCCGGCGGCATCAATCACGCCGACAACCGTTTGCACGGGCACGGTCTGGCCTTCGTTGACCTTGATTTCTTTCAGCACGCCGGCGCTTGGCGCGGGGATTTCCGCGTCCACCTTGTCGGTGGAAATCTCGAAGAGCGGCTCATCGCGCTCGACGCGCTCGCCAGGCTTCTTCAGCCACTTCGTGATGGTGCCTTCGAAAATACTCTCGCCCATCTGGGGCATTACCACGTCGACGGCCATGCGGTTCTCCTATTCCCTCGGACCTCAAAATCAGCGCCAGCGTTTCTTCAATATTTTGCCAGTTCTCGGGCGGCGGCGGCTACTTTCTCGACATTCGGTAGAAAGCGCTCTTCGAGCGGCGGCGAAAAAGGGACTGGCGTATCGAGCGACGTCACGCGCAGGATCGGCCCATCCAATTCTTCGAAGGCGCCCTCGCAAACCAGAGCGGCGATTTCACCGGCCACACCACCGGTGCGCGTGTCTTCGTGCACGACGAGAAGCTTATTCGTCTTTTTAAGAGAGGCAAAGATGGTGTCGCGATCGAGCGGCAGGAGCGTGCGCAGGTCTACTACCTCGGCGTCGATGCCTTCTTTTGCGAGCAACTCCGCGGCTTCGAGCGACGTGTGGGCCATCGCGGCATAACTCAAGATCGTCAAATCGCTGCCTTCGCGGCGCACTGCAGCTTTGCCGATCGGTACCGTGTATTCTTCCTTGGGCAAATCCTCCTTGATGCGGCGATAGAGGAATTTGTGTTCGAGGAAGAGCACGGGATTGTTGTCGCGCACGGCGGATTTCATCAGGCCCTTGGCGTCATACGCGGTCGAGGGATAAACCACTTTCAATCCCGGCGTATGCACGAAATACATTTCCGGGTTTTGCGAATGGAAAGGACCGCCATGCACGCCGCCGCCGGCCGGTCCGCGAATTACCATCGGCACGGGGGCGCCCCAGCGGTAATGCGACTTCGCGACGAAATTGGTGATTTGGTTGAAGCAGCAGGCGATGAAGTCAATGAACTGCAACTCGGCGATGGGCCGAAGGCCCTGGTAGCTCATGCCCACGGCTGCCCCAATGATGGCCGTCTCACTGATGGGCGTATCAATGATGCGTTCCCAGCCAAAGCGTTCGAGCATTCCCGCGCTGACTTTGAACGCGCCGCCGTACACGCCGATATCTTCGCCGATCATCACCACCGCGGGGTCGCGGTCCATTTCTTCGATGAGCGCCTGCCGGATGGCTTCGAGATAGGTAACTTGCGCCATGGTTACCTGCGCCCCTTTCGCGCGGCCACGAGCGCCGGCTTCGATTTCACATTTTGTTTTGCAGCAGGCTTGGCCGGCTTCGCGGCGTTCTTGCCGTTGGAGGAGGATTTTGTGAAAGGCGCAGGAATCCCGTTGCCACTCTTGACCTGCCGGCCGGGAGTTTCCGCGGCCAAAGTTTCCTCGACGGCCGCTTTAGTATCGGCTGTTTGGGGCGCTTCCTTGACGCCAAATCCTTCGACCTTCCAGACCGGCTCAACGCTCGACGCCGGCGGCGTCACTTCCTTCTTCGAGCGTTTCCACTCTGCTTCGATCGTGTGACAGCCATCGCAATACACGCCCTGTTCCGCAAGTTCGGCTGGCGGGAAAGAGGCTTGTTCGGCAGTTTCCATCGCGGCCTGCAATTCGCGTTCGATTCTGGCTTCGAGGGCCTTGCGCGTCTTGGCATCCCACAGTTTATTGTTGGTGAGATATTTCTCGTAAAGCTCGAGGGGATCGCGCTGCTTCCAGTATTCGAACATCTCCTTGGGAACGTATTCCGCGGGATCGTGTTGCGCGTGTCCTCGCATACGCATGGTTTTCGCTTCGATAATCACCGGACCTTCGCCAGCGCGGCAAAGATCAACGGCTTCCTGGGAGGTTCGCCAGACGGCGAGCACGTCGTTGCCGTCGACTATAAAACTCTTGATTCCGTAAGCGCGGGCCCGCTCGGCGAGGTCGCGCACGGGCACCTGGCGGCTCACGGGCGTGGAGTAGGCCCATTGATTGTTCTCAATCACGCATACGAAAGGAGCCTTCTGCTGCGCGGCGAGATTCATGCCTTCGTGGAAAGCGCCGGTAGAGGTGCCGCCGTCGCCGATCCAAGTCATGGTCACGATGTTTTGGCCGAGATAGCGGCCGGCCATGGCCACGCCCGTCATCACCGGGATCAGATCGCCGAGCATCGAGATGGGCGAGACCACGTGACGCTTTTTCAAATCGCCGAAATGGCTGGTGCCGTCTTTGCCCTGGGTAGGCGAAGTTTGGCGCGCCATGTATTGCGTAAAAATGTCCACCGGCAGAAAACCGCGAACCAACAGTGCGCCGACGTTGCGAATCATCGGAGCGATCCAATCGCCGGGACCAAGCGCGTAAGCCGTGCCGACGGAAATGGCTTCCTGGCCGACGCTCAGATACACGCCGCCCAAAAGCTTGTTTTGGCGAAAAAGATTTACTAACCGCTCTTCGAGCGAGCGGTTTAGTTTCATATAGTAATAGAGCTCGACCTGTTGTTCGCGTGTAAGTGAAGCCTGCATGCCGCTCCCTAGTGGCTTTTCTACGCTGTCGCGCAAATCAGCGCCGCTGTTTCAAAATCTGGCGAGGCTGCGCCCTGCGATCGCTCAGTTTAACTCAGAAACTCGAACAAAGCTGCCCGTTCAACGCGAGGTTGCAAACTCGGGCGTTTCAACGCCGGCCAGCGCGTGCTGCAGATCTTCCGGCCGCGCCTGGCAAAGGTCCATATCGAAACAGCCTCCCAAGTGCGTGGCCATTGTTTCGGCCACCGGCTCCGCCTCGATACGTTTGCCACACAGCCGTTCGAGCGAGGTAGCGCGTTTGCCCTGGATGCCGCAAGGCACGATCAGATCAAAATAACGCAAATCGGTGGCCACGTTATAGGCCAACCCGTGTGAAGTGACCCAGCGGCTCACGTGCACGCCAATAGCGCCCAACTTTTCCTCGCCCCCGCTCGCCACACTCACCCAAACGCCCCTGCGCCCGGCGCGCCGTTCAGCCTTCACGCCATATTCCGCGGAGGTGCGGATCATGGCTTCTTCGAGTTGGCGCACGTACCACGCCAGATCGCGGCGAATTTCGTTCAAATCAAAGATCGGGTAGGCCACGAGTTGGCCGGGACCGTGGTAGGTGATGTCGCCGCCGCGATTCGTCTCGTGGAATTCCACACCCATCTGGCGCAACACGGGTTCCGATGCGAGCAGATGCTCGCGCATGCCGTTGCGGCCGAGTGTGATCACGTGCGGATGCTCGCAGAGGAGCAGCACGTCCGGAACACGGTTTAACTTGCGGGCCGCAACGATGCGGTTTTGCAGAGCACAGGCCTCGGCATAGTTGATCTGGCCGATCCGGACAACCCAACCCGTTCGCATCGGAGCGGTCATTTGTTGGTTACAGAGTTGGCGTTGATAGCCCGTGCTACATGTTGATGGTGAGGCCCCGAACGGAATTGAACGCGTCGCCCATGGCTTCCCACACCGTGGGGTGCGCGTGCACCATGTACATCATGTCGTCTACCGTAGCCTCGAGCTGCAAGGCCGTTACGGCTTCCGCAATGATTTCGGTGGCGTACGGCCCGATAATATGTACGCCTAACACTTCGCCGAAGGCTTCGTCAGTAACGACTTTGATGAAGCCGTCGTGCTGGCCGAGGATCGAGGCCTTGCTGTTGCCCAGGAACGGGAACTTTCCGATCTTCACCTTATAGCCTGCATCGCGCGCGGCTTTTTCCGTCAGCCCCACAGAACCGATCTGCGGCTCGCAATAGGTCGCGTTGGGAATGTGGTTGCGATCAAGCGGCGGAACCTGCTTCCCCGTCATTTTCGCGACGGCAGTGATCCCTTCCATGCTGGCGGCGTGCGCGAGTTGCGGCATGCCCGCAACAATATCCCCGATGGCGTAAAGCCCGGGCTCGTCCGTTTCCATATATGGGCCGGTATGAAGGAAGCCGCGTTCGACCTTGGCTTTGGTCTTTTCGAGGCCGAGGTTTTCGGTTTTCGGCAAGCGGCCGATGGCGATCAATACTTTTTCCGCCGCGATTTTCTGCGACTTCCCGGCCGCATCCGTGTACGTGACGGTCACGCCCTTGGCATCGCTCGCGACCGTTTGCACCTTCGCGCCCGTCTGAATCTTGATGCCTTTCTTCGTGAACGCCTTCGCCAGCACCGGGGAAATTTCCTCGTCTTCCAAGGGCACAATGCGCGGCAACATCTCGAGAATGGTCACGTCCGTTCCAAAGGAATTGAAAATCGAGGCAAATTCCACACCCACGGCGCCCGCACCAATCACCACCATGGTCTTCGGCACTTTGGGGAGCTCGAGGATCTCGCGATTGCTCAGAATGTTTTTGCCGTCGATGGACACTCCGGGAAGCGAACGAGCCTCCGAGCCGGTGGCCAGCATGATATTTTTCGCGCTCAGCTCCGTCGTCTTGCCGTCTTTTTCCACGGTTACCCGTCCCGGACCGGCGTAACGCCCCCAGCCGGTGACGCTTTCGACCTTGTTCTTCCGGAACAACAGTTCGATACCCTTGGCATGCTTGTTGACGATTTTCGTTTTGCGCGCCAGCACCGCGTTCCAATCGAGTTTGACGTCTTTGACCTCGATCCCATATTCCTTGGCGTTCTTGATGTGATCGTAGATTTCGGCGTGGTAAAGCAACACTTTGGTGGGAATACAGCCCACGTGCAGGCAGGTACCGCCCAGGAAGCCGTCTTTTTCGACGACCACCGTTTTCATCCCCCATTGCGCCGCGCGAATCGCAGTTACGTATCCGCCAGGACCGCTACCGATGATTGCCAGGTCGTAATTAGCCAAACGAGCCTCCGTCAGCAAGCCTTTGCGCTGCCGCGCATCCCCGCGTTTCTTCGCCAACCTGCGCGGAAAGTGTCCATTTTCGCCAAATTGTTCGAATCCGGGAAAATGATTCGGCGCCGAAGAGAGCTGATTCTAACAGCCGCTCCAAAGTGCCGCAACCAGCGGTCCCGCCGAACTCGCCAACTTCGTCAGATGTTGCAAGAGCACAAAAGATTCAGCAGTGCCGCACCGTCCACGCGTTCGTTCTACGCTCATAATGACAAAGTATGTGCAGAAGCTCGCGAATCTGCTTGACATCTCCGCCGAGATTACGTAAACGTAATTCCAATGGCTCCGGGGTGGAGCCGATAGTTTCAATCCGAGCTTACTGACTTTCAAAACGCAATTCGGGCCCGAGTCCGATTGCCTATTTGCATTTCGTCCTAGGAGGCGATGCGTATGAAGACGTATCGGTCTATGGGTGTAGGGGTGCGTTTTGCATTCTTCGGACTGGCCTTGGTCTGCGCGGTGGCTCTAATGGGTTTTAGCGCAGGACCAGTCTGGGGTCAATCGGGTGTTTCCACGGGAACCGTAGTAGGGCAGGTGCTCGACGCATCGGGCGCCACCGTTGCAGGCGCAACGGTCACCCTCACGGACAAAGCCACGGGCGCTTCGCGCGTCTCAACTACTTCGGATACCGGACGTTATGTGTTCACCGAAGTGCCGCTCGGCATCTACGACATTACAGTTTCCAAGGAAGGTTTTTCACAAGCCAAAGTAGCTGACCAGCAGGTCCAGGTCGGCCAATCCCTCACGGTAAATGTGGGACTGAAGGTTGGCTCGGCTTCCACCACGATTGAAGTAACCGCATCAGCCGGCGCGGAACTACAATCCATGAACGCGACGGTTGGCGACACGATCTCGGGCGATGCCATCGTGCAATTGCCAAACGTAACCCGCGAAACCACGGCTCTGGCCACCCTGCAGCCCGCCACTACGCGTGGCGGTAACGTCGCCGGCGCGATCAGCGACCAGAATACCTACCAGTTGGACGGCGCCAATAACAGCAACGACATGGACGGGCAAGGTTCCGTTTATAACCAGAGCTTCGTCAACAACGCTACTTGCGGGCCGCCCAACGGCACCATGCCAAGCCCCGCGGAGAGCATCGAGCAGTTCAAAGTGGCCACCAATAACATGACCGCCGACTTTAACGGTTCGTCCGGCGGCCAAATCTCGATGGTGACCAAGCGCGGCACGAACCAGTTTCATGGCTCGCTCTATGACTATTACCTAAGTAGCACTTTCGGCGGCGCGAACACCTGGTCCAATAACCGTCTTGGCGAGCCGATCAACTCCGATCACTACAGCCGTTTTGGCGCGAGCGCCGGCGGCCCGATCGTTCCTTTCAAGTTCCTCGGTGGCAAGTGGTACATCTTCGGCAACTACGAAGGTTTCCGATTCCCACAAGCAATCGAATTCACCGGACTTGTGCCTTCGGCGCTGTTTCGGCAGGGTATCGTCCAGATTCCTAATGGCACGAATCCTCCGCTGCAGTACAACTTGAATCCCACGACGACTGCCGGTATCGCGCCGGCCGTATGTCCCTCGGGACCCTGCGATCCGCGGGGGCTCGGTCTCAATGGGATCGTCAACACACTCTGGTCCAAGTACGAACCCATATCGAACGACCCAAGCTGCACCGGTGTTAGTTCGAGCGTTTGCGATCAACTGAACACGTTAGGATACCGGGCACCTTTGAACTTGCCGCAGAGTTCCAACTTCGGCGTGGTGCGTATTGACCATGACTTCGGCGAAAAGTGGCACTTGAATGCCACCTATCACTATTACAAGAACGTGGTGACGACCACGAGTCAGGTGGATATCGGCGGCGCGTTGCCTGGAGATACGCTTGGCGACCCAGTTGCCAAGTCCATCCGGCCGGTGGTTCCATCTCTTTACTCGGCAGGTTTGACTACGAACATCACGTCCAACACCACGAACGACCTGCACTACAACTTTTTGCGTAACTTCTGGCAGTGGACAGACCAGACGCCGATCCCTCAGCTCCCCGGATTGGGCGGAGCGCTTGAAATCGGCGGCGAGACCGCCACTCCACTGGTGCCTTTCAACGTCAACTCACAATCCACTCGCCAGCGTTTCTGGGATGGCCAGGATCACACCGTACGTGACGACATTTCCATTCTGCATGGCAACCACCTGCTGCAATTTGGTGTTTTGTATCAGCGGAATTTTGATTATCACGAACGGAATGACAATGGCGGCGGCATTCTGAACCAGCCGGTGTACATCATCTCCAGCGGCACCGGAATCAATTATGCCGGCTACATTCCATCCACCGTGCCCGCCGCACAAAACTCCAACTGGGAAAAGCTCTACGACGAAGTGTTGGGTATCGTGTCGCAACCGCAGGATCTTTACACTCGCAGCGGCCCGAACTTGGCGCTGAATCCCGCGGGCACGCCGATGTTCGATCAGAGCATCATTCCCACTTACAACGAGTATTTCAGCGATACCTGGCACATGAAGCCCAGCTTCACACTAACGATGGGTTTGGGTTACCAGATCGAAATGCCGCCCTACGAACTCAACGGCAAACAGGTCGAGCTGGTGGACCAGAGCGGGAATTTGGTCAACGCCCAAGACTATCTCTCCGAAACCTACAAACAGGCCGTACAAGGCAAGATTTACAATCCCGTGTTGGGCTTCGCCACGGTCGCCAATGTGGGCAAAGGCCTGAAATATCCCTACAACCCTTTTTACAAAGGGTTAAGCCCACGTCTTTCGATGGCGTGGAATCCCAGCTTTGATGAAGGGATTCTGGGCTACGTCGTAGGTCACAATAAAACCGTCATACGCGCAGGTTATAGCCGGATCTTTGGCCGCCTGAACGGCGTGGACTTGGTTCTCGTCCCACTGCTAGGTACTGGTCTAGGACAGCCTGTCTCCTGTATCGGTGCCAGCAACAGCGGCCCGCAATGCGCCGGCACCGGCACGGTCAATCCCACCACCGCCTTCCGCATCGGCACAGACGGCCTTACAGCCCCATTACCGGCAGTTACACCCACGCTTCCTCAGCCGTTCTATCCTGGTGTCAACGGCAACGCAGCGGCGGGTGCCGGTGAAGTGCTCGACCCCAATTTCCGGCCATCGAAATCGGACGAGATCGACCTGACCATCCAGCGCGAGCTGCCGGGCAAGTCGATTCTGGAAATTGGGTACATCTACCGCAAGATCTCCAACGAGTATCAACCTCTCGACCTTGTGGCCGTGCCTTACATGTTGAATATGGGCGGCCAGACGTTCGAGAACGCCTATGCCAATCTCTACACGCAGCTTGCGGGCGGCGCAGCAGCCAGCGCGGTAACACCTCAGCCGTTCTTCGAAACGGCCCTGGGCGGAGCGTCATCCGCGTACTGCACTGGTTTTACCTCCTGCACCGCGGCAGTGGCGAGCAAGGAGAGCTCAAAGCTGGTAGGGAACAATCAGGTCTATGACATTTGGCAAGACCTGACGCCTTCCGTATCGCACCCGAACGGCTTCATTTTTGGCCGCAGCATGGCGAGCAGCCCAACATGCGCAAATACGCTCGTGCAGTCCATTAACCCGACGACCCCGGTGCCGGTCTGCAACCAGATGACGGGCATCGGCGACAACACGTCATTGGGTTATGGCGTCTACAACGGCGCGTTCGTGTCCTTCAGTACTGCGGCGTGGCATGGGCTCACGGCACGCTCGAACTTCACCTGGAGCCGCGCGCTCGGCACCCAGGGCGTGGTTCAGGCCAGCAGCGAACTCACCACGGCCGATCCGTGGAACATCCGTAACGAATATGGGCCACAGGGTTTTGATATTCCTTTCCTGTACAACCTGTCCATGGTTTATCAGCCGCCGTTCTACAAGAATCAGCACGGGGCGATGGGTCGGTTGTTGGGTGGTTGGTCCTTCGATCCGATCTTCACGGCGCAAAGCGGCGCACCCCTACCGGTTTATGACGGTACAGGGTACGGCGCGACCGGCAACGGCGCTTGCGAAGCCTATGGAGAAGCCGATTGCAGCGCGTTCTACAGCTCTGAACAGTCCGTTTTTGCGAGTGCGGCCGGTGTTGCGACGGCACGTGGCGCGGGAAACTCCGAACAGAATATCGGTAACATTACGGCGACCAACCCGCAGTCCGTGGCTATAAACGGGAATCCGTCGAATCACAACGGCACCGGTTTGAACATGTTCGCCAATCCCATCGCGGTGTATAACTCGTTCCGTGTACCGATTCTTGGGATCGACAACAACACTGGCGGTGCCGGCCCGCTGCGCGGCATGCCGACTTGGAACCTCGATATGTCTATCGCCAAGGACATTTTCGTGACCGAGCGGTACCACATGCAGCTTGTGTTCACCGGCGTCAATGTCCTGAACCATGACCAGTTGTCCAATCCAACGCTGAACCTGGCGGTTCCGCAATCGTTTGGCGTAATCACCGGCCAGGCGAACGGCCCGCGCCAGATTGAATTTGGGGCGCGGTTCCAGTTCTAAACCACAAAGTTACGAAGCCCGGCCGGAGCGCACATCAACGCTCCGGCCGGTTTTATTTTCGCGACGTTCATGCGCTGGCGGGACATGAATCCGCCGGTACGAGACGCCATCTTAATGCCGCCTTAATCTACCGTCGCGCAGAATTCGCTCCTGACGGACGCTAGCTCCGAGGAGTACTTTGTGAAAATTTCAACTTCGTTGAAGTTTGTGATGTCGTCCGCGCTGTTTTTGTCGAGCGTTTTGGCGTTTGCGAGCCCTGATAGCGGCTATCACCTTCTAAGAACTTATCCATTTGGCGCCGCGCCGGGCAGTACCTCCGAGTATTTTGACTACGTCACCGTGGATGTCGAAGCTCGCCGCGTGTACTTGTCCCGCGGCACCGCGGTCGAGGTAATGAACGCTGATACGGGCACTCTGATTGGCTATATCGAGGGATTCAAGCGGCAGCACGGAGTAGCTCTCGCGCCCGAATTCAACCGCGGCTTCATCACGGACGGCACGTTGGCGAAGGTCACCATTTTCGATATGAAGACTTTGAAGCCGCTGGGCGACGTCAAGTCCGATCCCGATACCGATGGCATCGTTTACGATCCGGTCACGAAGCGTCTTTTCACCATGAACGGCGATAGCCATAGTTCCACGGTGATCGATGCCAAGAGTGGCGACAAGATCAAAACCATCGATCTCGGCGGAGCCCCGGAATTCGCCGTGGCGGATGGCAAAGGCATGATCTATGCGAACCTCGCCGATAAGAACGAGGTGGCCGCGATTGATGCGCGTACGATCGAGGTGAAATCGCGCTGGCCCACTGCGCCGTCCGGAGGCTCAACCGCGCTGGCAATCGACCGCGAGCACCGGCGGCTTTTCAGCGCCGGCCGCAATCCGCAGATGTTGGTGGTGATGGACGCGGATAACGGAAAAGTCATCCAATCATTTCCGATCACCGCGGGCACCGACGCCGCGGCCTACGACCCGGAAACGAAGCTGATCTTCGTCTCCACGCGCGAGGGGAATATACACATCTTCCACGAAGACTCACCCGACCAATACAGCGTGGTGGACACCGTAAAAACGCAATTCGGCGCAAAGACCATGGGCCTTGACGCTAAGACACACGATCTCTTTCTGGATACATCCAATTTCGCCACTGCCGCTGCTCCCGCTGCCGGAGGGCGCGCGCAGACAACCGCGGTCGCCGGGTCCTTCCGGGTCCTAGTGTACGGCCGATAGAAACTCGCTGAGTACTCAAAGTACCGGCTTTTCTTGACACTACGCGGGGGTGAGCCTACAATCACCGATTTGCTGTCGAGCGGTTAATCCAGCCTGTGAGGGCTCATGATGGATAAGAAACGCCTGGAAGTTTACAAAAAGAAGCTCCAAACCAAGCGCGAGGAATTGCTGAAAAACATCGCGCGCACCGAAGAAGAAGGCCGGGCCGCCGACGAAGACACCACCGTGGATTTGGCCGATAAGGCCGCAAATTCCTATACCAAAGAATTCCTGTTTGGTATGACGGCAAGCGATCGCGCATTGCTCAACCTGATCGATCAGGCGCTCAACCGGATCAAGAACGGAACCTACGGCCTTTGCGCCAACTGCGAAGAAGAAATCCAGCAGAAGCGTTTGGATGCCGTGCCGTGGACGAGCTATTGCATTGACTGCCAGGAAAAACAGGAGCGTGGGCAGCTCTAGTTATCTACCTATGAATTAACTCTTCCTTACAGTATGGCGCCGCGTTAGTATCCGCTGAGCGTGTCTCTCGGTAAATCATCGGCCTTGGCTGGTTCCATCGTCAGAACCGTGGCGGACGCCTTTTGTTCAATCGTGTTTCCGGCGCCTTGCCGTGTTTGCGGTGAGACTCTGGATCGGGCGTCGCGCCTGCCGGTTTGTACGCTGTGCTTGGCATCCTTTACCGAGATCACTCGGCCGATTTGTTCCCGTTGTGGCCGGCCGATTCTTTCGCCCCATGTTAAAGAATCAAACACCGCTCTCTGCCAGATCTGCCTTGCAGACACTTACGATTTCGATGTGGCCCGAAACTATGCCTATTACGATGCGCCCATGATTCGAGCGATCCTGTTGTTAAAACACGGCGGGGTGCCTCCGTTGGGTGCGTGGTTTGCCGAGCGCGTCGCGGAAGTGGTGAGCCCGGAGGCGGGAAATTTCGAAGCTGACGTAGTAATCCCAGTTCCTCTGCATCGCGCGCGGTACCGCGAACGCGGCTACAACCAAGCTGAATTGATCGCGCGGCCACTGGCCCGGCAACTGGGTCTGCCGCTGCGGAAGGACGTCCTCGTCCGGTCCCGCCCACGCCCAGGGGCGTTGCGCTTGACCCGTATTCAGCGCTGGAGCACGGTGCAGGGCGCTTTTGCTACACGGCGTGGCGCAAAAGTTGACAAGCTCCGCATTCTACTGGTAGATGATGTAATGACCACTGGCGCGACGCTGGACGCGTGTAGCCGCGTGCTGCGCCGGGCTGGTGCTGCCCGTGTGATGGCTCTGACCGTGGCCCGCACGCCCGCCTACTCGGGGCAGGTTCCAGCTTCTGCCAGCGGCGCACAGCCGCAGGATGATGACGACTAAGGCCAAAGACGGCCCTCGTGCCTGGCCCCAATCCCGGCATGCCTCTCCTGCGTCCGACAAGCCATTGCTTCCCAAACATCGTCGTCCCGCCGTGATGCAGGAGCCGGTGCTCGTGCTGAATGCTACTTTTGAGCCTATAAACGTCACCGCCGTGCGTCGTGCGTTAGTGCTTCTATTAAAAGGGGTTGCGCAAGCCGAGGAGTTGAACACGGCCGAGGTGCACTCGACCTCCAAACACATTAAAGTACCGTCCGTGATCCGGTTGCTGGCCTACCGGCATATCCCGCAGCAGACGCGTGCGCTTTCACGCAAGAACATCCTGCTGCGCGATCACAACACCTGCCAGTTTTGCGGTGTTACGTTTCCGGCCTCCGAGCTGACGCTCGATCACGTGCTGCCTAGATCGCGCGGAGGACGCTCCTCTTGGGAGAATCTGGTGGCTTCCTGCTACAGATGTAATAACCGCAAGGGTGACCGCACCCCCGAAGAAGCAGGCCTGGAGCTTTCCCGGCGACCCAGACCCTTCACGCTGCACACCTCCCGTCAATTGATGCGGCTGATCGGCCACAAAGACGAGAAGTGGCGGAAGTATCTCTTTTTCTGAGCTTCAGGCGACGTAAAGAATTGTGGATAAGTCGTTTAGGGATTTCTTTTGGATCCTTCACTTTTTAGCAACCTGTTTCTGAGCCGGGCCATCTAACTCTACAAACCACTTCTAGGACACACCCCGGGAAGCAGGCTTGGCAACACCAAGGCTGCTTCTCTTTTTTTTACCCACATTTTTCAATTATTCGCGCAAGACCACGCGTATCCCGCTTCGCCAGTTTTCTGCCAAGCCTATTCGCGCCACCTCGATTTCGGGCGAAAGGTTTTGGAGAAGGGTCCCCGTCGTTGGGTGAAAGCGGATCGCCGGCGCAACCAGAAAGAGCAGAGGCGGGTCGGGCCGCAAGTCCACGCCGGGAAAATAGCCATACGAGCGAAAGTCATCGTGCAACTGGTGCGCGCGCACACGCAGCCAATAGTCCGCCGCTTGCAGGACAAGATGTATGTCCTCGTCTGCTTTTAATTCAAGGATGGCGAGCCTTCCTTCGCGCGTGACGCCGAGCAGGTCAATCACCCCGCGGTCACCCGCGGAAAATGCCGGCACCTGCGTATAGAGAAAGCGCGGGTCGAGTCTGGCGTCGATGCGCGCCGGATCGGCGGCCACGCGCGTCTCGAGCCACCGCTCGGCCTGCATGCGAAACAACGGGTCGGTAGTGTCCTTTGCCGCGGCGTGCCGCCGGATTTCCAGTTCGCGCACTAGACGTTCCAGCTCGTCGTGACGTTCCCGCGTGAGTACCCGCCGCTGTTCGCTCAAGCCGAAGAAAATCGTGCCCTCCCGCCATTCGGCAAATTGTGCACCGCGAAAACGCAGGGCTACATCGGACGTGCCGGGTACCACGTGCGCCGCAATCGCTCCGGGTGCCAGTTGAATGATGGGCTCGAGGTCTGCGCGCGCCATCAGCAGAGTTGCTTCGGCTTCGCGCCGTGGCGTAAACGAGGTGGATACGTTGCCGAAATCCTCGCGGGCAACTTGCCGAGCGCGGCCTGACGCAGGATCGATTTCGTACAGTTCGATGGGCGTGCCGGCCCGTAGCGCGCGCACGCGGTGTGCGACGAGCTTTGCTGAGCCGCGAGGTAGAAAAAGCCGCAAACCGATGATGGCTGCACCATTTGAGCATTCCCGCGTATGCCACAACCATAGAAGACCGAAGGTCAGCATCGCTTCTATGGTGGAGTTCGATTCCGAAGGTGACGCCGCAAGCAGCGCCCAGCGCCCGCCGCGGGTGCGCAGGATTCCTCGCGTGTACGAACCGGAAAGAGAATGTTCGAGGTCAGGTGCGGTGGAGAGAAACTCGATTTCGTCGTCGGGGAATTGTTCGTGAAGCAGATCCGCAAAGCGCTCACGAAATTTCTCGCGGGTTAGCCTCGCGGCGGAAAGTGATCCGGCCGCAACGATTTCCAGACGATCGGGCTTGGCGCGGCCAAAGCGCTCCACCTCGAGCGCGATCTGGCCCGGTTCCAGTTCCACGATGCGCAGCACGCGCCGCGCCAAGGTGCGCTCGTCGCTCCAGAGGTGCAGCACGATACGGCTGGCCTGTTCGCGTACCTCGTACTCGAAAGAATCAAGCGCCGCCAGCCTTTGTCCGTTCTCGCGCACCTCCACGGGCCCGGCGGAAGTCATGGCACCGATCGCTTCGGCGAGCGTCATATTGCAATATTACCATAGCGTTATATTATAATGGAGGTAAAAAGCACGAAGCCGCAGTCGATGCTATTGCAGCCGGAGTCCGGTGATGACAAACGTGGGCGGCCTCTGATCCCAGCCGTCTGGCACAGCCTCAAAAGCCAATTGGAACTCGCGCTTATCGCCGGGACCGAGCGCCGCCGTGCCTGGTCCGTACAGCCGGCGTATCTCGCGCGAGACGACGTTTTGCGAAAGGTCGTGGAATTCCAAGCGCACTTCGATCTCGGCCACCGCGCGCGGCCCAGTATTCGAAATCGTGCCGTCGACGTAGGTGATTTCCTGCTTCAGCATATTGGAGGCGCGGCTCAGCGCAAAGTCGCTGAACTGGATCTGCGGCGCATAGGCCTGTTCCGCTGCCCCCATCGGTAGAGGAGCCGGAGTTCCCGGAGTCGCGCCGTGCGAACTGCGCGACCACCAGTAACCTCCCGCTCCGATAATGAGCACAACGATCAATCCCGCGAAGAGCGCCAAGCCAAACTGGCGTCCGGGTTGCGGTTGCGAAATCAGCGTGCGGCCTGAAGGTTCGTTCATGGTTGAATCAGCGCCCCGCGGCCAGGCGCACTGCGAGAGGTTCGGGCAAGCCAGCTTGGCGCATGCGCTGCTGCACGGCGGCAATGTCATAGGGCACGCGCCAGAATTCCGCCACGTGGTGTGTTAAGTCAGCGATCGCAAATCCGGCGCGAGGATCGCCGTCTCGCGGCTGCCCGATCGACCCTGGATTCAATAAGTACCTCGTGCTCTCCTCCAGGCGCAACGCAGCGAAATTCGAGCCGGGTTGCGGCTTCATCTGCATCACGTCGAGCTTGTCACCTCTATAAGAAAATCCGCCTTGAAAATGCGTGTGGCCGAAAAACGTGACCGCCGATGGTGATTCGAGTAGGCCGTTCAGGGCTTGCGCCGGAGCAAACACATATTCGTCCTCGTCGGCTACCGCGCCGTGCACCAGCGTCAGACCGTCAATCTGCAGCGGTCCGGAGGGAAGGTTACGCAAATACTCGAGATTTGCCGGCGTGAGCTGTGCGCGCGTCCATTCTGCGGCCGTGCGGGCGATCGCGTTGAAGTCCTCGGCATCAGTTTGTCCGCAGGAGGCTTTGTCGTGGTTGCCGCGAATCACAACTTCCGTGAGCTTTTTGACCGTGTCGATCACGTCGTTTGGATCGGGACCGTATCCCACCACGTCACCGAGGCATAAGGCGCGGTCCCAGCGTCCTTCAACCGCGCTCAACGCCGCCGAAAGGGCAGTCGCATTCGCATGGATGTCACTCAGGATGAGAAATCGCATTCAGAGGCCGGCCTGATTATAGTCGAAGCATTTGTACCTGCAACACCTTACGCTTCGTGCGCAGGCAGAAAATAAATTCGTTGTGGCGCGTAACATTCCGCACGGCGCTGTCGTCTAACTCCGAGAAGGGAACGGCGGGCTATCTTAGTTGGAGTGCCTGCTTTCCTGCGTGGGCCGCAATTGGGCGGCTATATACGCTTCCCGGGAGCTTAAGGCTCTCTGGGAAGTTAATCATCTAGGTCGTGCGGACTAATCTCCGGTAAAGAAAATGGGCCTCGCGGCGGCGACCGCGAGGCCCTGACACGAGAGACTTTACCGGCTGTGCGCTCAGAAAGGTCAGTGTGTCAATCCGAGCCTACTTTCGGCTCGGCCACGCTGTCAACCTTTCTTTCGCCCGCCACGGCTTGCAGCAGACACTCTCGAACAAACCCTAAGGAGACCCGTTCATGCGGAGGACAACTTTACTTGGCACGCTGGCGTTGTTGGCGGTTACGGCGCTGGTCGTTCCGGCGTTTGGCAAAGCTTTCGAGAAGACCGTGACGTTTGGGCAATCCGTGAAGGTCGGCAGCACGCAGCTTGATGCCGGCGATTACAAAGTGATGGTCGACGGCAGCAATGTTACGTTTCAGAAAGGCCACAAAGCCGTCGCACAGACGCAAGGGCGTATGGAGCAGCGCGATCACAAGTTCGATACGACCGCGGTGATTTTCACCTCCAACGGCGAAATCCAGGAAATCGATTTCGGCGGCCAAAACCAGGCGCTGGTTTTCGGTTCCGGATCGTAGTTCGCTCGTCGTAACACAGGATTGCGGCGGGTGTGGC
>DATNLT010000117.1:0-23041 GCA_035602725.1 Candidatus Acidiferrales bacterium
GGGATCGAGCGTGAGTTCGCTATTTCGCGCGGGGTGGACGTCATAGTAGGCGCGTACGCGGGCCGTGCCGCGTTTCGAGCGGCCGCGCCAGTCGCTTACAACATCATCGCCGAGCAGGACGCGTCCTGACTCGTCTTTCAAGCGTGGCGCGGTGCGCGAAGGGTTTTCCCAAATGCGAAGATCGTGGCGCACGAAAGGCTGCGCGTCCGGCGCACAGCGGAAATATTGCCGCGAGATCAATCCATATTCGGGATTCATGCCGGGATAAATGTCGGCGTTCAGTTCGATGAGCGACGAAATGAAGGCGTGGCCGGCCATATATTTGCCGACGAGGCCGGAGCTATTGGCAAGACCGTTGGGAAAGCGCGAGCCCGCGGAGAGCAGCAGTAGATGCGAGCTCCAGGTATAGCCCGAGGCAATCACGAAGGTACGCGCCCGATACTCGACGGCATCTTGCGGATGTTCGCGATGAACCCCCTGCGCGACGGCGATCTCGTTCTTTCCATTTTGCGGCGTGAGCTTGCGGATCAGCGTTTGGTCGTGGAGAGTGATTTTCTTTTGCGCGATCAGACGCTTGAAGGTGAAGTCCGGCGAATAGCGCGCGCCGGTGGGACAAATCGTGCAGGTGCCACAGCGCTGGCATTGTTCGCGGCCATCGTAGGGAACCGTGTTTTTTGCCTGCGGCGTGGATTGAAAAGGAATGCCGCTCTTATCGGCCCAGGACTTCAGGCGATCGAGATTCCAGGTGAGCGGCATGGGCGCCATGGGGTAGGGCTGCGAACGATGGTCTTCCGGAAATGGGCTAGGCTCGCCGGAAACGCCGAGGCGGCGCTCGGCCTCGCAATAGAATTTCTCAAGTTCCCGCCACTCGATGGGCCAATCCACATAAACGCCGTATTTCGATTTAAGCTGCAGATCTTCTTCTGAGAAACGATTGCAGGTGCCGCCCCAGTGCAGCGCCTGACCGCCAACGGCCATGGTCCGCGAAATGATTCCTTGCGCGGACTGATCTTCGATGAAATCGCCGGGCCAAGGATTTTCGCCGTACTTGATCATGCGGTCGCGATAGGTGAAGCGGTTTTCGAAATCGAAGATTGAGCGCCCGGCTTCGACGATGGTGATGGAGACGCCGGGGCGCAACTCGGAAAGTTTTTGTGCGAGCATGGCGGCGGAGATTCCCGCGCCGATTATGCAAATGTCGGTTTCGTGGACGGGCATGGCGCTCATGCCTTCCACGGCGCTGGGCGCGCGCTGGAACTGGGAAGGCCGCGGCAGTCGTCACTTTGGATCATCCCCGCGTATAAGAGATCGTCACCATGGCTGCTGTGAAAGAAATAGCTCATTAGGTCCGAGGCGACGTGCTGGCCGTTGGGACGGGGTGGAATGCGATCTGCCTTGGCTTCTTGCAGCGCGGATTCCAGGATGGCGCGCTGGGCATCGCGCTCGAGCTTGGCGAAGGGCTCACCTTTCGCCATGGCAGCGGCATCGAGCTGGCGTAACTGCTCGGCATAGTGCGTAGAAGGATTGGGCGGCAGGCCCTGGATGCGCGTGCGGCCGTAGCCGTGATCGGTGTCCGCGCCGGGCTTGTAATCGCGTATCCATTTTGCAAAATCATCCGCGGCAGCGTCGGTACCGGCGCGGCCGAGTGATGCCGGGAGGACCACAGCGGCAAGCTCGCGGAGGGCGGCGGCCTCGTCATGCGGAATTTCATCGAGCGCGAATGATTTCGAACGGGCGCGCGCCCATTCCGGAACGAGGAAGCGAATCGCGGTCGAGAACATCCATTTGAAGAAGCTGCGTCTTTGCATTTGTGCGTCCCTGCGTTCGAGATGCGCCACATGGATTCAGAAGGTTAGTTATCTCATAAAGCGGGTCCAATTTGTTCTTGCGCTGCGAGCAGGGAGGCTGAATGATTCAGTTTCGAGAAGCTCCGCAGAAAAGCCCCGCCCCTACGAAACGGGGCGGGCTACACAGGCGTTGGCACCGGCTATGCGCGTTGCCGGACAAAATTAGTTTGAAGATGTGTTCAAAGTAAACGCGACGAGAGCCGCGTTAGCGCCCTGGCCAGTGGCGATCACGATGAACTGATGTCCGGCACGCGTACGGTACGTCATGGGCGTGCCGTACGCGCGCGCGGGAAGCGGTCCCTGCCACAAATCCTTGCCGGTGGTTTCGTCCACCGCGTGAAGAAACAGATCTTCGCCGCCGGCGAAAATCAGCCCGCCTTTAGTGACAATGACGCCCGGAGGCCCGGCGACGCCGAGTTGCTCGGGTAACTTGACGCCGGCCAATGCGGGATTGTGGCGGAGTTCCGGCCAATCGCCGAACGTTTCGCTCCAGGCGATTGCACCGCGATTCAGATCAATGGCGGTGAGCTGGCCGTAGGGAGGTTTCGTGAGAGGCAAATCGTTTTGGAAGGTGGCATTCGTGCCGGCGAGGTCGCCGGTCCAATCCGCGTCCACTTCGGAGGCCCGCGGATTAGCGGAGGAGCGATCCGGACGCGCGACGCGAGCGACGTGCGCGAGGTTCGAAGTTTTCACGATCAAAAAACCTGTGACCGGATCGAACGCGCCGCCGCCCCAATTCGCTCCGCCGATCACGCCGGGACGCATCACCGTGCCCTGGTAGGAGGGCGGGGTGAAGACCGGGCCGAGGCGATATTTTTTCAATTGGTCTTGTGCGGCGATCTTTAGCTCGGGTGTCAGATCAAAGGCGTCGTCGAGCGTTACGCCCTGTGGACTGATCGCCGGCGGCTTGGTGGGAAACGGCTGCGTGGGCGAAGCGTGTTCGCCTTCGATATCGCTGGCGGGCACGGGACGCTCTTCGATCGGCCAGACCGGAATGCCGGTGACGCGATCGAACACGAATGCGAAGCCTTGCTTGGTGAGCTGGACGACGGCGTCCATCTTGCGGCCACCCACGGTGATGGTCACCAAGCTGGGCGGCGCGGGCATATCGTAGTCCCAAAGGCCGTGATGCACGAGCTGGTAATGCCATTTGCGCGTGCCGGTAGCAGCGTCCAGGCAAACGAGCGAATCGGCAAACAGATTATTTCCGGGGCGATGGCCGCCGTAGAAATCATTGCTCGGCGTGCTGACGGGAAGATAGAGCAAGCCCCGGCGTTCATCGAACGACATGGGCGCCCAGACGTTGGTGTGTCCGGTAAATTTCCAGGAATCGTCGTCCCATGTGTCATTGCCGAATTCGCCGGCTTGCGGAATCGTGTGGAAGCTCCAGATCTGCTTGCCAGTATGGGCGTCAAAGGCACGCACGTCACCGGGGGGATCGTTGCGGTAGACGAGACGGTCGCCGACGCCATTGCCGACGATAACGAGGTCTTTGTAAACAACCGGTGGTGAGGTTTCGGTGTAGTGCAGCTTATTGATGGGCCAGATCAGGCCTTGGCTCAAATCCACGACGCCCTCTTTGCCAAACGAGGGCACGAGCTGGCCGGATTTCGCGTCAAGGCAAATCAGGCGGTAGCGCGTATTCAGAAAAATGCGTAGCTTACCGGAATCTCGCCAAGCGGCAACACCGCGATGGACGTAACCAGTTCCGTTGGGTGGCTGACCATCCTCGTAAGTTTTGGGATCGTAACTCCAGAGCTGGCGGCCGGTTTCGGCGTCGAGCGCGACGACTTTGTTGTACGGGGTGCTGAGGTAAAGGACGCCATCAATCATCAGCGGAGTGTTTTCGAACATGCCCGGCCGCGTGCCGAATTGCGGCAACGGGACTTCGCCGGTTTTCCAGGTCCAGGCCAAGCGCAAGCGAGTGACGTTTTTTGTGTTCACGCCGGCGAGCTCGGAATATTTCATGCCGCCCTGGTCGCCGCCGTAGAACGGCCACTCGACCTGAGAGCCTTCCGCGAAGAGCACCGCGGCACAGAGAAGAGCTACCGTTGCCGTGAAGGCAAATGCAAAATTCTTGCGCATAGAAGTGCTGACGGCATGTAATGCGGCAGCGCGCTGCTTGTCAACTGAAAATGGGAGGAGAGCCTTCCACCGATGACGGACCTATTGGCCCGAGGCGCCGGAAACGGGCGCGCCAAGAACAATGGTGCCGCCGATGTCACTGGCGGTGAGGACGGGTGTTTGGCCGAGGTTGGCAGATTTTGCGGCCGGCGCTGCACCGGCAACGTAGGCGCCGCGCGTGGTGCTCTTGGTGGCCGCCGCTTTCGATACTTGATCTCTCAGGTACGGAAACATCTGCTCGATGCTATCCATGCCGTTGTTGCGGCGGATGGCCTCGATGAGGAAGTGGGTGAAGTAACCATTCTGGAAAGGAGCGCCTTCGTAGGAGGACTGATCTTCCTGGCTCGAGCTAAGAATGGCGCGGCCGATACCCTGGCTGATGCGTTCGAGCACGGAAGCGGAGGGCGCAGATTCGCTGACCTGCAAGGCACGCTCGCGGTTGGCGATGCCAGCACCACCGCTGTGGCAGGTGTCGAGCAGGATAACGGTGCGGCGCGCGCGGACCCGAGTACGCACGATATCGGAAATGTCCACCATAGCGATCGAGGTGGAAAAAAGGCTGTCCTGGTCTTTGAGATCGGTGTCGGAGGTCACGACATAGTTGACGTCGGCGGTGTCCTGCGAGCGCGAGGTGCCGTGGGAGGCGAGAAAGATGAGCACGAGATCGTCTGGCTCCGCGCTGCGCGCCAGCCAATTGAGCTGTTCCTTGAGCTGGCGTGTGGTGACGCCGGCGGTGATCGTGTGGACGTTTGCCGCCGGGAACCGCCCCAATTTTGGATCAACCAAGACCGAGGCAAAATCTTTCGCATCCTTCCCGGTGAATTTCAGATCGAGACTGGGGTCTTGAAATTGAGAGATACCGATCACGAGGGCCCATTTGTTGTGGATCGGCGGAAGCGTTTTCAAGTCAGGCTGGGGCGGGGCGGCGAGCACGAAGGGATTTGCTCCGCTGGACATGGCATCCGAGCCGAACAGTTTTGCCTTCCCTAGCGCATAGGTGGCATTCGTGGCGCGGCCGAGTTTGCCTTCAAAGAGAGAGCGGTAATACCAGGCGTCGCCAGACGAGACGCAAACGGAGTTCGCATGCTTGAGGAGCTGAAGGCCGGCTTCCACTTCGCTGGGCGTGCCGGTTTTGATTTGCTCGAGAGCCTGGACGACAAAGTCGCGGCCTTCGCCGCAGTTATCCTGGGAGGATGCCTGAGCGGCAGAAAGCGCGAGCGCAAGAATGACGGCTGGGATTGCAAAGATGGCAAGCGCACGTTGTCTCAGGGGCGCAAGCAGCGGCGTTGCGATTGAACTTGGAGACACCCGCATAGCTAATGGCCGTTTCCGGAGCGATGCGCGTGACTGCGGTCGCGCATGGCACCGACGATCTTACCCTTCACACCATTATTCGCAAGATTGATGAGACCGTCCGGCGTGAGGTCGAAATTCACGTTGGCGGCATCATGGATGGCGCTGACGATGCTGTCCTCGTCCACACCGCTTTTGGCCATGCGGATGACGTCGTTGTTGGTTAACGCGGGCGATTTGGAGGCGCTTGCCGAAGGCGCGGGACTTGCCGTCGAAGCCGGCGTGCTCGCAGCCGTACCGCGGCCCGTGGAACGGGAGGCTGGGGCGGAAGAACCGGCAGCCGGCTTCGAAGCAGGAGTTGCAGCAGCGGTCGAGCTTGTGGCACGAGAAGATGTTTCCGGTTTGGACTCGGCTGCTTCCTCGGAAGCTTTGGCGGCCGGGGGAACCGCGGCGGTACTGGAAAGCTTTTTGAAATGGGCGACCGCGGTTTCGATCCTCGTCTGCGCGTCTACAAAGGGTTTCTCTTCCGGTTTTGCATCCAGAGCGATTCCATAGGCGATGGCGGCCTGTTGGAAGAGCTTTTTGGCGCCGGCGGGATCCTGCGTTTGATAACCGAGCGCTTCGTAGCCCACGCCGATGTTGTACTGCCGGTAGGCGTCGTCCTGGGGATTCGGGAGCGGCGTCATGGTCTCGAGGGTTTCCGTGTAGCGGCTCCATTGGCCGTCATCGGCGAATTTATCGCCGGCATCGAGCTTGCCGCGAGCGAGAGGCACTTCGATCGTTTCGTCGGTCGTCACCAGGCGAGCGGAGATATCGTTGGCCGCGCGAGTGAGCAGGATCTGGCGCAACTGGACCGGAGTAGGCGGACCGTACGATTCGGTGGTCTTCTTGCCCGCAAGACGCTTAAAGGGATCGGCGGCCTTGGAGGCCGCAGACTCCCCGTCGGCGGCATTGGTGCCCGACTCGAAGTCCTGCGCGTAATTCTCGACGATGTTGTCGCTATCCACGGCGCGCCCGTGGGCGTCCTTGGCCGAATAGCTGATCGTCACCTCGCCGGTGACCTTGTAATATTGGTTCTGCTGCTCGGGGACGCCCTTCTTTTTCTGGATGGCCACATCGGTGCGTGTAAAGCGCGTGGGAGGCGGCGTCTGAAATTCCACAATGACGCAGGTGATGACTACATCCGCACCCGTTTTTGTAACGCGCAAGTCTTTGTCGAATTTCTGCAGATCGGTGGTAACCAGATCGGAAAACATATCCGCCGAATTCGCATAGGCGGGATCGTGCGAAGTGACACGCACATCGAGCGCATTTCCCGGCAGGTGCACGGCGGCCGGGAGTTTGCGCTGGAGCTTGATGGTCTTCTTGCGCATGGAGCCGAAGCCTTGCGCATGCGAGGCGCTCGGCATGAGTCCGCAAGAGAAACTTAGCGCGAAGGCAAGAGGAAGCGCGAGCGAGGGCACAGCGCGGACAGTGCGGATCAGCGAGTACGGCCGCGCTCGAAAAAGGCGAATACAAACCGATCGTTTACTGTTTAAGTGCGCCATGGTGGAGGCCCCGCCCGAAGCTCGCGAGGATGCTATCAAATCCAAGGGACAAGGGGAGAAGAAAGTTTTGTCCCGGCGATCCATTTACCTTACTTTCGTACAGATCACTGCGTGCCCGATCCTGCGCCTTTTGGAAGACTGTGCAGGTGGAGATACTGCACGCTCCAATCGGTGGGTACAGCGACACTGACGCTCACGCCGCGCGTGCCGTGGCTTGCGCCGCCCAGCAAATTCTGCAGAGGCGAGCCCGCCGCGCGAGCTCCGCGCGTGGCCGCGCCTTCGAAATTCAGAGCACCCGGGTCAGAAAGTTGCTGGTCCGTGCTGAGCAGGATGTAAGTATCCAGGCCAAACGGAGCGCCAATCCCAATGCGCACACGCGGCAAGGTGATTTCCGGCGTGGCGCCGCCTTCGATGGGGAACTTGTTCTCGCCACCCGCATTCGGAAAAAGCAGGGTGCCTTGTCCGCTGCAATCAATGTTGAGTACATAAACCCAGCGCGGGCTGGTGGAGGGCGCAACGGCTTGGTCAGCCTTCAGTACGAGATCGTACTGATCGGCTTCATGGGTGGGCGCATCCGTGACTACCGCGCCGTCGGAGACGCGCTTCAGCGCCAAGTGATAGGGAAAACCGGCGCTACCGCCTTCGGGTGCGGGGAGTGAGAGCCAGGCGTGCACTTTGGCGAGGCGCGAAGCGAGCGTGGCCAAGCCATCGGCGGTGGCTTGCGTGTCTTGACTCGCCGCCACGCTGACCCAATCCGAACGCATGGGGTAGGGTGAGTCTTCGGAACAGACTCCGGAAACACTCGCTTGGCCTGAGCGTGTAGTGGCGTCCTCGAGCGAGGCCTTGCGAAACCAGGAATAGCGAATCTGGCCGGCCTGAGGCGCACCTACCAGCACATAGAGCGCTTCGCGTGGATCTTTGACCCATTGCACTGCCGCCACGCCTTCTTCTGCTTGTAATTGCTGGGCGAGTTCCTTCGACGGCGGCAAATTCACCAGGAGGCGAACCTGCGCGCCCCTTACGGCGCCGGTAACCGCGGCAGCGCTGAATTTCGGGCCGAGAGCCGCGCCGTCCGCGGAGCCTGCGTGCGAAAGCTTCCACTGCGTGCCATCCCACGAGACCATGTCCGTAGGAGCCTGGCGGACCGGGTCGTCGACAAGCGTCACATTCGAATTCGCGTGGAAGGCCGCGAGTTCGCGCACGGTGGCGGCGATTTCTTGTTGGGAGAGCGTGGGCGGGGCGGTCCAGAGATTGAGCAGGTTGCTCTGGACGGGCACCCACTTGGCGACTTCGAAAAGGTCGCCCATGGCGATTTTGGGTCCGGTCCCGCTGATGACTTCGGCGGTCGAGCGCGTGAGCCCGGTGACTTGCTGGATGCGAAGCCGCACGGTACCAGGTTCGCCGGTGGGAGTGACCTGCACGAGTTCGCTGCCGGGGCCGAGTTCGCTCGCCATTCCTGCGTCGAGAACGATGCCGCCGGAATCGGTGACGCTTGCTACCGCCACGCGAAGTTTTTTGCTCGCTGCGCCATTTGTGAAAAGCGCCTGCCTGCGGCGCGCGGCCGGTCCGTCGAGCATGGGCTGCTGATCGCTGAGCCCCATGCCCTCCATGACCACCTTAACGCGCTTATAAACATCGTCGGCGGAAGCGTCCGCGGGAAGCGCCTTGAGCGATTCGATCAGCGCCATAGTGAAGGCGCCGTGAGCCTCATTGCCGGAGGGCCATTCCTCGGCGAGTTGATCGGGCTGCGTTGCTGAGAAAACCAAGGCGCCGTTGGGACGGTCTTCCGGCGCCGTCACTTCCTTGCCGCTTTTGAGATCGGGGCTTTCGTTGATATCGCGCGGATCGTAGGCAAGAAATCGCTTTTTGCCTTGCGTGCCGAGCGGAATGCCGCGAGCGATGGTGCCACTGTGGCAGCTATCGAAAATGGCGGTGAGCTTGACGCCCTTATCGAGGGCGGCGTTGAAAATACGCGCGATCTCGCGGTCGCGCACGTCGAACCTGCCGGTGTAAGCGTCGGACGGAACGATGGTGTTATCGAGATGATTTGCGCGTTTCTCCGATTTGGAGTTGTAGCGAAGCGAGCCATGTCCGGCGTAGTAGAAAACCACGGTATCGCCGGCCGCAGGTTCGTCGACCAGATATTTCTGCATGGCGACAAGGATGGCGTCATGCGTCGCCTGATTTTGCACGAGGACGTGCATGTGGGCAGGATCGCTGGGGAAGCCAAATTTTGGACTGGCGAGGAGCGCCTGCATGGACTTGACGTCATTGACGGCGCCATCGAGATCGGGCCACTGCAGAATGTCAAAGCGGCTAGGACCGGCAGTGTCAGGCACATCCACTTTTGTGATTGGGCGTCCGTGAGGCTCGTACGTATCGATACCGATGAGCAAGGCATGCTTGGCTTGCGCGGAAGCGCTCGGAAGCGCAAAAAGAAAGATCGGAACGACCGCGCTCAATAGCATCTTCACGCGCCGAATCATATTTTCCCCCTCTGGCGCCAGCATATTGCCGCCGCGGGCCATTTCTTGCAAGGCTGGGATTCTACACACGAGGAAACGAACACGAAAGCTCCCTCCTACAGTGGGACTATAGGCGAATATACAGGGATTCTGGTATGGGCTATCTAATTGATGCAGCTAATGTTAGCGGATTGCGAATTTGCAGTTTACTGTCAGGCATAAGCAGTGTTTCAAAGCTCCCCCGCAGGAATTTGAGAATCGAGGATTTCTTTATACTTTAGACGACTGCCACAGGCCGCGTAGCAACGGCGCTGAGCAAGCAGAGGAGTGGTCCGAAGGCGAGATTCTCAGTAACAGATCGGAACAGCCATTTTACTTCCTGTGAGCGAGGACCAGAGGCCCATGCGCTGCACCCAGAAGCGAAGTTTCGTTGAGCTAACGTTCTGCGCTTTACTTATTTTGGCAGTTAGCGGGCGCGGCCGCGCTAAAGACCTTTCCCAGAACCCGGCGGCTCTGCCAGGGGACCAATCGCTCAAGCAATTGAGCCTCGAGCAATTAGGGCAAGTGGAAATCACTACGGCCACCAAGGCGCCTGAGGAAGTCTGGCGCACGCCCGCAGCCGTTTACGTTTTGACACAGGATGATATCCGCCGTTCGGGCGCGACCAGCATTCCGGAGGTGTTGCGACTGGTGCCCGGCGTGGAGGTGGCACAGGTAGATTCCGATCATTGGGCGGTGGGAGTGCGCGGTTTTCAAAGCGGATTTTCGAAGGGATTGCTCGTTCTGATCGACGGGCGAAGCGTGTACACGCCATTGTTTGAAGGCGTCTATTGGGAAGTACAGGACGTGGTGCTCGAAGACGTGGAGCGGATCGAAGTGATTCGCGGACCGGGTGGAACGATTTGGGGTCCGAACGCGGTGGATGGCGTGATCAATATCATCACCAAGAACGCGAAGGATACACATGGGCAGCTCGCGAGCGTGGGCGGCGGCACCGTAAACGAAGGGATGGGCACGTTCCGCTACGGCGGCAATGGCAAAAGATTCGATTATCGAGTCTACGGCACGGCGTTTGCCGATGGGCCGGAGCCTCATCTCGATGGCGACAACTTCGACACTTGGCAGATGGGCCAAGCCGGCTTCCGAGTGGACTGGTCAAATCAAGGATCGAATCGCTGGACGGTGCAAGGTGACTTGTACAAGGGATCGGACGGGGAGCGAAAGCAAATAGCGACATACGTGCCGCCCGCGCTGAATACGATTGACGACTCCGCTGACGTCTCCGGCGGCAATATCCTCGCCCGCTGGCAGCACAGCTTGGAGAATGGCGGCGACATGCAGTTGCAGGTTTACTACGACCGCACCTATCGCAACGGCGTGCAGTTGGGCGAGAGCCGCAACACGTTTGACGTGGATTTCGTGAACCATTTGCACCTGACGCGGCATCAGGATTTTATCTGGGGCGTGGGAGCGCGTGTGAGCCCCAGCTCTTTGATTGAAAATACGCCTACGGCCGTTTTTTTGCCGTTGCACGAGACCGATAGCGTCTACAGCGGCTTCATTCAGGACGAAATCCCCATCATCGCGGACAAGCTCGCGTTCACCGTGGGCACGAAGCTCGAGCACAATAATTTCAGCGGTTTTCAGGTGCAGCCGAGCGCCCGTCTGTTGTGGACGCAAAGTGCGCATCGAACCTTCTGGGCGTCCATCACCCGGGCGGTGCGCGATCCCGGCCGGCTGGATGATGATCTGCAGCTCACCGGTTTCGTGCAGAACAATCCGCTGATTTATCTAAGGATCGAGGGCGATCCTACGTTCAAATCGGAGAGCACCGTCTCGACAGAGGCGGGTTATCGAACACTGCTGAGCCCGAAGTTCTATGTGGACGTAGACGCGTTCCACAATGTTTACGAGAATCTTTCCAGTTATGGAAACATTTTCTTCAGCAATGAAACGGATCAGGGAGTTTCTTTCCTGCTGATCAATGTTCCTTACGCGAATGGCCTGCACGGTTCGGGGAATGGAGTGGAAATCGCTCCGGATTGGAAGCCATTTAGCTGGTGGGAATTAAAAGGTTCGTATTCTTATGTGAGTTTGAACATCAGCGGGAGCGATGCCGGGACGGCCGCGGCGGATATGGGTTCGAGCCCGAATCATGAAGTGAAGATTGAATCGCACTTCGATCTTGGCAAAAAATTTGAACTCGATCCCACCTATCGTTACGTGAGCGCGCTTGCCGCCGGGCCGATCCCCGCCTATCAAACCGCAGACTTGCGATTTGGGTGGCGCTTTGTGAACCATTTCGAATTGTCGGTGGTGGGACAGAATCTCCTCCAGCCCTTCCATGCGGAATACTCGGGCGATCCCGGGCCGCTGGTCTACATACGAAGAGGCGCTTACGCCAAACTAACCTGGGTGAAATAATAGACCACCCTTGATGGCACGCTTGCACAACCGCGCTTGCTGCACTCGCAATAGGGATGGCGGACACGTTCGCCAGGGACTGGCACTGGTGTGTGCGATTGCGGTCTTGAACGGGCTTTTCCTTCTGACGGGACCGGCGCACGCGCAGGAACGAAAGCCGGGCGAATACGATGTGAAGGCGGCGTATCTCTACAACTTTGGAAGGTTTGTGAACTGGCCGGCGACGCTTACGCCGGCCACCGACAATGCGTTCCCCGTCTGCATCCTGGGCCACGATCCCTTTGGCCCGATTCTGGACGAAACCCTGGCGAACGAAACGACCAATGGGAGATCTCTGCTGGCCAAGCGAATTGCGAAGGCGGCGGACGCGACGGATTGCCGGATTGTGTTCATCAGCAATTCCGAAGCAGCGCGGCTGAAAGAGCTTTTGGAAACGATGCACAAGATGCCGGTTCTGACGGTGAGCGACATTCCGGAGTTCGCCAAGCGGGGCGGCATGATCGGATTCGTGACGTCCGAGAATCGTGTGCGATTCGAAGTGAATACCGCGGCGGCCAGCGACGCAGGCCTGACGCTGAGCGCGGAGTTATTGAAGGTGGCGGTGGCGGTGAGGAAGGATCGCGACACAAAAAATTAGACGGCAATGGCACCCTTACAAAGCTCGATCTCGAAACGCCTCACCTTGATGAATATGCTGGTGAGCGGAATCGTGCTATTGCTGGCATGCGCGGCTTTCTTCGGCTATGACCTGATTACCTACCGGCAGTCGCTGGTGCGCAACCTTTCGATTCAATCGCAGGTGATTGCGTCCAATAGCGTCTCCGCGCTGGTCTTCAACGATCCAAAATCCGCGGAGACGACGCTTTCGGCGCTGAAAGCGGCGCCCCATGTGGTTTACGCGGAAATTTACACGCCGGACGGACATCCGTTCGCAGGATACAGGCGTGATGGTTCGCGGGATGAGGCACTGCCGATGCCCGAGCTAGCTCCGCTCCGAATGGAAACTTATTGGTTCGAGCCAGACCACCTAGCGCTGACACGAGCGATCGTCTTTGAAGGAAAACCGATCGGCGTCGTATACATTCGTATCGACCTGGGCGCTTTGTACGACCGCTTGCAAGGCTATGCGGAGATTGTGGGGATTATCCTGCTGGCGTCGCTTGGCGCGGCATTCGTAATTTCGCGCGTATCGCAGCGGACGATCTCCAAACCGGTGGTGGAATTGGCAAGTACCGCGCGGATCGTTTCGCGGGAGCGAGATTACTCGCAACGCGCGAAGCCAGCCGCAAGAAACGATGAAATCGGCGTACTGATCGGCGCGTTCAACGAAATGTTGGCGCAGATCCAGCAGAGGGATGCAGCGCTGCTCGAGGCGCACGATGACCTGGATGCAAAAGTGAAGGAACGCACCGCGGAGTTGAAACTCGCGGAGGAAAATCTACGCGTGCTCTCCACACGACTGCTCCAACTGCAAGACGAGGAGAGGCGACATATTTCGCGCGAGTTGCACGACAGCTCGGGCCAATCTCTGGCGGCTTTGGGTATGAATCTGGCGATCGTGAAGATGGAAGCTTCCAAGGTGAGCCCGGAAGCCGCGAAAGCGATTGCGGAGAGCGTGGCGCTGGTGCGCTCCACCACCCAGGAATTGCGCACGATGTCGTATTTGTTGCATCCGCCACTGCTGGACGAAGCGGGACTCGACTCGACGCTGCGCTGGTATGTGGACGGGTTCTCGGAACGCAGCAAGATCACCGTGGAACTGCAGCTTCCGGAAGAAATGGGCCGGCTGCCGAGGAATCTGGAGATGGGGATTTTCCGAATCGTGCAGGAATCTCTAACGAACATTCACCGCCATTCGGGAAGCTCGTCCGCCACGATTTGTCTCGAACAGAACAACGGCGAGATCCGGCTCGAAGTGCGCGATCAGGGCAAGGGGATGCCGGTGGATGGCCGCAGTCCGAGCGGTGAGATCGTTCGGCCGGGAATTGGGATTCAGGGCATGAGGGAACGGGTGATGCAATTGGCGGGGCGCCTGGAGATTAAATCCTCGAGCACCGGTACGGTGGTGCTGGCCGTGTTGCCGGTACCGGAGGCCGAAGTACACGAGGCCAGGGAAGATGAAGACGAGAATTTGCGCGAGTAGATCGCGCGATGCATAGGGCCGAGCTTCGCCTCTCGAACTACTGCTTTACTTCCGAAACCACCGGCTTGGGATAGGCCTTCTGTAACGCGTCCTGGTATTTCTTGTAAAGAGATTGCATCCCGCTGAATTCTTTCTTCACCGCTTCGCGAAGTTCGGAGTGGGTGGCAAAGTCATAGAGAATTGCCGCCATCGCTTCCGAGTCAATCGTAAAACCCTTGTGGCCGATTTCCTTGGTGGCATCCGTTTCCATCCCGTAGGTGTGATTGGTGAAGGTGGAAGATTGCGCCGTGATTTCGGCGCCTGGAATCTGGCTCGAAACGCTGCCGGTCTCGTCATAACCCTGCGGTTTGCCGGGTTCCGGGATCACATTTGTGGCCCCGAACTGCTTCATATAAGCGAAGCCGAGTTCCTCGAGCGTGCCGAGCGAAATGCCGTCGCGATCGTGGCCATAATGATCGATTTCCACTTTGGTGCCTGTGGCGAGGGCGGCGGCGTTTGCCGCATCGTCAACCCAGGACGTGAGTTGTTCGAGGTAGACGGCGTCTGGGTAGCGAATGTAGAAGTCCGCTACGGCTTTGTCCGGCACAACATTGGGCGCCGCGCCACCCTCGGTAATAATTCCCTGAATGCGCGCCTCGGGACGCATGTTGCTGCGAACGCTGTCCACGTTATTGAAGAGCTTGATGACGGCCTCAAGCGCGTTGCGTCCATTCCAGGCCGTCAATTGATGCGCGGGCGCGCCGTAGAACGTATATTTCACGCCATCAATATTCATGCAGCAGGTGCCAAAGCCCGCTCCCGCGCGCGTGGTGGAAACGAGCGAGTGGCTGCGCACGATGATATCGGCGCCTTTGAAAACTCCGGCGTCCCACATCACCACCTTCGCTTCGGGAGGCATCATTTCCTCACCAGGAGTGCCATAAACGGTGACGGTGCCGGGAGTTTTGGAGCGCGTGAGATATTCGGCCATGGCCACCGCGGCCGCGAGACCGACTGGTCCCTGCGCGCTGTGCTGATCGCCGTGAAAGGCGCCCTTCGTGCCGCGTAGCGCGTCATATTCCACGATCACGCCGAGGTTTGGTCCCGCGGTGCCGTGTTTATATTTGGCGACGAAGGCAGTTTTCAATCCGGCGACGCCGGCGGTGACATCGAAGTCGTGCGTTTGTAAGTACGCCGTAAGCCTGGCAACGGCATGGGTTTCCTGGAAGCCGATCTCGGGATCGCGAGTGATGGCGTCGGCCATGGGTAGCAATTCCATTTGCATGAGTTGCTTGACGCGCGAGAGGACGTCTTCGCGGCCTGGATCCGGCGCGATTAGCTTCGCCACCATTTGATCGACGTTGAGGGATTGCTCAAGGTCGTGCACCTGCTGCACTACGGTGGTGGCGGCCTGTTTTTCCGTTTCTGTCTCTTGCGCCGCCAACGGCAGCGCAACCATGGTCAAGAACAGTGCTGCGAGCAGACTCTTGTGCATGAATTCCTCCGGTGCGATCCATACAGCGAAATCACTGCGGCGTAGCGGTGCATTCTAATATTGGAGTGGGGCGTGTGCGCAAAAAAAGAGAAGCTTCCCACATGGGGAAGCTTCTCGATACGGATTTGGCGAGCCGGTGCTCGCCTAGTTGCCGCGACGGCCGTTGTGTTTCGCGCGGTAGATGTTTTTGGAGAGATGATTCTGTTCCTGGTTCACTTGCTTCTTTTCACCTTGCGTGAGCTTTCCACCATTTTCCTGGCGGTCCGCGCGGACCTGTTGATTGAGCGCGGTCTCTTTTCCTTCCACTCGCCCTGCTTCGCCGGGGGTTAGCTGACCGCTCTTAATTCCCTGTGCGATGCGATCCTGCTGATTTTCCTGGCGCTGGCCCACTTCGCTATTGCCGAAGTGATCGGAGCTCGCGTTGTGTTTATCAGAGTAGATCTGATTGGAGAGCTTGTTCTGCTGGCCGTTGATCTGAGTCTTTTCGGCCGGCGTCAGCTTTCCGCCATCGGCCGCGCGATCGGCGGAGATTTCGTGATTGAGCCCGGCTTCCTTGTCCTCGAGGCTGGTGGTTTCACCAGGAGTGAGTTGGCCACTCTTCACGCCCTGTGCGATGCGGTCCTGCTGATTTTCTTTGCGTTGGCCAATCGTAGCCGGGTCTGAACTGGAGCTTTGCGTCGTGGAAGTGGTGCTCTGCGATTGCGCCATGGTCGCCCGCGTCCCCACCAGAACGCCGCCAACCAGAATCACCAATGGCACTATATTCCACTTCAACCAAGTGCGTTTCATCGGACACCTCGAATTCCTAGAAGAATCCAGCCCCGCCAGAGTGCCACTCGTGTGATTCACTCTGCCCGTTTATGAAACCCTTGCGTGCGTGAAAAGTTGCTCGCGATTGCGCGCTTGCGGCGAAGCATTCAGGAAAAGGGCGATTTCCTCGCTTGTGCTAAACTTGCGCAGGCAATGATTTCTCCGCTCAGGCCGGCTGATCCGCCGCACGGAATGCCTCCTCTCGAAACGCTTCGCAAACAATTTCGCACGCAGTTTGGCGGCGAGCCGCAGGTTTATTGCGCTCCGGGCCGCGTGAACCTGATCGGCGAGCACGTGGACTATAGCGAAGGGTGGGTATTGCCACTGGCGATTGATCGCGTGTGCTACGCGTTGGTGCAACCGCGCCGCGATCGCCGGCTGAGAATTCATTCCGCGCAATTCAATCAGACGGTCGAATACGCGCTGAACGATGCGAACCGGACCCAAAAGGAATGGGCCACGTACGTACGCGGCGTCGCCTGGGCGATCGAACAAACCGGCGACCGGTTTCCTGGGGCGGATTTGCTCGTTTCAAGCGAGGTTCCGCTCGGCGCGGGTCTCAGCTCTTCGGCGGCGCTTGAGGTGGCGTGCGCTCTGGCGCTGCTGAGCACGAGCGGCCGGCGCAAAGACTTGACCACAATCGCGCGATTGTGCCAGCGCGCAGAAAATGAATTTGTGGGCATGCAGTGCGGAATCATGGATCAACTGGTGGCCTGCTTTGGCAAGAAGGATCACGCGCTTTTGATTGATTGCCGCACGCTCGAAACGATGCCGGTGCCGCTCGATGGCACGAAGGTTCGCGTGGTGGTGGCGAATACGATGGCGAAGCATGCGCTGGTAGCTTCCGAATACAATCGGCGCCGCGCGGAATGCGAGGAAGCGGTGCGAAGGATTCGAGCGCGGCGAACGACCGTGAGGACATTGCGCGATGTGACTTGGGCCGATATTGAGAAGGAGTCCACGGATTGGCCGGACGCCATCCGGCGCCGGGCGCGGCACGTGACCACGGAAATTGGGCGTGTGGAAGCCGCCGCGTCCGCTCTGCAGGCGGGACGTTATGAAGAAGTGGGGAAGCTGATGTCGGCTTCGCACGAAAGCCTCGATGAGGATTTTCAAGTGAGCTGCGACGAGCTCAACACGATGGTGGAGCTTGCCAATGAATTGCCCGGGTGCATCGGCGCGAGGATGACGGGCGCAGGGTTTGGCGGCTGCACGGTGAATCTGGTGTGGACGAAACAGGCAGAATCGTTCGCTAAAGATCTCGCGAAGCGTTATAAGGCGGCGACTGGAATTACGCCTGAGGTGATGGTGTGCGAGCCTTCCGACGGCGCGCACCAGATTCGGTAGGAATCGGCTACGAAGTTGCGCGTATGACTTGCGCCGGCTGTTTGCGCGCTTTCGCAAAATTCCAAACAATTCGGGCCAACAGCAGCGCCGCGAGAATCACGGTGTATGTGAGCGGCGTATAGACGCCATTCTTTACCAGCCACCAGTAGTGAATGACGCCCGCAATTGCGGCGAAATACACGAGGCGGTGCAACATCTGCCATTTCCTTCCGCCCATTTTGCGGATGGCCCACGCGGTGGACGTGAGCGCCAACGGAAGCATCAGGAGCCAACCGAGCATGCCTACAGTGATGAACCTGCGTTTCAGAATGTCCGCGATCATGCGATGCACGTCAAATTGCGAATAGAGCCACACGTACGTGAGCAGATGCATCGTGCCGTAAAAGAAGGCGTAAAGACCCATCATGCGACGGAAACGCACGAGCCAATTCAGGTGTGCACTCAATCGCCGGATCGGGGTGATGGCCAAAGTGATCAGCAGGAAACGAATCGTCCAATCGCCGGTGGTGTGCGTGAGGGTGGCGATGGGATCGGGTCCGAGGTTGTTGGTGAACCCACCGTAAACCAGCAACCCGAAGGGCACGAGCGCAGCGAAGAAGGCAGCGACCTTCAGGGAAATGATGGCGGCTTTCGGCATGTGCTCCTAGAAGCGGAAGCGCTCGGCTTCTTCACCGCAAGCGCACCGCAGACTTCACGCGCAACCTTTCGCGTCGTCGGAAAAATTCAATTCGACAATTAGTAGTATTTCCGCAGGTCCATTCCTGCGTACAGGCTAGCGACCTGATCGCCGTAACCATTGAACATCAGCGTCTGGCGCGTCTGCTTGTAGAACGGCTCGCCGATCCGGCGCTCCGTCTTCTGGCTCCAGCGCGGATGATCCACGTTGGGATTCACGTTCGAATAGAAGCCGTATTCATGGGCGTTGGCTTCATTCCAAGCGGTCGGCGGCTGCTTATCCACAAAGCGCACCTTCACGATGGACTTGCAGGACTTGAAGCCGTATTTCCAAGGAATGATCACACGCACGGGCGCGCCATCCTGATTGGGAAGCGTTTCACCATAGAGACCGAAGCACATCAGTGTGAGGGGGTGCATAGCTTCGTCCATCCGGAGCCCCTCGGAGTAAGGCCAATCGAGGCCAGCCTCGCGGGTCCACGGCATCTGCTTCGTGTCGTAGAGGGTGAAGTATTGGACGTATTTGGCGGTGGAAAGCGGCTCGCACTCCTTGATGAATTCCGAGAGCGAGTAACCAACCCAGGGCATCACCATGCTCCAGGCCTCGACGCAACGATGGCGATAAATGCGTTCCTCGAGGGGGCGTAGCTTGAGCAGCGTGTCGATATCGAAGGTCTTCTTCTGCTTGACGAGGCCTTCCACCTGAATGGTCCAGGGGCGCGTCTGCAGGCGGCCTGCATTTTTTGCCGGATCACCTTTATCTACACCGAACTCGTAATAGTTGTTGTAGTGCGTGATGTCATTGAAGCTGGTAAGCGTCTCGCCGGTGGTAGAGAGCTGGCTTTTTACGGTCGTGAGCTTGTCGCCCGCTTCGGCCGTTTGTCGCGGAAATGCCACGTTTCCGAGAAATTTCGACCCGAGCGCAGCTGCGCCGAGGGCTGCCGCGCCGGTGATGAATTTGCGGCGATTCAAATACGTGGATTTCGGAGTGATCTCCGACGAGGGAATATCAGCATGTTTGCCAATGAGCATAAGGTTTCTCCGAGGGCTTCTCGGGAGGCCGCTCAATATCGAATCGTTTTACATATTGTAATACGTTTCCGGGGCGAAATTGGATGGGTGCGCGACTCAAGTTGCTCAGGACTTGCGCTGCGCCTTCTGGGCGGACCGCGGTAGGAAGAGAGCGTTGAGCTCGGCGTAGGGTATGGCGCCAGCGAGAATGGTCTCGGTAGGCTCGTCGCTCGCGACCCGTCGCAATAGACCGCGGAAATGGCCGTAGGTGGCCCTCCCGAGCGAGGAGCCAAAGCTGAGACGCCGCACGCCCAGCCGGGTGAGCTCACCCCGGTTGGGGACGCCCGCACCGGCGAGGACGTTGAGCGGCGCACCGATTTCCCGTACGAACGCACTGATGGTTTCCGCGTCGGTTAGCCCTGGGACGAAAAGACAATCCGCGCCAGCGTGGCGGTAGGCTTGGCAACGCCGCACGGCTTCAGCGAATCGCTCACCCGATTCTCCCTTACCCTGCCAAAACGTATCGGTGCGAGCGTTGATCACGATCGGAATACCGGACCCGGCGCCGACTTCATGGATCGCGTGAATCTCCTCGACTTGTTGCGACAAGTCCTTGAATTTTGCGGAAGCTTCATCCAGCCCGTCTTCCAGGTTGAGTCCGATGGCGCCCGCGGAAATTAATTCGCCAGCCAGGCGCGCGGCGTTCTCCGGGCCTACGCCGTAGCCGCCTTCGAGATCGGCGCTTACCGGTATACGAACGGCTCGCGCGACACGCGCCACGGCGGCCAACATTTCCTGGCGCGGCACAAATTGGCCATCGGCGTAGCCTAACGCTTGCGCTACGCTGGCACTGGAAGTGGCGATGGCGGGGAAGCCTGCTTCCTCGACGAGACGCGCGCTTATCGCGTCCCAGACGTTCGTTAGCACAAGCAGTTGCGGGCCCGCGTGCAGCGCGCGAAAGCGGTCCGCCTTGGCAGCCAAATCGGAAAAAGAAGAATTCAACATGACAGAAGCTCCTCAACCAACGAAATCGTGTAAAGGCGTGTCTCGGCCACGCCCACTGCGCGCTAAAAGATGGTACGTTTTTGCGCTGAAGCTTTCGAATCGAGCGCAAAACGCGGTTCGGGCACGACGGTACCGGCGAGTCTTCCCACGACATATTCGCCCATCGCCGGGCCATGCTTGAAACCGTGGCCCGAGCCGCCACCGGCAATCCAGACATTGTCAAAATCCGGATGGCGATCTACTAGAAAGTCGCCATTTGAGGTGTTCTCGTATTGGCAGACGCGAGCTTCCACCATGGGCGCATCGGCAAGCGCGGGGAAGTGTTCGGCCAGATAGGCGCGCGCGGCGTCGAGGCCTTGAGGAGTTGGCACGCGCGAACCGGCGCCCGGATCAAAACGCTCCCCATGCTGATCGTGCGCGATTTTGAAGCCGCGGCTCTCGAGATCGGGCATGCCGTAGAACAGGTCGGCTACGTAGAGCCAGCCAGGCATGGCGGGCGGCGCGAATTGCCGGTTCGCCGCAGGCACGCCGAAGAAGAAGACTTCCTGGCGCGTGACGAACATGCGGCTGCCAAGCAGGTTTGGGAAAACTTTGCCAAGCCACGGCCCGCAGCAGAAGACAAACTCACCGGCGCGGATGACCTCGCCGGTGGTGGTGCGTACATTGTCTGCTTTTCGCGCACCTTCGGGCGAGAGCACCTGCTCGGCGAAATAATCGACGCCCTCTTGCAACGCGGCTTGCACGACGGTAGCCACGGCGCGGCGCGCGAGCAATACGCCGCTATTCGGCTCAAACAATCCCCACGAGGCGCGGCCAAACGCGATTTGCGGCCAGCGATATTCAAGTTCCACGCGCGTAAGAATTTCGTGTGGCACACCGACGCGAGAGAGCGTCTCCTTTGTTGCGTTCGCGTAAGCATCGCCTTCGTTATTGATCCACAAAATTCCGGTCGGGAAGAAGAGCGGCTGGCGAGCACTTTCGAAAAATTCGATCCACATTTCCAGCGAGCGGACCGACCAGCGCGTAAACAGCTCGTCAGGCCCATAACCCATGCGGATTAGCCGTGACTCGCCCCCAGAACTCGCTCGAGCGTGTGCGGGACCGTAAGCCTCCGCCAAAGCAACGCGGCGCCCGGCACGGCGTAATAAATACGCGGTCCACGCGCCGAAGACGCCCGCGCCGATCACCGCAACATCGTAAGGTTTGTTAGTCGCCATAAGTGTTCGATCGTAACCGGATGCCTTGTCGGATCGGCGTGCGGATCTCCGAAAGCGATGGCTGTTGCGCAAAAAGCGCTACCGCAGTTTAATGGACGCCATTCGACGGCGCTACCTGTATTGATGCTTTCCGGAAGAGCCGGCGAAAGCTCTGCATTACGGGTCCCGGTGTTGCCGAGTGGTTCGCAGCACGCGCTCGCAACCGCGAGCATTGATAGGCAAGACGATTTCACTTTGGTGGAGGTGTGCGGTGCGGAAGTTTGCGATGTGGAGCATTGCTCTGTTGCTGGTGATCCCGGCGGTTGCACAGCAAACGCAGCAGGATGCGGTCGACTTGGACGCGGTGTACAAGATTAAGGACGAAGCGATCCGCGATTCGCAAGTAATGAAGACGCTGAGCTTCCTGAGCGACGTCTACGGCGGGCGCCTTACCGGTTCGCCCAACGTGAAGCTCGCGGGCGATTGGGCGCTGCAGCAAATGAAGGATTGGGGGCTCTCCAATGTCCATTTTGAGACTTGGCAATTCGGCCGCGGCTGGGTGAATGAACGCTTCTGGGCCAACGTGACCTCGCCGGTGACGTATCCACTGCTGGCCTACCCGCTGGCGTGGACGCCGGGCACGAAGGGTCCGGTGGAGGCCGAAGCGATGATCGTAAATATCGCGAGCGAGAAAGATTTCGATCAGTACAAGGGCAAACTGGGAGGCAAAATCGTTTTGCTGACCACGCCGATCGACTTGACGATGAGCACGGAACCGCTGGCGCACCGCTATACCGATGCGGAACTGGCCGCGATGGCGGAACAAGATTACCCAGCCGGAAGGGGCGGGCGCGGTTTCTTTGGACCCCCGGGGTTGACGCCGGCCCAGCGCGAGATGATGCAGCGCGCGCAGCAGGAGGCCACGCGTTTCCGCCCGATTCTCTACAAATTCCTGCAAGACGAGGGGATCGTCGCGATCTTCCAAGAAGGTCGCGGAACCGACGGCAATCTCTTCGTGCAGCAGGCGCAAGCGATCGACCAACTGCCGCAAGGCGCGCACATCTACGATGAAGGCGTGCCGCCGACGCTGAATCAAGTGATGCTGATGGCCGAGCATTACAATCGCATTTACCGCACGCTGCAGGATGGGTTGCCGGTGAAGGTCGAGCTCAACATTCAAAACAAGTTTATAGACGACACGCTCGACTCGTTCAACATTGTCGGCGAAATTCCGGGTTCCGATCCGGCACTGGCGAATCAGGTTGTGATGATCGGCGGCCACTTCGATTCATGGCATTCCGGCACGGGCGCCACGGACAATGGCGTCGGCTCCGCGGTGATGATGGAAGTGATGCGTGTGCTCAAGACTTCCGGGTTGAAAATGAGGCGCACCGTACGCATCGGTCTGTGGACGGGCGAAGAAGAAGGCCTGCTCGGATCACGCGCCTACGTAAAGGCCCATTTCGGCGATCCGGCTACGATGCAGCTCAAGCAGCCGGAACACCAGAACTTCGACGTGTATTTCAATATCGACAACGGCAGCGGCAAATTGCGCGGGGTATATTTGCAAGGCAATGACGCCGCAGCGCCAATTTTTAATGAATGGATGAAGCCGTTTGCCAGCATGGGTATGGACACGCTGACGATTCGCAACACCGGCGGCACCGATCACCTTTCCTA
>DATNLT010000118.1:0-14160 GCA_035602725.1 Candidatus Acidiferrales bacterium
CGTTCGGAGGGGTGGCGTTGCTGCTGGTCGCGGTGGCGCTGTTTGCCGCGTATCTCCCGGCGCAGCGCGCGACGCGAGTGGATCCCATGGTTGCGCTGCGATATGAGTAAAGCTCACTACCGAGGCCCTTTGTCGAGCGCCTGGACGTTGCTGACATATGAGCTCTGCGCGGCGTCTTATCTAGTAGCGCGACGGCCGGCTAAATGGCCCTTAACGCGAACAGGCCGGATTTCTACGGCCGACGAGGAGAATCGCAGATGAGATTGGCAAAATTTCACCGAGGCGCGATCGTCGCGCTCGCGGCCGCCACGCTATTTTCCGTGGCAGCGTTTGCGCGAGACACCGTTGCCGAAGGATCGTTTGATCGCACGCTAAGAGTGAGCGGGGCCGTGGATCTGACCGTATCTACTGGCTCCGGATCGATCAGCGTGCGCACGGGCAGCGGATCGGAGATTCACATTGTGGGAAAGATCCGCATTAACTCGGGATGGCACGTCGACGAGCAAAATGCGCAGGAGAAAGTCCATCGGATCGAGTCTAACCCTCCGATCGAACAGAACGGCAACGTGGTGAACATCGGCGAAATCCATGACGAAGAATTGAAACGCAACGTTTCCATCAGCTATGAGCTGGTAGTTCCTCCGGACACCAAGCTGCGTTCGCAAACAGGGTCGGGCAGCCAGGAACTGGACGGTGTTCACGGACCCGTGGAAGCCAATACGGGATCGGGCAGCCTCCGCATCAGCCATATCGGCGCGGAACTGCATGCCAGTACCGGCTCCGGCACCATTACGCTCGATTCTATTCAGGGCAGCGTGCGCGCGACCACGGGCAGCGGCTCGATTCGCGCTGACGGCGTGGCCGGCGGTCTCACCGCGCAGACTGGCAGCGGAGAAGTTGAATACTCGCAGACCGCCCCTGGTGATGTGGACGTGCAGACGGGATCCGGTAGCATCACCCTCCGCGGCGTGCACGGGCGTGTGGCGGCGCGGACCGGAAGCGGCGGCATCCAGGTGGATGGCTCGCCCACGGGTGATTGGCGATTGCATTCGGGATCGGGAGGCGTGACGTTGCGCTTACCGGCGGATGCCGGTTTCGAACTCGACGCAAGTGCCGGATCGGGCAATATCGAAACGTCCCACGAACTTCTCGTCAGCGGCACCATGGGGCGGCACGAGTTGCACGGCAAAGCCCATGGCGGCGGGCCACTGATCTCGGTGAGCACATCGTCCGGCACCATTCGCGTAGAATAGCAGGGTGCGCAGCGCGTGGACCCGGAGCGGTTCCCGGGTCCTGTGCGCCGCGTTGGATTCGAATCCCTTAAGGCGCAACCCAACCTCGGAATGAAAACAACGAACCCTGCCGCGGCGCGCGTGCTCGTCGCCGATGATCAACCGGACGTGCGTGAAGCCCTGCGGCTGCTGCTGAAGGGCGAAGGCTACGAAATACAAACCGCTGCATCCCCCGCCGAAATCTTGGCCGCGCTCGAAATCCGCGAATTCGATATCGTCCTGATGGACTTGAACTATGCGCGCGATACCACATCCGGGGAGGAAGGGCTCGACCTTCTGACGCGCATCCAGACGATGGATAGCGGGTTACCCGTGGTGGTGATGACGGCCTGGGGCAGCGTGCAACTGGCCGTGGAAGCGATGCGCCGCGGCGCACGGGACTTCATTCCCAAACCTTGGGAAAATGCACGGCTGATCGCTATTCTGAAGACGCAGGTGGAATTACGCAGGGCGCTCCGGCGGCAAGTACGTCTCGAAGCTGAAAACAGGCTGCTGCGCGCGGATGCGCTGCCCACGTTTATCGCTGAATCGGCGGCCATGCGGCCGGTGCTCGATCTGATCGCCAAGATCGGGCCTTCCGACGCCAACGTGCTAATCACCGGAGATCATGGAACCGGCAAAGAAGTTGTGGCAAAGACCCTTTTTGCGCTTTCGCCGCGGGCCAATAAGCCTCTGGTGACCGTCAATGCCGGAGGCCTTTCCGAAGGAATTTTCGAAAGCGAACTTTTCGGACACGTAAAGGGGGCGTTTACCGACGCGAAAATGGATCGCGTGGGGCGTTTCGAATTGGCGGATGGCGGTACGCTTTTTCTTGACGAAATTGCGAACGTGCCTCTGAATTTGCAAGCGAAGCTGCTGCGCGTGCTGGAAACCGGTGAGATGGAGCGCGTTGGGTCTTCGAAAACCCGGCGCGTGGACGTTCGAATCTTGGCGGCGACGAATGCCGATGTGAATGCCGAAGTATCGTCCGGCCGATTTCGGCAGGATTTGCTGTTTCGGCTGAACACCATTGAAATCATGCTGCCACCCCTGCGCGAACGCCGTGAGGATATTCCGCTGTTGGCGAATCATTTTTTACGGACGTATGGCCAGCGCTATCGGAAAACGCTCTCTGGTTTCGAAACGGCGGCCATGCAAGCCATGATGGAGCATCCCTGGCCGGGAAACGTGCGCGAACTCGATCACAGCGTCGAGCGCGCCGTGCTGCTGGCGCAGGGCAACCAGATCCGCGCTTCCGATCTCGGGCTGCGTCCGGCGGCTTCGGGCGCTTCGCGTTTGGAAGAGATGAGCCTCGAGGACGTGGAGCGCTATCTGGTGCAGCGCACGCTCTCGCGGTTTGATGGCAATGTAAGCCAGGCCGCCATGGCGCTGGGTCTAAGCCGCAGCGGGCTCTATCGCAGGATGCAGAAGTACGGCCTATGAGCGAACTGCATCTCGAGCGCAGAATCATCGTGCTGACGATGGCGGCGGGTCTGCCGGGGTCCGCCGCAGCGCTGATTCTGCTGTGGACCGGCCCCTACCAGGCGCGAACCTGCTGGACGCTGACCATTTTGATCGTAGGGATCTGGATAGGATTTGCCGCCGCGGTGCGCAATAACGTCGCGTTCCCCTTGCAAACGCTTTCCAATCTCCTGGCAGCGATGCGCGAAGGCGATTTTTCGATTCGAGGTCGCGGGGCGGCCACGCGCGATTCGCTGGGCGATGTGATGCGAGAGGTAAACGCGCTGGGTGAAACGCTGCGCTCTCAGAGGCTCGAAGCCGTCGAAGCCGCCGCGCTGCTGCGCAAGGTTGCTGAAGAAATTGACGTGGCCGTCTTCACGTTTGACGGCGATCACCATTTACGCCTTGTAAATCGCGCCGGCGAGCGACTTCTTGGCATTACGGCGGAGCGCATGATGGGCCGTACCGCAGAGGAATTGGATTTGGCAGAGTGCATACAAGGAGAGCCGGAGCGCACCGTCGAGGTAAATTTTCCCGGCGGCAAAGGCCGCTGGGACATGCGCCGCACCACCTTCCGCGAGGGCGGCTTGCAGCACCAGTTACTCGTGCTCTCGGATTTGAGCCGCGCTTTACGCGAGGAAGAACGGCAAGCGTGGCAGCGGCTGATCCGCGTAATCGGGCACGAGCTCAATAATTCGCTGGCGCCGATTCAGAGTGTGGCGGAAAGCATGGAGACCATGCTACGCCGCCTGCCTACGCCTGCGGAATGGCCCGAGGACGCGTCACCCGATATGTGCAGCGGCCTGAACGTGATTCGCGCGCGGGCCGAATCGCTGGGACGGTTTATGAATGCTTACGCACGCCTTGCGCGGTTGCCGCAGCCCGTACCCGGTCCGGTGGACGTAGCGCGGTGGGTGGCGCGCACGGTAAGCCTCGAGCAGAGGATCAACGTGCAGGTTGTTCCAGGCCCGCGCATTGAGATTTCCGCGGACGGCGATCAGCTCGACCAGCTTCTGATCAATCTGGTTCGAAATGCCACTGACGCAGCGATGGAGACGCATGGCGGCGTGCGCGTGGGCTGGACGCGAGAAAACGGTTCGATCGAAGTATTTATTGATGATGATGGTCCGGGGCTTTCGAACACCACGAATCTCTTCGTGCCATTCTTCACCACAAAACCAGGCGGCTCTGGGATTGGGTTGGTGCTCAGCCGGCAGATTGCCGAAGCTCACGGTGGCAGCTTGACGCTCGAAAATCGGCGTGATGCGCGAGGTTGCCGCGCCAGGTTGCAGCTTCCGGTGGAAATGCAGAAAGCCTCTTGATGCACACTGGGTCTTCTTGATGGGGACCGCGAAATCCGCTCGTTCGGAACACCAAAATACCGCTCTTGATAGGGCCGGCCAGTTGCGCATTTTAAACGAGCGCATCACGAATTGCCGGGCATGCGACCGCTTGGTGACCTATCGCGAGGAAGTGGCGCGTACAAAAAGGCGAGCCTATCTCGCTCACGACTATTGGGGACGTCCCGTACCGGGCTTTGGTGATCCAAACGCGCGGCTGATGATCGTCGGCTTGGCGCCCGGCGCGCATGGTTCGAATCGCACCGGCCGGATGTTTACCGGGGACCGCAGCGGCGAATTCCTTTTTGCCGGACTCCATCGCGCTGGATTCGCGAATCAAGCCACGTTTCAGAGGATCGACGACGGTCTTGTGCTACGCGATGTTTATATCGGTGCCGTCGCGCGGTGTGCGCCACCCGCAAATAAGCCCACGCCGCAGGAAATTGCGAATTGCCTACCATTCCTGGAAGCAGAGCTGGATGTGCTTCGGCCTCGCGCCGTGTTGGCATTGGGCCAAATCGCCTGGACGCATTACCTGCGCATGCTGATTCGCAGCGGAAAGATGGAAACTGCGGCGGGCTACGACTTTGGCCACGGCACCAGTTACAAATTGCCCAATGACTTGCCACGCCTCTTTGGCTCTTACCACCCCAGCCAGCAGAACACGCAAACCGGTCTGCTCACAGCAGCGATGTTTCAAAGCGTCTTGCGCAAGATTCGGCGATTCATGGACGACGCTTAGACGGGGTCTTGGAACGCCGGCACGACGCACTGCCGCTATTCGTAGCGCAACGCTATCAAGGGGTCTACTTTCGTCGCGCGGCGCGCTGGAATCCAACAGGCGGCTAGCGCTACACCTGCCAACAGGAGCGTCACCCCCATAAAGGCGATGCTATCCACCGCGCTGATTCCGTACAGAAAACTTGCAAGCACACGCGACGCCACCGCGGCAAGGGCAAGACCCGTCACGCCCCCGATGAGCACGAGCCGCCCGGTTTGCCAGACGAAAAGCTGCACAACCTTGTTTGCATTGGCACCCAAAGCCATGCGAATACCGATCTCGCGAGTTCGCTGGCCGACTGCGAAGGCGGTGACGCTGGTGATGCCAACGGCCGCAAGGACGAGAGCGAGCAATCCGAGTCCGGCGGCAAGCCCTGCCCCGATCTGCGAGGGCCAAATCCAGGTGGCGAGGTTCTCGGCGAGCAAGCGGGACGTCACCGGCACCGCGGGATCAATCGACCGCGCGATTCCAGGTAGCGCAGCGACTGCGGGCCCGGGAGCTCCTTGCGTGCGTACGAATACACTCATGTCCGTGAAACTATCCATGTTTTCCGGCAGCGGTGGCAGATAAAGATAGGGCAAGTCCGAAGACCACAAGTAGACGTTGCGCACATCACCCGCGATGCCCACGACTTCGTAGGGAGGAGATTTTCTGCCCGACCGCAGATATTTGCCGATGGCGTTTTGGCCGGGCCACAGCATGCGAGCCAGCGACGCGCTCACAACGGCCAGACGCGCGCCGTTGGCTATCTCCGCCTCGGTGAACGAACGGCCTTGCAGCAACGGAATGCCGACCGTGGTGAAGAATTCTGAGGACACAACGTTGTAGTTCACTGCCGGTGTGGGCTGACCCGGGGGCGGTTCGTGCCCTTGCGCCATGATGTTGGTTTCGGTGAACGAATCACCGAGCGGGATGGTGTGGCCAAGGGCAACGCTCGCAACACCAGGAAGCGCAGCGACACGCTGTAAGAGTTGTCTATCAAATTCCGCCGCCCGAGGCTTGGTGTAGCCGCGGACGCGAAGTTCGGGCGACAGCGCGGCTACTTGACTGAGATTGAACCCGGGATCGACGCTGCGTGCTTTACCTAACGCGCGCACTAAAAGCCCGGCTGCAACCAACAAGAAGAGCGAGGTCGCCACCTGGCTCGCCACGAGAATTGCCCGCAACCTCGAACTCGAACGGAACGACGAGCCTGCGGCTTCCCCACGGATAGCGTGCAAAGGGTCTTGGCGGGAGGCACGCAATGCCGGCACCAAGCCCGTCACCAAACCGGCGCTTAGGGATATCCCTGCGAGATAGGCCACAACGCGCCAGTCCAGCGCAATTTGTAAACTGAGCGCATTCTGGCCGGGAGGGTGTATCAAGCCGACAAATAAAGCTGCCGCCCACCAGGCAATAAACAGTCCGCCCAAGCCCGCAGCCGCCGAAAGCAACATGCTTTCGGCTAGTAGCTGGCGGATGAGCCTCATTCGCGAAGCGCCCAGCGATAGCCGAATTCCCATTTCCTTCCGGCGCGAAACACCACGGACCAGTTGCAAGTTCGCAACATTGGCACACGCGATCAACAGCACCAGGCCCACCGCCGCCATCAGTAGAACTGCAAAAGGCGCTACATCGGACTGTTGTGACGGGCTCAAGAAGCCGCCCGGCGTGACCACCACAGTGGATTTCTGCCCGAGGTTCTTATCGGCCGCGTGAAAACGATCGGCAAGCACGGCCATCTCCGCTTGCGATTGGTCTAAGGTAATGCCGGGCTTGAGCCTGCCAACCGCAAGCAGCCAGCTCGATTCGCGGTCTTCCAGAAGAGTTGGATTCGTTTGCACGTTGGCGCTCATGATCATCGGAATCCATGCACCAGGCGCATCCACGTCGGTGCCGATAAAACCTTTCGGCGCGACGCCAATCACCGTGTAGGGCAGCGAATTCAGGGTGAGCGATTTGCCGATGATGGCCGGATCGGCGCCCAGCCGGCTCTGCCAAAACGCATAGCCCAACACAACCACAGGACGCGCGCCGGGAACCTTGTCTTCCTCCGGCAGGAAGCTGCGACCGAGCACGGGTCTGGCCCCCAACAGATCAAAATAATTACCGGAGACGAGCTGGGTATGCAGCCATTCGGGCGCAGATGAGGATACGTTCGACCCTTGCAGCCCGCTTAACAAAACTCTTCCGCCCGCGTAAGCCGCAAGCGCGGAGAAAGTGGAATTGTTGTCGCGGTAGTAGGCAAATGCGGGATAAGAGAAAGAGTCGGCGTGTCGTTCGCCGCGAATCTCGGAATAGAGGTTCACAACGCGCGATGGATCGCGCACGGGCAACGGCCGCAGGATGAGCGTGTTATAAATCGAGAAGATTGCGGCGTTCAGGCCAATGCCCAGCGCCAGCGTGAGCACCGCCATCACCGTGAATCCCGGCCTTTTGAACATCATGCGGAGGCCGTAACGCAGGTCGTGCCAGAGCGTATTCATCGTGGCAACCTCTTTCCACGTTTATACGCTCTGAAACCGCTTTCGTTCCGCCAAATCGGCGGACGAATTGCGCGCTATTCGTACCGAAGGGCGACCATAGGATCGACACGCGCCGCGCGGCGCGCCGGCAGAAAACCTGCGAGCGCGGAGACCGCCGCAAGGATCACGATGGCAGCCACGAACGAAAGCAGATCAGCCGCGCCCACGCCGTAAAGCTGGCTCGAGATCAATCGCGTGGCGCCGAACGCCGCAGGTAGTCCAATGGCCAAACCGACGGCAACGAGAATCAACGTATCCCGCAAAATCATGCGAAGAATGTCACCCGGCTGCGCGCCCATAGACATGCGCACGCCGATTTCATTCGTTCGGCGGGCGACGCCTTGCGCGACGATACCGTAGAGGCCGATGCAGGCCAGCAAAAGCGCCAAGCCGCCAAAGAACGTGATTAACTGCGCCGCAATGCGCTGCTCTTCGAAATTCTCGGAGACTTGTGTGGCCAGAGTTTGCACACCAGAAATCGGTACGGTCGGGTCCACATCCGCAATCGCTTGCCGCAATTCAGAAGCGGCGGCATCGGGATTTCCTGTAGTACGAATCGCGACTTCACCCGAGAGCACCATCTGATCCTGCTCCTGCGCATAGGGCTGGAAGACCATCGGCTCGATGGGATCGCGAACGTCGGTGCTGAATTGCGCATTCTGCGTCACGCCGATAATTTCCATGTCGCCCGCGTGCTTTTCATCGCCAAAACCAAAGTGCGCTCCGATGGGATCCTGCCGCGGCAGATAGCGGCGAATGAAGGCTTCATTGACCATGGCGACCTTGGGCGCTGTGGCGCCGTCGCGCTGATCAATTTCGCGGCCGAGGAGCAACGTGATGCCCATCGTTTCCAAGTAATGGGACGCCACGGTCACGCCGTGCGCGTCCATGTCCTCATCCTTTGCCGCCGCATAGCCTTGTACGGAAATGTTGCTGGTGCTCTCGGATCCGGAAAGTGGGCTGTAGCGCGCGATGGTGCCGCTGGAGACCCCGGGCAGGCGATTGATCGCATCGGTAAGACGCATGTAATAGGGAGCGGCATTTTCGGGCTTGTAACCGGCGAGACGCGGATTGATCTGCGCCAACAACACGTGCGAGGCATCGAAGCCGAGCTTCTGCCGCTCGAGGTTCACGAGGCTGCGAGCAAAAAGATTCGAGCCCACGAGCAGCACAAGCGAAATCGCGATCTGCGCAATCACGAGAATTTGCGTCGTACCCCACTTGCGGTCTCCGCCGGCAACGCGCTTGCTTCCGGCGCGCAGCGCGGAGGCAAGATCAGTCTTGCGAGCGTAGAGGGCCGGCGCCAGGCCAAACAAAATCCCCGCAAACACCGTTACACCAATCGTGAATAAAAGTACGGGACCATTGAGGTGCGGCTTCATGGGCGAATTCTTCGCGAGCGCCGTAACGAGCAAATCCACGCCCCAGTGGGCAAGCATGATTCCACAGGCTCCGCCCACCAGTGCGAGCAGTAGGCTTTCCGTGAGCAATTGCCGGATCAGACGCAGTTTGCTGGCGCCCAGCGCCAGACGCACGGAAATTTCCGTTTGCCGCGCCGAGGCGCGCGAGAGCATCAGGTTGCCGACGTTGGCGCAGGCGATCAGCAATACCATGGCCACCACTGCAAGCAGAATTCGCAGGGGCTGCGAATAAATGTCGCGCAGATGCGAAACGCCGGTGCTGCCGTCGAAGAGTCCTACATACACCTTCGCAATATTTTGACGGTCTTCGGGCGTGAGTTTGGAGCCTTGCTTGTTGAGCAGAAATTGCTGCAGCGCGATCGTGGCGGCTGCTTGCGCTTGCGCCATGGTGACGCCCGGCTTGATGCGGGCGATCAGATTGAGCCAATAAGCGTTGGGATCGTCCAGATAGGAAGGACGCAACTCGATCTGCGACTGAAAGGAAAGCGGTACCCAGTAATTGGGCGCGGTGCGCACGCGCTCCCCGAAAAACGACTGCGGCATCACGCCGACGATGGTGAACGATGTGCTGTTCAGGATCACCGTGCGTCCGACCGCGCCACGATCGCCATTCAAATGCTGCTTCCAGTAGTCGTAGCTGGCCACGGCGGTAGGCGGTGCGTTGCGCTGATCGTCTGAAGGCTCGAGAGTGCGGCCCAACGCGGCGGGAACCCCCATCACATCAAAGAAATTTCCAGAGACTGGATGTACGGTGGCGCGCTGTACCTGCGCATCGCCGCCGTTTGCGCCGGGCATCCGTACGGAAACGGGTCCTTGGCCGCTGCGGTAAGCCGCCAGATCTGTAAACGGTAGCGGCTCCTGACGCAGGTATTGGTAATTTTCCCAGGAGTAGTAATCCCAGTGGCCGGGCAGCACCGAATCACTCGAGCGCGTGCCTTCACCGGTTTCGTTGGTGAAGAGTACGAGCTGTCCGGGATCGCGCACGGGCAATTTCTGCAGCAACACCGAGTCAAAGAGCGTAAAGATTGCAGTATTGGCGCCGATCCCCAGCGCCAAGGTGAGGACGGCTATGGCAGTGAACCCGGGCTTCTGCGCCAGCATGCGCAGGCCGAAGCGGATGTCTTTCCAGAGATTTTCCATGGCGTCCTTCCCTGCTCGAATTACACACGACAACCTGCGTGATTAGACGCTATGCACACGGAAAGGTTCGGTGCCAAAAGGAGAATGGCACGACAGTGGAGCTTCTGCAATTGCCGAGGTTGCCGCCGTATTGCGCTATTCGTGGCGCAGCGCTATAGCTGGATCAACGCGCATTGCCCTACGCGCCGGCACCCAGCAAGCGAACAGCGCAACGGCAGTGAGAATCACAGATACCGAAATGAAAGTGACCGGATCAGTCCCGCCCACGCCAACCAGGAATTGAGTCACCACACGCCCGGCAGCCAATGCACAAACCAAGCCAACGCCAATGCCGATGCCTACGATCAATAGGCCTTGCCGCAGAATCAGTTTCACCACCTGACTGGGTTGTGCGCCCAGGGCTACCCGAATGCCGATCTCGTGCGTCCGTTGATTGGTCGCGTAGGAGATCACGCCGTAGACGCCGACGATGGCGAGCACTAACCCCAACAGGCCCATGACTGCAGCGAGGGCTGCTCCGAGTTTATAGATGAGGAAGCCATTCAACGTGTCGAGACCTTGCGTCATGGTCTGGACGTCAAAAACGGGCAGCGCCGGCGCAATGCCCCCAATCGTTTCTTCCAGGGTATGCGCAAGACCGGAAACATTGGCGCCGCGTACCTGCAACGTCATGATGGAAAAGGAATCGAAGTGCTGCGCATAGGGAATGTAGAGAAAAGGAGCTATGGATCCGCTCAGATCGTCGTAGCGGCTATTCTGCGCAATACCCACAACTTCGACGACGCGCTGCTTTTTGTCGTCACGCAGCTTGAAATGGCGTCCAATGGGATCCTGATTGGGCCAGAACTTCTCCGCCGCTGCCTGATTGATCACGGCCACGTAATTCGTATCTGCCTTGTCTGCATCGGTGAATTCACGTCCCCGCAAAAGCGGGATACCCATGTTTTGCAGGTATCCGGACGAAACGTAATTGTCCACGACGGACGGCATCCCCTGTCCGGCGGGAGCCTGGTAGCCGTCGATATTGAGTTGCGTGACCGAGCTGATGTATCCCATGGGGACTGCGAAAGCGACGCTTGCCGATTGGACGCCGGGTAGAGCACGAACCTGTGCGAGCACCTGATCGTAAAATTGCTTCGCTTGTTCGTGATCGTAGCCGATGCCGGTTGGGTCCATGGTTAGGTTGACCAAACCATCGGCCTTGAATCCCAAATTGACATGCTGTGCGTTCGCCATGCTGCGAGTGAAGAGCATCGCGATCACCAGCAGCATCAGGGAGCCGGCTACTTGCAAAGTCACGAGCGTATTACGCAGCCGGTTGCGACCGGCGGCCACCGACCTGCCCGATTCGCGCAAAGTAGCGATAAGATCGGTGCGCCCGGCCCGCAACGCGGGAACGATACCCACTAGAATTCCGGTGAATAAAGCGACACCGAAGCTAAAGGCAAACACTCTCCAATCGAAGCTGAAGTCGATGGCGAGCGGCAATGAAGTGTGCAGGTTCAAGGATCCTAAAGCGTTGCTCGCCCATTCGCCGAGAACTACACCGACCGCGCCTCCGAGCGCAGCCAGCAGCACGCTCTCCGTCAACAATAAGCGGATCAGCCGTGCGCGCGAACTGCCGAGCGCAACGCGAATCGCCATTTCGCGTTGGCGTACCGTGGCGCGCACCAGCAGTAGATTCGCTACATTCATGCACGCCAGCACTAGCACGAGCACCGCCAAAGCCAGGAAGAGTCCCGATGCGAAAATGATGCCGCCAGCCGATTGGGGGTCAGGGCGCGAAAAGCGCTCGGGATAAACCGAAATGGTCAAGTCCCGATCCACATCTGGAAACTGTTGCGCGAGCCGGGATGCGTCGACCGCAAGCGCCGCACGGGCCCCACTGATGGAAACGCCCGGCTTCAGGCGGCCCAGCACATGGATGTTGTCGTTCTTTATGTTTGTCAAGAGATCAGGCGACTCACCCAGCGTCACCGCCATCGCATAGGGCACGTACGCCTGCATATCCAACAGGGGTGACAATCCATGAAAATCCTTCGGCGCTACACCAACAATCGTGAAGGGATGACCATTGACCAGCGCCTTCTTGCCAACGACGGTTGGATCCGCGCCGAGTTGGCTGCTCCAAAATCCATAGCCGAGCACAATCACCGGATCGGCGCCGGGTGTTTTTCCTTCCGAGGGCAAAAGCAACCGCCCTTGCGCGGCTTGAATTCCGAGGATCTGGAAAAAACCAGCCGGCACATAGCTCATTAGCAGAGCATGGTTCTGGCCATCCACGCGAAGGCCGTCGGAGCCAATTTCCCAGCCGAGCAGCCCCGAAAAGGGGCTATCGGCTTGTTGCCGCATGTGTTCGAATTCGAGGTATGACATCGATAACGAGAGTTGCCCGTGGCCTCTTTGGAATGCCAGCACCGTGATCTGCGCGGGATCTTGCACGGGCAACGGCCGGAGCAGCAGCGAATTGATCATGCTGAAGATTGCTGCGTTGGCACCCACACCGAGGGCAAGGGTGAGGATCGCAATGGCGGTGAAACCTGGATTCTTCCTCAGCGCGCGCAGCGCCTGCTTGCCGTCTTGCAAAAGTGTGGTCACTGTGTGGCCTCCCTGCAAAAGGTACGGATCAATGGCCTCAGGAGTTCCAAGTGACGCGCGTCATGTCCGGCCGGCGCGTTTTCCAATCCGCATCGCCAAAGATGCGCGGCGTCACTTCGATCAAGCGTGGGAAAATCTGGTAAACGCTCAACGGCGACCATTTCGCGCCATCGCGCGTCGGAAATCCGCGCCGGTTCAGCTCCTGCGCGATGCGCGTGAGCGTGGCATCCTGGACAATCATTTCCATGATCGTTTGCAGCGCATCCATTTCTACGGGATCTTCTTCCAAATGGTGGCAATCCTGCGCGACGCGCAAGCCGTACGGTAATTCCTCGATCTTCAGACGCGAAGGCAATTGCTCGCCGGGCGCTTCGCGTTCCCACTCAATCGCGACAGGACGCCAACCGGATGCGGTCATTTGTTCGAAACTGGTCTGTTCCAATGTCCCCTTTACGGCCGTGCGGAAACGCTCAATTCTCGGCATCTGATCCTCCTAACAACGCCTCCAAGTTAGAATCTGGGCCTAGATGATTTGAAAGGGCTTCCGTTCGCCCATCGGGAGCTTACACACGAACTGGTGATTCTGCGCAAGCGGAATGCCGCTATTGCGAACCCGCTAACTGACTATAAAGGAAAAACTTAACGTGAGGAAAGGTGGGCTCTGTTCGTGACGCTTGCCCGCTTGTGGGAATGCTCTTTGCAGAACCGGACACTCAGCCGGCTGGGCTCGTGCTTTCCGGGGGCCTTCGGCCGGCTATGCGGGCAGTCCTACGCAGCCGGCCTATCGCCATCAGCATCGTGGATAAGCCCTAATTCCCGTGGCCTTTGCTCTTGGGGGCAGGACGCGGGTGCGCATTTTCCCAGGTTTTTTGCTTGGCTTGGACGTCCTGCTGTTCTTTTTGCGTCGCCGGACGAACTGGCGGCGCTTGCTTCACGTCGGGGTGATACGTCTGCTGTTGAGTTCCTTGTTCGCGCCCCGCATTGGCATTCGCGCGATCCTGCTGCTGGATACCCGAATTGGGAGCCGCGTTGGGCCTGCTCTGCGGGGGGCGATCGAAAGGCGTCTGCTGCGCGGGCCGCTGCGCAAAATGATTCGGCTGCTCCGGCGGCGTCTGTTTTGCAACCACCGGCCGGCTCATTATTTGTGCGGACGGATGCGGCGCATTGTGGGCGCCTGCGCCATAGACGCTCGCACGTTCCGGCGCGGCTTCAACGTTACGCGTCACCGGCGCTGCGGCAAGATCGCGCGCCTGCACGCTGACAACGTTCCGAGCTACCGGGCGCGCATTCACAAAGGTGTCATGCGAAACCACGGTCGTTGCATTGCGATTCACGTAAGTGACGTTCGAGACGCGATTGTTGTACACGTTCACGACCGTGGTGCGATTGACCACCGTATTGGAAATGTTGACGTTTGTGACGTACCGTTCGCTGACGTGATAGGCGGGAACAAACACTTCGCGCGGCCCGAGCGGAAACCAGCCCACGCCAGCGCCGATACCTACAGAGATGCCGAAGCCTCCACCGCCGCCGACCCACGCCACCAAGGCTGGCGCGTAAACGGGCCGCACAACGATGGGTCCCGGGACCCAAACCCACGCCGATCCATAAAACGCCCAGCGGCCATAATGAAAGGGCGCAAAA
>DATNLT010000003.1:0-2334 GCA_035602725.1 Candidatus Acidiferrales bacterium
AGGGGAGCCTCCCCGCCGCAATCTTGGTTTTGAGACGTTTAGTTTGTGAGACATTGATCCGCGCTGTCTAGTGAATCAACATACAGTCGCCATAGCTATAGAAGCGATAACCGGCGCGCACCGCGTGCTCGTAGGCTCGCAATATATGTTCTCGGCCGGCAAAGGCCGCGACCAAGACCAGCAAGGTTGATTGCGGCAGATGAAAATTGGTCAGCAACTGGTCCACCACCCGAAATTCGTGGCCAGGATAAATGTAAATGTCCGCTATGTTGCGGCCAGAAGCCAGGAGGGAAGCCCCAACGCGATCGGTGGATGTTGCCATCTTTTGTGCCGCGTCCTCCAAAGCTCGTACCACCGTCGTGCCAATCGCCATCACTGGCCGCCTCTGCTGCTTCGCCTTGCGGATTCGTCCCGCAGTCTCATCTGGAATCTCGTAGCTTTCCGTATGAATCGCGTGGCGTTCGACGATTTCTTCGCGAATCGGCTGGAACGTTCCTAAACCCACATCGAGCGTGAGCTCGCAAATCTCGATGCCACGCTGTCGAATACGCTCGACGATTGCGGTTGAGAAGTGCAAGCCCGCGGTAGGGGCGGCGATGGCGCCGCTGTGTTTGGCGAAAACGGTCTGATAGTTCTCGCAGTCAGCCGCGTCATCCTCCCGATGAATGTAAGGCGGCAGCGGCACATGGCCGAGCCGCTCGATCAGCGGTTCTGGATCGTCCGGGGAGAGAAATTTTATCTGCCGCTCGCCATATTCGCCCCGCGAGATGATTTCTCCTTCGAGTTCGCCTTCGCCGAAGACGATGCGCTCGCCGACGCGCATCTTGCGGCCGGGACGCACCAGAGCCTCCCAGGTTCCGCGATCCAGCCTGCGCGTGAGCAGTACCTCAATCACGGAAGAGAGATGTTCACGCGAGCGCGAGCTTCGGGCGCCCGAGGGCTCGCTCTTCCAGCCGCGGCGGCGTCCGAAGAGCCGGGCCGGGATGACGCGAGCGTTATTCACCACCAACAACTCATCGCCGCGGAGCAGATCGGGGAACGCGCGAAACGTGTGGTCGGACAGGCCGGGGCCTCCGCGCTCAACCATCAGCATCCGGGATGCATCCCGGTCAGGCAGCGGGCGCTGCGCGATGGAGGCTTCCGGGAGCTGGTAATCAAAATCGCTGAGCTTCATGCATCGGTAGTTTAACCGGATAATCAGCGGTTGCGTGAATGGGTCAACGCAACCCGAGTTCGTTTCACGAAAAAGGTACAACCAGCCCGACAGTTCGCCTACATTATATCGCTACTATATTGAAAAATAGCAACTTATATAGAAGTCAAGAGCTACCAAATTGTACTTGACAATTACACGCTAAGATAATATGATGCGCCATAATCTAAGCGATGGAGGTCGTTCAAATGAATGCTATTTCCCCTTTTCGTGGTTTGAACACTTTGCAGGACCAGGTAAATCACTTGTTCGAAGATTCTTTTGGTGGCTCGCGCGGTGAGTCTACGCTAAGCGCTTGGGCTCCGCGGGTTGACGTTCACGAGACGGAAAATGCCCTCGTGATTTCCGCCGATTTGCCGGGAGTGAATGAGAAGGACCTGGATGTTCGCGTGGAGAACAACATGCTGACCATCCGTGGCGAACGCAAGATGGACAACACCGTGCAAGAAGACAAGTACGTGCGCGTCGAACGTGTCTACGGTTCGTTCAGCCGAAGCTTCGCACTACCGAACACGGTAAATACCGAAGCGGTGAAGGCTGATTACGTGCACGGCGTGCTCACCCTAACGTTGCCGAAGCGCGAGGAATCGAAGCCGAAGCAGGTGAAGGTCAACATTCAAACGAACGGCAATGGACGCTGAGGAATCATCGCTGTCGGCAGGAGCGAAGCGGGGAGCCTGCGCGGGCGCAACTCCCCGCATTTTCGTCTAAGATTGTGAAAGCATGGAGTGACAAATGCCTCGCCTAGACAAACTCACCATCAAGGCGCAAGAGGCCCTGCAAGAAGCGCAGGAGGTGGCGGCGCGCCACGACCATCAGCAGATCGAGCCGCTCCATCTTCTCGCGGCGCTGTTGGGGCAGAGTGATGGTGTGGTCCGCCCGCTGCTGGCGCGCTTGGGTACGCCGCCTGAGACGCTTTCGCGCGATATCGAGCAAGGCCTCGAGCGTTTGCCGAAGGTTACAGGGGTCGGGCAGCAACACATGAGTCCTGCGCTCAATCAGGTTTTCGACAAGGCTTTTGCTGAAGCCGGAAAATTTCATGACGAATACGTTTCGAGCGAACACCTGCTACTGGCGATGGCGGACCTCGGCCACGATCCAGCGGCCGAGCTTCTTCGGCG